>NZ_CP025407.1:3422500-3747500 GCF_002847285.1 Streptomyces sp. CMB-StM0423 | reverse complement strand
GCCCGGGCGGTGGTTGTCCCGGGGTAAGGGTGTGGCCCGTTGTGCAGGTAAATCCGCGCAACTTTATGGGTGAGACCTGATGCCGAGCCGATTGTGGTGAAGTGGATGATCCTATGCTGTCGAGAAAAGCCTCTAGCGATGTTTCATGGCGGCCCGTACCCTAAACCGACTCAGGTGGTCAGGTAGAGTATACCGAGGCGTTCGGGTGAACTATGGTTAAGGAACTCGGCAAAATGCCCCCGTAACTTCGGGAGAAGGGGGGCCGTTTCCGGTGATCCGTTTTACACGGGGAGCTGGGGGTGGCCGCAGAGACCAGCGAGAAGCGACTGTTTACTAAAAACACAGGTCCGTGCGAAGCTGTAAGGCGATGTATACGGACTGACGCCTGCCCGGTGCTGGAACGTTAAGGGGACCGGTTAGTCATTCTTCGGGGTGGCGAAGCTGAGAACTTAAGCGCCAGTAAACGGCGGTGGTAACTATAACCATCCTAAGGTAGCGAAATTCCTTGTCGGGTAAGTTCCGACCTGCACGAATGGCGTAACGACTTCTCGACTGTCTCAACCATAGGCCCGGTGAAATTGCATTACGAGTAAAGATGCTCGTTTCGCGCAGCAGGACGGAAAGACCCCGGGACCTTTACTATAGCTTGATATTGGTGTTCGGTTCGGCTTGTGTAGGATAGGTGGGAGACTGTGAAGCGGCCACGCCAGTGGTTGTGGAGTCGTCGTTGAAATACCACTCTGGTCGTGTTGGATGTCTAACCTGGGTCCGTGATCCGGATCGGGGACAGTGTCTGGTGGGTAGTTTAACTGGGGCGGTTGCCTCCTAAAATGTAACGGAGGCGCCCAAAGGTTCCCTCAGCCTGGTTGGTCATCAGGTGGTGAGTGTAAGTGCACAAGGGAGCTTGACTGCGAGACTGACGGGTCGAGCAGGTGCGAAAGCAGGGACTAGTGATCCGGCGGTGGCTTGTGGGAGCGCCGTCGCTCAACGGATAAAAGGTACCCCGGGGATAACAGGCTGATCTTCCCCAAGAGTCCATATCGACGGGATGGTTTGGCACCTCGATGTCGGCTCGTCGCATCCTGGGGCTGGAGTCGGTCCCAAGGGTTGGGCTGTTCGCCCATTAAAGCGGCACGCGAGCTGGGTTTAGAACGTCGTGAGACAGTTCGGTCCCTATCCGCTGCGCGCGTAGGAGTCTTGAGAAGGGCTGTCCCTAGTACGAGAGGACCGGGACGGACGGACCTCTGGTGTGCCAGTTGTTCTGCCAAGGGCATGGCTGGTTGGCTACGTTCGGGAGGGATAACCGCTGAAAGCATCTAAGCGGGAAGCCTGCTTCGAGATGAGGACTCCCACCCCCTTGTGGGGTTAAGGCCCCCTGTAGACGACGGGGTTGATAGGCCGGATCTGGAAGCCCTGTGAGGGGTGGAGGTGACCGGTACTAATAGGCCGAGGGCTTGTCCATAGCTGCTTGCGTCCACTGTGTTGTTCCCAGACAGCAAACCATTGTTGTCGGGTTGGCTTGAGTTTGTTCACTTAATTGAAGAGTGTGCTTGTTCGCTGACCCTTTTAGGGTTTCGGTGGTCATAGCGTTGGGGAAACGCCCGGTCTCATTCCGAACCCGGAAGCTAAGCCCGACCGCGCCGATGGTACTGCATGGGGGACCGTGTGGGAGAGTAGGTCACCGCCGAACAATCTTTAGTACTCAACCCCCGGACGATGTCCGGGGGTTGAGTCATTTCTGCACCCCTCACACCCCCAGCGACAGCCCCGGCCAGCGGCTGCGCGCCTGCTCCGGCGAGCGCATCGTGGCCAGCGTGGGCAGTCCCTCGCGGTCGCCTTCCGTGAGGAGGGCGGGGAGTTGGGCGAGGGGGGCGACTGCGGCTACGTCGTCGAGGACGAGGGTGAGTGGTGGGTCGAGCCGGCCGGTGGATGACCCTGCGGCCATGCGGCGGCCGTGCTCGACCACGTCTGTGGCGAGGGCGGTGAGCAGTGGCATCGCACCCGGGCGGGACCGGGGGCCCTCGATGGCTTCACCCACCAGATAGAGCGTTCCCCCTTCGTCGATGAATGACTCCAATACGAGCGAATCTGCTCGAGTCGGTTTGGAAGCGTTGCGCATGTGGATCGACGACATGCCCTCCAGCGCCGTCGCCACCAGTTCCGCCGCCGCGTCCCGCCGCTCCGGATGCCCCGTCAACGCCGACTCCAGCTCGCCGGCCGCGCCCGACGCCGCCTCTGGCGCCGAGCGGAGGATGCCCACCGGTTCGTGGGCGCCCGTGCCCTGGGCCCAGCGGTGGACCTGGGCGAAGGGGCGGTCCGCTACGGCGGCGGCGTGCAGCCAGCACGCCAGCATCGTCTCCGCGGTGTCCGCCACCGTGGTGTCCGTACGGTGCTGGGGGCGTACCGGGCGTAGGAGAGCTGCCGCTCGCTCGGAAGCCGTGCCGCGGTCCGTGCAGCCGGCGGCCGGGGACCAGCGGAGGCGGTCCGGGGTGTCGCAGAGCTGACCCGGGTCGTAGACGAGGACGGGGCCGAGCTTGCCGCGGGCGTCCTTGGTGTCCGCCCACAGGGTGGCGTCCGAGGTGATGACGAGCGCGGGGCCCTCCGCTCCCAGCAGCGTCTCCCGGGTGACCGCCATCGCCGTCGGGCTGCCCTTGCGGAACACCAGCGGGCCGGCGTGCGTCGGCGGCAGTCCGGCCGGGGGCTGGGCCTGGCCCTGCCGCGGGACGGTGGGGAGGGGCCGGGTGGGCTGCGGGCGTGGCTCCTGCGTGGGTCGTACGGGCGCTCTGCGCTGGGGCGTGGGCTGCGCCGGGGACTCCGTGTCCTCGTACAGGTCCCGCTCCTCGTACCGGCTCTCCAGGCCGCCTGCCAGCGCCTCGTCTCCCGCGGCCGCCTTGCGTGCAGCCGCCCGGCGGGCCCGCCAGCTCGCCGTCGTCGTCATCCCCACGAGCGTGAACGTGCCGAGCACCATCAACTGGCTGATGAACACGCCCCAGAACAGCCCCCACCCCGACAGGGACTCGCGCGGCGTGTCCGGCCAGGCGGCAGGCAGGTCGTGCGGTTCGGAGACCAGCTCGCGCATCGCCAGCGGCGTGCGTGTGAACTTGACGCCGTCAGGCCACGCGCCGTGCGCCAGCAGCCCGGACAGACCCGTCGCCGTCCACGCCAGGATCGTCAGGCCGAGCAGGAACGCCAGAATGCCGAGGAGCAGGGCATCGGGGATGCCCCGCTCCGGGCCGTCCTGCTGCCCGCCGCCCCGGTTTCGTCCACCGCGACCCTGCGCCATCTCAGGCCACCGTCGATTCCTTCGCCATCACCACCGGGCCGGTGTCGTCCGCCGCCTCCAGGGCCGGTACCGGGGCGGACTCCGTCATCGCCCGGTCGGTGAAGACCAGCGGCCGTTCGGCCTCGGTCACCAGGTGCTTGACCACCTGCACGTTGCCGTTGACGTCCCAGACGGCGATGCCGGGCGTCAGGGTCGGGATGATCTCGACGGCCCAGCGCGGCAGTCCGAGGACTTTTCCCGTCGCGCGGGCCTCGTCGGCTTTCTGGGCGTAGATCGTACGTGTCGACGCCATCTTCAGGATCGCCGCCGCCTCCCGCGCCGCGGCTCCGTCCACGACGTCCGACAAGTGGTGCACGACGGCGACGAACGAGAGGCCGAGCCGGCGGCCGAACTTCAGCAGCCGCTGGAAGAGCTGGGCGACGAAGGGGGAGTTGATGATGTGCCACGCCTCTTCGACCAGGAAGATGCGCTTCTTGCGGTCCGGGCGGATCCAGGTGTGCTCCAGCCACACGCCGACGATCGCCATGAGGATCGGCATGGCGATCGAGTTCCGGTCGATGTGGGAGAGATCGAAGATGATGAGCGGCGAGTCGAGGTCGATGCCGACGGTCGTCGGGCCGTCGAACATGCCGCGCAGGTCGCCGTCGACCAGGCGGTCGAGGACCAGGGCGACGTCCAGGCCCCAGTTGCGGACGTCCTCGACGTCGACGTTCATGGCCTCGGCGGCAGTCGGCGCCGGGTGGCGGAGCTGCTCCACGATGTCGGTGAGCACCGGCTGGCGGTCGGTGACGGTCTCGGTGACGTGTCCGTGGGCGACCTTGAGGGCGAAGCCGGAGCGCTCGTCCAGGCCGCTGCCGGTGGCGACTTCGATGATCGTACGGAGCAGGGCGAGCTGGCCGGTGGTGGTGATCGCCGGGTCGAGCGGGTTGAGGCGGATGCCGCTGTCGAGGGCCGCGAGGGGGTCGAGGCGGATCGGGGTGATGCCGAGCTCCTGCGCGATGAGCGCCCATTCGCCGACGCCGTCCTCGCCCTGGGCGTCGAGCACGACGACCTGGCGGTCGCGGAAGCGCAGTTGGCGTAGGACGTAGGTCTTCTCCAGCGCGGACTTGCCGTTACCCGACTCGCCGAGCACCAGCCAGTGCGGCGCGGGGAGCTGCTGGCCGTAGAGCTGGAAGGGGTCGTAGATGTAGCCCTTGCCGCTGTAGACCTCGCGGCCGATGATGACGCCGGAGTCGCCCAGGCCGGGCGCGGCGGTGGGCAGATAGACGGCCTGCGCCTGCGCGGAGGAGGTGCGCACGGGCAGCCGCTGGGTCTCCGTCTTGCCGAAGACGAAGCCCGCGAAGGCGCGCGTCGCCAGATCGAGGAGGTCGGCCATGGGGGGTCACCTGATCCCGGTCGCGGAGGGCGGGGTGCTGACGAGCGCGCGGCGGTGCCCGCGCTCGTACGGGGTGCCCTTCCGGGCGGGGACCGGGGCGTGGGGCGAGGGGGCGCGGTGCGCCGCGCGTTCCCTGTCGTAGGGGAGCATCAACCGCTGGGCCATGGGGGTCACCTGATCCCGGTCGCGAAAGGCAGGGTGTTCACGAAGGCGCGGTGGTGCTCTCTGTCGCACCATTCCAGTTTCAGGTATGACTTCCCCGCCGAGGCGCGGATCGTGCGCTTGTCGCGGGCGAGAGCCTCGGGGGAGCGGGCGGAGACCGTGAGGTAGCCGACGATGTTGACGCCGGCGGCGCCGGAGGCGAGGTCCTCGCCGCGCTGGTCGATGCGCTCGTGGTGGGCGATGTCCCGGGGGTCGACGACGCGGTTCATCTTCGCCTGCCTGGACGCCTCGGCGTCGTCGTTCGTCTTCTCCGTCAGCATCCGCTCGATGGCCACTTCTGTGGGCTCCAGGTCCATGCATACGGCGACCGTGCGGATGACGTCCGGGGTGTGGACGAGGAGCGGGGCGAGGAAGTTGACGCCGACCGGGGTCATCGGCCATTCCTTCACCCACGCCGTGGAGTGGCACCAGGGGTCGCGGGTCGCCGACTCGCGGGTCTTGGCGCGCAGGTACTGCGGGTCTACGGCGTCCAGTTCGGCCGGCCAGGCGTTGCGCTGGGTCATGGCCTGGATGTGGTCGATGGGGTGGTCCGGGTCGTACATGGAGTGCACGAGGGCCGAGAGCCGTGCGATGCCCAGCGGCTGCCGTACCCGGATGTCGGCCTCGGCGAGACGGGCGCAGATGTCGCCCAGCTCGCGGGCCATGATGACGGCGATGCAGTCGTCGCGGCTCTGCTTGGTCGCGCGGCCCATGACCGTGGCCTCCTGGCCGAGGTCGCGCGTGTAGGGCATGCAGGCGACGAAGTACGCGCGGTGCTGCTCGGAGGAGGTCGAGACCATCGACTGGAGCTGGTCGTACGAGCCCTTTATCCACTGCGGCGCACGCGGGTCGCCGCGCTGCGAGACGTCCTTGGCGTGCGCGTCGGGGTCGGCGGGCAGCGTACGGGCGAGCATCTGCAGCCGGCGTACGAAGCCGTCGCCGTTGGCGGCGTGCTTGAGCAGGGTGCCGAAGCGGTCGACGAGGGCTTCCTGGTCCTCGCTGTCGCGCAGGCCGACGCCGGGGCCCTCGATCTCTATGACGGCGGTGACGGTGCGGCGGTCCGCGTGCAGCAGGACGGCGATCTCGTCGGGGCCGAAGGGGGCGACCATCCAGTTGATGCGGCCGATGCCGGGCGGGGTGCCGACGGCGACCTCCTCGCCGCTGAGGCGGGTGCCGGCTTCCTGGGCGCCGGAGCGGTAGACGGCGGCGCCGCTGCGCAGGAGGCGGCGGTGGCTGCGGCTGATCTCGAACCACCTGTAGAAGGTGCGGCCCCGGTACGGGACGTAGACGGCGGCGAGGGCGAGCAGCGGGAAGCCCATCAGCAGCACGATGCGCAGCGTCAGCACGGGGACGAGGAGGCCGCACATCATGCCGAGGAAGGCGCCGCCGATGATCATGCCGATCTCGCCGGTCTCGCGGTTGCGGCCGACGATGGCGTTGGGGCGGGCCTTGCCGATGAGGTACGTGCGACGGGGGGTGATCGGTGGTGTGTGGTGCGTGGTCACCGCAGGTCACCTCCTGTTTCCGGGCTGCTGGGGGGACTGCGGGGGCACGCTGCGGCCGCCCTGCGAGCCGGAACCGGAGCCGCCGGTGCTGTGGTTGGCGGTGCTCGGCTTGGGCGGGGCGGACTGCTGCGGGCGGGTGCTGTGGGCGGAGACGCCGCCGGCGACGGGGTTGGCGGGCTTGGCCGCGGAGCGGGACTCGCCGGTGGCGCCGCCGCCGGCGGGTCCCGACGACGAGGTGCGGGAGCCGTGGGTCTTCATGCCGGCGGTGACGAGGGCGGCGGGGGTGGCCATGACGGCGGAGGCCGGGTTGGCGGAGGTGGCGCGGCGGCCTTGCTTGGCGGTCATGATCTCGTCGCCGAAGCCGGGCACGAAGCGGTAGATCATCGCGCTAGCGAAGATGGCGAGCAGGATGATCGCGAGGCCGGAGACGACGGCGGAGAAGGCGTCGGGTCCTTCCTCGGCGGAGAGGGCACCGGCGAGGCCCAGGACGATGACGATGACCGGCTTGACGAGGATCACGGCGATCATGATCCCGGCCCAGCGGCGGACGTGGTGCCACATGTTCTTGTCGACGAGCCCGGCGTAGACGGCGGTGCCGAGGAGGGCGCCGACGTAGAGGAGGGCGGCGCGGATGACGAGCTCCAGCCAGAGCACGCCTGCGGCGAGCACGGAGACGAGGGAGACGACGATGAGCATGATCGGGCCGCCGCCGATGTCCTCGCCCTTCTTGAGCGCTTCCGAGAAGCCGCCGAAGAAGGTGTCGGTGTTGGACGACGTACCGGAAGCGATGGCTTCTGTGACGGAGTCGGTGGCGGTGACGAGGGTGTAGAGGACGAGGGGGGTGAAGGCGGAGGCGAGGACGGTGAGCCAGAGGAACCCGATGGCCTCGCCGAGGGCTTCGCCGAGGGGGACGCCGCGGATGGCGCGCTTGGCGACGGCGAGGAGCCAGAGGGTGAGGGTGAGGATGGTGGAGGCGGCGAAGACGACGGCGTACTGACGCAGGAAGGTGGCGTTGGTGAAGTCGACGGTGGTGGTGGAGTTGACGGCGTCGGAGAGCTTGTCGATGGTCCAGGCGGCGGCTTCGGCACACCCTTTCGCCAACGAGGACAGCGGATCGACGGATTCGGTCGGGTCGCTGGGGGCGTCGGGGGCGGAGCCCTTGCGGTCGCCTTCGCCTTCGCAGTAGTCGCGGGCGGGGCCGCGGATGAGGTCGCAGGAGTCGCCGTCCTGGGCGGCGGCGCGGCCGGCGGCGAGGAGGGCGACGAACTGCGCGCCCCCGAGGAGTGCGCCCAGGCGGAGGGCGCGGCGGCGGTCAGCGGGCATAGGTGAACCCTCCGAACTCCTCGATTGCCTTGGCCATGTCTTCGGCGGAGGAGGCGGTCTGGTCGCGCCCGACGGGCACCGGGCCGTCCTTCTGCGTGTAGTCGGAGACCTTCCAGCCGCCGTCGGCCCACTGGAGCTCGTACGTCGTGGTGTACCAGCTCTCGGTGACGGGGTTCTCGGAGTCCTCGCCGGCGAGGCCGAAGAGCGCCGAATACCAGACGGCGATCTTCGCGGTGTCGTCGGTGTAAGCCTTCACGCTCGCGCCTACGGGGTTGATCCGGGAGACGAACGTCGTGCCGGTGGGCGCCGTGCCGTCGTCCTCCAGGCCGATGCGCTGGAGGAACGCCGGGTCGTCGTAGACCTCGTCGAGAGCGGAGAGACGGGCCTCGGCGACACCGGGGACGTAGAGCGCGCGGACGATGTCGGCACGCTCGTCTTCGTCGAACATCCCGGCGCCGGCCAGCGGCACGGTGTAGTTCGCCGCTGCCGACTGGGCGCCCTCTGCCGACTGTGGGAAACCTGTGGGGATGCCGCCGTTGGTGGGGGTTTTTACGGGGGTGTCGCCTGTGGGGGAGGTGGGTTGGGCTTTGGTGTCGGGGTTGGCGGGGGATTCGGGGTCGTCCTCGGTGTTGCCGCCGCGGTTCGCGAAAGCGATCGCGGCGATGAGGAGGACCACGACGCCCACGACCGTGACCATCGCGCGGGACGGCGAGACGCGGCCGCCGCGGCGGGTGTCGTAGCGGCCGTCGTTGTCGCCTTCGGCGAAGCGGGTGCGGGTGCCGGGTTCGGGGGTGCCGTAGTCGACGTAGTCGTCGTCGTGGCTCATGCCGGGTCCCCCCCTCCGTGCGCCGGTGCCGCGTTGCACCGGCGTGCCGTAGGCACAAGAAGGTAGCGGTGCGCCGTCTGACGTCCTACGGGGGTCCCCGGGCCGCGGCCGGGGGGTGGTTGCCTCCCGGGTCGCGGGCTCGGGCGACGTCCCGTCGCCGTGTGCCGCACCGCCGTTCGCCGTACGCCTGGCCCTGAAGTCACGGCCCGGCCTACACCGCCATTCCGTACACGATTGTGAACACGGTGCCGAGGGAGCCGATGATGAACACTCCCGTCAGACCCGCCACGATCAGCCCCTTGCCCTGCTCCGCGCTGAACGTGTCGCGCAGCGCGGTCGCGCCGATGCGCTGCTTGGCCGCCCCCCAGATCGCGATGCCCAGGCACAGCAGGATCGCGACCGCCATGACCACTTCGATCATCACGCGCGCTTCTTGGCCCAGGCTTCCGAAGGGGCCCCAGTCAGGGGCGATACCGCCGATGATGGTGTTGATGTCGCCCTTGTCGGCTGCCAGGAACATGTCGTAACTCACCGCCCCATGCGCTGTGTTGCCGTCCGGGGTGGACGGCAGGAGTCATTGTCCATCCTCCCTGATGATGCCCTCGTGAGAGTCGATTTGGCGTCAACCGCGGGGATTTCACAAGGGTGTTCGGCGCTCTCTGCCGACTTTCCTGTGTGTATCACGTTAGGTGACTATTGGCAACGCTGCGTGCCTGCGGGGTCGGGGAGGCGATCGGCTTGTCCGACCTGCGCCGAATCGGAGTATGTGAAGAGTGGGTGCCGCGGTGACGGGCGCCGGGCGGGCCTCGTTGGTGGATTTGACTCAAACAGGCCCTGGGGAAGGCGGCGGATGTGTTCGAAGGAATGACGGTCGTCTCGGGGGTCGTGGTGCTCGTCGGTGCGGTCAGCGGCGTCGGGGCGTCCCTGCACGAGGCCGCCGGGCCGGGGGTGTCGGCGTCGCCGGCGTCGGAGGTGGGGGAGGTGGAGGCGGCCTCCGTGGGCGAGGGCGCGGAGGCCGGTGTGCCCGTGCCGGCCGCGGGCTGACGCGGCGCGCCCGCCGCCGGGGTGCGGCGGCGGGCGGGTCGTACGCGGGGGGCGCGCGGGCGGCGCGTCCATGTGCCTTACACGGGCTGGCCGATGGGCCGCATGACGACCGTGTTGACGTCGACGCCCTCCGGCTGGTTCAGCGCCCAGACGATCGACTCGGCGACCTGGTCGGACGTCATCATCTCCATGCCCTCCGGCGCGCCGCCCATGCCGTCCCAGAAGAGCGTGTCGGTGCGGCCGGGGGCGACGAGGGTGACGCCGATGCCGTCGCCGGTCACCATGCGGCGGGTGTTCTCGGCCAGCCCCGTCATCGCCCACTTGGTGATGCCGTAGATGTTGCCCGCGCCGTAGACGAAGCCCGCGACGCTGCCGACGATGACGATCCGGCCGCGGGTCTCGCGCAGCGCCTCCAGCGAGCTGCGGATCAGCAGCGCGGGGCCCAGGACGTTGGTGAGCACCATGTCGCGCCAGCCGGCCGGGTCGCCGGTGCCGAGGTCGTCGTGGCTGGCGAAGCCGGCGTTGGCGACGACCGCGTCGAGCCGGCCGAACGCCGTGAGCGTCGCCTGCACCGCCTCGGCCACCGCCTCGTGGTCGGAGGCGTCGCCCGGCAGGGTCAGCAGCTCCGGCGGGTCGCCGGCGTCCTTGGCGAACCGGCGCAGCCGCTCGGCGCCGCGGCCGGTGACGGCGACGCGGCCGCCGCGGGCGAGGAGTTGGCGGGCCGCGGCGGCGCCGATGCCGCTGCCGCCGCCGGTGACGAGGGTGACGGGCGAGTCGTGGGTCATGGGGTACGGGCCTCCGGGTGCCGGTCTGGTCGGACGCGGCGAGTGCACCACTTGGAGTGTTCTCTATGTCAACACCCCTGGTGAGGGCGGCCGGAGGTGGCCGTACGGCACGGGCGGCGGTGGTGCTGGCGCCACCCCGGGTCCGGCGGTCGGCACCAGTGATCACAGGGCGTACGGGGCCGAAGGTGGAGCCCGCCACACCACGACCCAGGGAGACCGCCGTGAACCGCATCCGTACCCGCACCGCCGCCCGCCGCGCCGGGGCCGCCGCCCTCCTTGCCGCCGTCGTCGCCGGTGCCGCCGCGCCCGTCGCCGCCGCCCACGGCGCCGGGGGCGCCCCCGACCCCGTACAGCGCCGCCTCAACGCCCTCGTCGAGCGCGACGGCGTCCCCGGTGCCCTCGCGTACGACGGCCGCACGACCCGTACCGCCGGCGTCGCCGGCACCGCCACCGGGCGGCCCATGGTCGGTGCCGAGGGCCGCTACCGGATGGCCAGCAACACCAAGGCGTTCACCGCCACCGCCGTCATGCGGCTGGTCGCCGCGGGCGCGGTGCGGCTGGACGCGCCCGCCGCGCGGTACGTGCCGCAGCTCGCCGGCACCGGCGTCACCGTGCGGCACCTGCTCAAGCAGACCAGCGGGCTGCCGGAGTACCTGCAGTACGTCGACTGGAGCCGCGGCGCCACCGAGGAGGAGTACCTCGCGCTCGCCCTCGGCCACCCCGCCGACTTCGAACCGGGCGCCCGCTGGGGTTACTCCAACACCAACTACCTCGCGCTCGGCCTGCTGATCAATCAGGTCACCGGCGAGGACTACCGCACGCACATCGAACGCACCTTCATCGAACCGCTGCACCTGAAGGACACGTACTGGCCCGCGAAGGGCGAGCTGACCATACGCGGCCCGCACGCCCGCAACTACGGCGTCGACCCGACCGACCCCGGGGCCGGCGTCACCGACGTGACCGACCTGCCCGGCTACGAGTTCGGCGCCTCCGGCGGCCTCGTGACCACGCCGAAGGACCAGAACGCCTTCTGGGACGCCCTCTTCGGCGGCAGGCTGCTGCCCGGCTGGGCGCTGCGGGCGATGACCCACGACACCACCGACGTCGGCGGCCAGGACACCTACCCCGAGGGCAGCAGGTACGGCTACGGCGTCGCGTCCTTCCCGCTGAGCTGCGGCGGCGTGTACTGGGGTCACGGCGGCGACCTGCCGGGCGACTCCGTCGCCGGCGGGCGGGCGGACCGGGGGCGCGGGACGGTCACCGTCTACACGACCACGTGGGCCGCCGAGGGCGACCGGCTGGCGGACCTCCAGGGGGCGGCCGACGCGGCGCTGTGCGCGAAGGGCGGTACGGGCAAGGGACGTTGAGCAGGCAACGGGCAGACAGCCGGGGCCCGATGAGGGATGGTTGAGGGGTGCGCAAGCTCTGGCTGTTCGTGGCGCTGGGGTCGGGGATGGTCCTGTCGTTCCTGGCCCTGCTCGTCGTCGGCACGTACACCGCCGCGTCCGGTCTCGCCGGCCGCGGCGTCGGCCTGGCGAAGGGGGCCGTGCCCGCCACGTACCAGCCGCTGGTGCAGGAGTGGGGCAACCTCTGCCCGGCCCTCAACCCCGCCCTGCTCGCCGCGCAGTTATACCAGGAGAGCGGCTGGGACCCCAACGCAGTCAGCCCCGCGGACGCGCGCGGCATCGCGCAGTTCATGCCCGGCACCTGGGCCACCCACGGCATCGACGCCAACGGCGACGGCGAGCGCAACATCAACGACCCCGAGGACGCCATCCCGTCGGCGGCCACCTACGACTGCAAGCTCGCGGGCTACGTCGAGGACGTGCCCGGCGACCCGACCGAGAACATGCTCGCCGCGTACAACGCGGGACCGTACGCCGTCATCAAATACCACGGCGTGCCCCCGTACCGCGAGACGCAGAACTACGTGCAGATCATCCAGGCCCTGGAGGAGAGCTTCGCCGCCCCCACCTCCCGCCTGTCGCCTTCGAAGCAGGCCGCGGGCGCCATCCACTACGCGCAGGACAAGCTCGGCACGCCCTATCTGTGGGGCGGTGACGGCACGCCGGAGGAGGGCGGCCGGTTCGACTGCTCGGGGCTGACCAAGGCGGCGTACGCCTCCGTGGACATCGAGCTGCCGCGGGTGGCGAACGACCAGTGGAACGCCGGGCCGCACCCCAGCAGGGACGAAC
Organism: Streptomyces sp. CMB-StM0423; assembly: GCF_002847285.1. Taxonomy (NCBI): domain Bacteria; kingdom Bacillati; phylum Actinomycetota; class Actinomycetes; order Kitasatosporales; family Streptomycetaceae; genus Streptomyces; species Streptomyces sp. CMB-StM0423. The sequence goes on along the minus strand of NZ_CP025407.1, from coordinate 3,734,960 downwards.
TGCTGCCCGGGGACCTGGTGTTCTTCGCGTACGACATGAACGACTCGCGCTCCATCCACCACGTCGGCCTGTATGTAGGGGGCGGCTACATGATCGACGCCCCTTACACCGGCGCCGTGATCCGCTTCGATCCGATCGACTCGCCCGACTACTTCGGCGCGACCCGGGTCACGGAGGCCGGCGCCGAGGCGCTGCCGAAGCGCTGACGTGCGACGGGCCGCCGCGCGCGGCGGCCGTACGGGCCGTACGGACGGTCACTCTTCGATAACCTCCCGGTGATCTTTCGGTAGCAGACGGAACGCAGACCGTCGCGGCGCCGTTGCAAAGGGCGAGCGGCACCGTTGCAATAGGGAAGACGGCAGTCGCCGATCAGCGGGAAACGGGTGGGGAGAGGAGCCGAGTGGACATGCGTTCGCTGCACCTTGCGGGGGCACCCCCGAGCGGGTCGAACGCCGACGTTTCCGTGCTGTTCGACATCAACGGCGTTGCGGACTCCACGCCGCCCTGGTTCGACCGCGGGGCGGCGTTCCTCGGCGAGTACGGGCTGATCGGCCTGCTCGGCGTGCTGCTGGTCGTGTGCTGGTGGCGCGCGCGCCGGCGTACGGGCGCGGTGCCGGTCGTGACCGCGCTGCTGTGGGGCCCGCTGGCAGCGGCGCTCGCACTGCTCGCGAACATGCCGATCCGCGCGATCGTGGAGCGCCCGCGGCCGTTCCGGGAGCACGAGGGCCTGGAGGTCCTGCTCCCCGGCACGACCGGGTATTCGTTCGTCAGCGACCACACGTCGGTCGCCATGGCGCTGGCGGTCGGCATCTTCATGGCGAGCAGGCGGTACGGGCTCGCCGCGCTGGCGCTGGCGCTGCTGGAGGCGCTGAGCCGGGTCTACCTGGGCGTCCACTACCCCTCGGACGTCGTCGGCGGCATCGCGCTCGGCACGTCGGTGGCGCTGCTGCTCGCGCCGGCGGCGACGGCCGGGTTGATGCCGCTGGTCAGGCGGGCGCCCGAGTGGCTCGTCGGCGACCCGGAGGCGGCGGACGCCGGCCGGGAACGGGAACCGGCGACGGATCCCGGCGGGGTCCCCACGCCGCGGACGGAGTCGCTGGAGCGCGGCGGAGGCGGCGGCCGGGACGGCGACGAGTTGGCGGCGTAGCCGGTACGGGAGCGGCCCACCGGCGGCTGCGGAGGCCGGGGCCCGGCGCGTACGGAAGCAGTCCCCGCCGGGTGCGCGCGCCAATGCGCCCCCTGAAGTTCTCCGCGGCCGGGCGCTACACCGCGTGACGCCCGGACCGCCTGCCTGCACCGCCCGCCTACACCGCCTGGTCGAAGTCGAACAGCCGCTCCGGGTCGTACCGCTCCTTCACCTTCGCCAGCCGCTCCGCCGCGGAACCGTAGTACGCGCCGCGCCACTTCCGCAGCTCCGGATCCGTGTAGTTCTGGTACGCCGCCCCCGAGGCGTGCTCCCGCATCGCCGCGTGCGTGTCCGCCAGCCACCGCTCGCCGGGACCGCCGTCCTCGCCCTCGTCCCACGACGAGATGTACTGCGCCAGCACCCGCGACCCGCGGTGCACGAACGCCGTGTCCCCCACCGGCACCCGGTTCACCGCCCCGCCCAGCGCGGTGAGGATGAACAGCGCGTCCGCCGACCGCGACGCCTTCTCCGCCCGGTCCAGCAGCGTGCCGATGCCGCCGGCGCCCAGCGGCTCGTCGTAGAAGTCGGAGCGCGCCGCGAACGTGTCGCGCTGCAGGATGCCGCGCGCGTTGCGGCCCGGGACGCCGCCCTGGAGCCGGCACTGCTCGCGGTCGGCCTGGGCGCAGCCCGCGTACGAGCGCATGGCGTGGATGTACGACTGCGGGCCGATGGCGACGTCCTCGGCGGGCCCGGGGCCGCCGGCCTGGTCGGCGAGGAAGTCGACGGCGGTGTGCATGTCGTCCTCGGTGCCCAGCGACATCGCGGCCACGGAGATCGTCGGCTCGCCGCCGCGGGTGTTGCCGAAGTGGACGGCGGACCACAGCTCGTCGGGCTGGTCCGGGCCCCACCCCTGCCAGGTGGTGAGCAGCGCCTCGGCCTTCGACCAGGGCCACACCATGTTCGCGGCGACGACGTCCGAGGCTTCGCGGGTGTCGTAGCGCAGTTCGGTGACGATCCCGAAGTTGCCGCCGCCGGCGCCGCGCAGCGCCCAGAACAGGTCCTTGTTCTCGTCCGCCGAGCACTCGACGGTCTTGCCGTCGGCGGTGACGACGGTGGCGCCGCGGAGGTGGTCGCAGGTGAGCCCGTACGCGCGCGAGACGACCCCGTGGCCGCCGCCGAGGGTGAGGCCGGCCATGCCGACCGTCGCGCAGGAGCCGGCGGGTATGGTCCGGCCGCGGACGGCGAGGACCTCGTAGACGTCGATGGTGCGCGCCCCGGCGCCGACGGTGGCGGTGCCGGAGTCGGCGTCGATGCCGGAGAGTGCGGAGACGTCGACGACGAGGCGGCCGTTGCCGCTGGAGAAGCCGGCGTAGGAGTGGCCGCCGCTGCGGACGGCGACGGGGACGCCGGCGGCGCGGGCGAAGCGCAGGCACTCGGCGGCGTCGTCGGCGTGGTCGACGTACGCGACGGCGGCGGGGCGCAGGTCGTCGAAGCGGGTGTTGTACTGCTGGGCGGCGACGCGGTAGTCGTCGTGCCCGGGGAGGACGAGGCGGCCGGCGAGTGACTCCGCGAGCGCGGGCCAGTCCGGCGGTCCGGTGGCCGCGCCGCTGCCGGAACCGGAGTGGGAGCCGCCGGGCTTGGGGTCGGGCTTTCCGCCGTCGTCGTCGCCCGAGCAGCCGGCGACGCCGGCGGCGCCCACGCCTGCGGCGGTGGCGAGGGCGGTACGGAGCACTGTGCGCCTGTCCATCGGGACAGCACAGCGCATCGTGTCCACCCTTCGCTACCCCCAAGTAGCAAAGCCTCGCGCTACGGACCTCTCAGCCGAGGCCGTCCGGGCGGTGGTCCGCGGCATCCGTACGGGCGCGGGAGCGGGCGCGGCGGGCCGGTCCCGTCCAGCCGCAGGTGCAGCGGGCGAAGGCGAACGCGCCCTGCTCGGCGGTCGACGTGCGGTGCGCGCCGCCGCCGTACGGGCCGTCGGAACCCGCGCCGCCCTGGGGGTCACCCGGCCCGTCGCCGGGTCCGTCGCTGAGCACGCGGTCACGGTACCGCGGTGGGGCAGACCGTGACGGTGCCCCCTCCACATCGTTAAGCGAACCGGAGAAAACACCGGCCGGGGGTAGCGAGAGATGGCGGCGGAGCAGCGGCGGACCGAAGGCACCGGCACCACGCCCGCACGCCCCGGTGCCGCCGCCAAGGCCCGGCCCGCAGCCGTGGTCGCGCTCCTCGGCGCCCTCGCCGCCGCGGCCCTGTCCGCCACCGCCGGCTGCTCCGAGCGCGGCGCCGCGGCCGACGAACACCCGGGCGGCGACCCGCTCACCGCCGTGCAGCGCGCCGCCGACGCGCTGGCCGGCGCGGGCAGTTCCCGCGCGCGTACGGCGATGGAGATGATCAGCGGCGGCACCCGCGTCACCGTCAGCGGCGACGGTGCCTTCGACTACGCGGGCCGGCGCGGCCTGCTGCGCGTGGTGATGCCGCAGGGGGAGGAGGAGCCGATCACCGAGCTGTACGCGGTCGGCGAGCTGTACATGAAGAACCGCGGCGCCGGCGTCCCCGCCGACAAGTGGCTCCGGCTCGACACGACCCGGCTCTCCGACGGCAACCTCGTCACCAACGGCGCCACCGACCCGCTGACCGCCGCGGAACTGCTGCGCGGCGCCAGCGAGGTGCGGTACGTGGGCGAGGAGCGCGTCGGCGACAGCGTCGTACGGCACTACGAGGGCACGGCCGACCTCGGCCGCGCCGCCCGCGCGGCGTCCCCGTACGCGCGCGGGGCGCTGACCGCCGCGGCCGAGGGGTTCGTCCAGGACGCGGTGGTCTTCGACGTGTATCTGGACGAGGACGGCCGGCCGCGCCGGGTGCGGCACGAGTTCGCGCTGTCCGGGGACTCACCGGTGCGGGTGGCGTCGACCGTCGAAACCTACGACTTCGGGGCACCGGCCGAGGTGGCGTTGCCCGCGGATCGTGACATCTATGCCGGAACGGTTCGCCAGAGCGGCCAACAGCCCGCGTCCTAGCGGGAGTTGATTCCGGTCGTTTGCGCGGGGGCGTCGGGATTCGCCCGGGAAGGCCGGGGCCGTAAATGGTCCAGACGTGTCATGCGCGGACTGTGCCGTCCTACCTACTCTGAGCGGTGAGCCCGGCTGCCGGCGGGTGTGCATGGGGAAGTGGGGTGATTGCACGTGGGTCGGGGGTCGGCTGTACAGGACCATGTGGCTCTCGCCGAAATCGAGTTGTGCGGTGAATTGATCATCGCGGCGACGAGCGCACCGGAAGAGCGGCTGAGCGACGACCGCATCGACGAGGTGCTGAGGGTGGAAGCCGAGCGGCGCGGCTCCGAGCTGGAGCGCAGGCGCGGCCGGCAGGAGATCACGCCGTAGCGACCGGGCACGTGGCGCGGGAGCGCGCGGCGGGGCGGCGCTCGGGGCACGGAGCGCAGGACACGTAGCGAAGGGCACGGAGCGCAGGGTGTGCGCGGCCCGGCGGGCCGCGGGCGCTGCGCGCGGCCCGTACGCGCGCAGCAGCGGCGGCCGGCCGCCCGGCGTTACGCCCGCAGCATCCGGGCGATCGCGGCGGTGGCCTCCTCGACCTTCGCGTCGATCTCGTCCCCGCCCCGGGCGGCGGCGTCGGCGACGCAGTGCCGCAGGTGCTCCTCCAGAAGCTGGAGGGCGAAGGACTGCAGCGCCTTCGTGCTCGCGGAGACCTGCGTGAGTATGTCGATGCAGTAGACGTCTTCCTCGACCATCCGCTGCAGCCCGCGGACCTGGCCCTCGATCCGGCGGAGTCGTTTGAGGTGGGCCTCTTTGTCCTTGCTGTACCCGTGCGGGCCGGCGCCCGGCGCCGTCTCGGCGGCGGTCGTCGTTGCCGTGGTGTCGGTCACGTGCCCGTCCTTCCGTTTCCCATCCCTCGATCCGCCCGGCGCGTATCGCTGTGTGCGTACCACCGTATGCGAACCGTGCGCGATATACCCTTAGGGGGTATATGATACCGCCTTCGTGGCATTCTGTCCTGCGGCTGTTCCGCAGAGCCGGTTCGCTCCCCAGGTGCGGCTCGCCTAGCATCATCAGGACCTATTCGCCGATATTCGCAGCACTGAGGATCATCACGTGCGATTTCGTCTGACCCCCAGGGAGACGAGCTTCTACGATATGTTCGCCGCCTCGGCCGACAACATCGTGACGGGCTCGAAGCTCCTGATGGAACTGCTCGGGGCGGATTCCTCCGCCCGGGCCGAGATCGCCGAGCGGATGCGCGCTGCGGAACACGCCGGCGACGACGCCACCCACGCCATCCTGCACCAGCTCAACGCCTCGTTCATCACGCCCTTCGACCGCGAGGACATCTACCGCCTCGCCAGCTCGCTGGACGACATCATGGACTTCATGGAGGAGGCCGTCGACCTCGTCGTCCTCTACCAGATCGAGGAGCTGCCGCGGGGCGTGGAGCAGCAGATCGAGGTGCTCGCGCGGGCCGCGGAGCTGACCGCGGAGGCGATGCCCAACCTCCGTACGCTCAACCACCTGCCGGAGTTCTGGATCGAGGTCAACCGGCTGGAGAACCAGGCCGACCAGATCCACCGCAAGCTTCTCGCGCACCTCTTCAACGGCAAGTACGACGCCATCGAGGTGCTCAAGCTCAAGCAGATCGTCGATGTACTGGAAGAGGCCGCCGACGCCTTCGAGAAGGTCGCGAACACCGTGGAAACGATCGCGGTCAAGGAGTCCTGAGCCCGGTGGACACCTTCGCGCTTGTCGTCACGATCGGGGTTGCGCTCTTCTTCACGTACACCAACGGCTTCCACGACTCCGCCAACGCGATCGCGACCTCCGTCTCCACCCGCGCCCTGACGCCGCGCGCCGCGCTGCTGATGGCCGCGGTGATGAACTTCGCCGGCGCCTTCCTCGGCAGCGGCGTCGCCAAGACGGTGAGCGAAGGGCTGATCGAGACCCCGCACGGGTCGCACGGGATGTGGATCCTGTTCGCCGCCCTGGTCGGGGCGATCACGTGGAACATGATCACGTGGTATTTCGGGCTGCCGTCGTCGTCCTCGCACGCGCTCTTCGGCGGCATGGTCGGCGCGGCGCTGGCGGCGTCGTCGAAGGTGTTCTGGTCCGGGGTGCTGGAGAAGGTCGTCATCCCGATGTTCATCTCGCCGATCGTCGGCCTGTGCGTCGGCTATCTGGTGATGTGCGCGATCCTGTGGATGTTCCGCCGCTCCACCCCGCGCCGCGCGCAGCGCGGCTTCCGGGTGGCGCAGACCGTGTCGGCGGCGGCGATGGCGCTGGGACACGGGCTGCAGGACGCGCAGAAGACGATGGGCATCGTCGTGCTGGCGCTGGTCATCGCGGACGTGGAGGACGAGGGCGACGCCATCCCGTGGTGGGTGAAGGTGATGTGCGCGCTGATGCTCTCGCTCGGTACGTACGCGGGCGGCTGGCGCATCATGCGGACGCTGGGGCGGCGGATCATCGACCTCCAGCCGCCGCAGGGGTTCGCCGCCGAGACGACGGCGGCGGGGATCATGTACTCCGCGTCGTTCATGTTCAACGCGCCGATCTCGACGACGCACGTGATCACTTCGGCGATCATGGGCGCCGGCGCGACGAAGCGGGTCAAGGCCGTGCGCTGGGGGGTGGCGAAGAACATCGTGATGGGGTGGTTCGTCACGATGCCGGCTGCGGCGGGGGTGGCGGCGGCGGTGTACTGGCTGGTGCACCTGGCCTTCGAGTAGCGCTGAAGCGTTTCTGCGCGACCTCCGTGCCCCGCGGGCTCGGTCCTCAGCCGAAGCGGCCCGAGATGTAGTCCTCCGTCGCCTTCTTCTCGGGGTTGGAGAAGATCTTGTCGGTGTCGCCCACCTCGATGAGCCGGCCGGGCTGCCCGACCTCCGACAGGTTGAAGAACGCGGTACGGTCCGACACGCGCGCCGCCTGCTGCATGTTGTGCGTGACGATGACGATCGTGAACCGCTCCTTCAGGTCGGCCATCAGGTCCTCGATGGCCAGCGTGGAGACCGGGTCGAGGGCCGAGCAGGGTTCGTCCATGAGGAGCACCTGCGGTTCGACGGCGATGGCGCGGGCGATGCACAGGCGCTGCTGCTGGCCGCCGGAGAGGCCGGAGCCGGGGCGGTTGAGGCGGTCCTTGACCTCGTTCCACAGGTTCGCGCCGCGCAGGGACTTCTCCACCACGTCGTCGAGTTCGGACTTCTTGTACCGGGCGTTGAGCTTCAGGCCCGCGGCCACGTTCTCGTACACGCTCATCGTCGGGAACGGGTTGGGCCGCTGGAAGACCATGCCCACCACCCGGCGCACCCCGACCGGGTCGACGCCCGGTCCGTACAGGTCGTCGCCGTCGAGGCGCACCTCGCCCTCGACGCGGGCGCCCGGGGTGACCTCGTGCATGCGGTTGATGGTGCGCAGGAAGGTGGACTTGCCGCAGCCGGACGGGCCGATGAAGGCGGTCACGGACTTGGGCTCGACGGACAGTGAGATGCCGTCGATCGCCTTGAAGTCGCCGTAGTAGGCGGTCAGGTCGCCGATGTCGATGCGTTTGGCCATGGGACTGGAATCTCTTTCGTACGTGGCCGTCAGCGGCCGGTCTTCGGAGCCTTGAAACGGGCGATGAGGCGGGCGAACAGGTTGAGGAGCATGACGAAGATGATGAGCACCAGGGCGGCGGCCCAGGCGCGGTCGTAGGAGGCGCTGTTGCCGTTGGCCCACTGCTCGTAGATGTAGAGCGGGAGCGACGCCTGGGCGCCCTTGAGGGGGTCGGAGTTGATGGCGGGGTTGCCGAAGACGAGCAGCAACAGAGGAGCCGTCTCGCCGGTGATACGGGCCACGGCGAGCATCACGCCGGTGGTGATGCCGCCGAGGGAGGTGGGCAGGACGACCTGCAGGATCGTCTTCCACTTCGGTACGCCCAGGGCGTACGACGCCTCGCGCAGCTCGTTCGGCACGAGCTTCAGCATCTCCTCGGTGGAGCGCACGACGATCGGCATCATCAGGATGGCCAGTGCGAAGGAGCCGGCGAGGCCGGAGTAGCCGAAGCCCAGCCCCATGATCCAGACGCTGAGGATGAACAGGCCGGCGACGATCGACGGGATGCCGGTCATGACGTCGACGAAGAAGGTGACCGCCTTCGCCAGCCGCCCGCCCCCGTACTCCACGAGATACACGGCCGTCAGCAGCCCGATCGGAGTGGCGATCACGGTGGCCAGCGCGACCTGCTGGATGGTGCCGAGGAGGGCGTGGTAGATGCCCCCGCCGGGCGCGATGGCGACGACGCCGTTCATGGAGTGCGTCAGGAAGTAGCCGTCGAGGACCTTGACGCCCTGCCGTACGGTCTCCCAGACCAGTGACGCCAGCGGGATGACGGCCAGCAGGAAGGCGCCCCACACGAGCGACGTGGCCAGCCGGTCCCTCGCCTTGCGGGTGCCCTCCGTACGCGCCGAGACGCCGTACAGCCCGGCCACGAAGAGCAGCGCGGCGATCAGCCCCCACTGCACCCGGCTGTCCAGCCCCGCGCCCAGCCCGACCGCCACTCCCGCCGCCACCGCGGCGGCCGCGACGGCCACCGGCGCCCAGCGGGGCAGGCGCGGCTGGTGGATGGCGAAGGCGTCGGTCCGGTCCATGACGCTCCCGGGCGCGCTCATGCGTTCGCTCCCGAGTACTCCTTGCGGCGCGCGATGATCAGCCGGGCGGCGCCGTTGACCAGCAGCGTGATGACGAACAGCACCAGACCGGAGGCGATCAGCGCGTCCCGCCCGAACTCCCCGGCCTCCTTGAACGCCGAGGCGATGTTCTGCGCGAACGTCCCGCCCCCGGGCTCCAGGATCTTCGCCGACAGCAGCGCCGACGGCGACAGCACGGTGGCCACCGCCATCGTCTCGCCCAGCGCCCGCCCGAGGCCCAGCATCGAGGCCGAGATGACGCCGGAGCGCCCGAAGGGGAGCACCGACATCCGGATGAGCTCCCAGCGCGTGGCACCCAGCGCCAGCGCCGCCTCCTGGTGCGTCTGCGGCGACTGCCGGAAGACCTCGCGGCTGACGTTGGTGATGATCGGCAGGATCATGATCGCCAGCAGGATGCCGGCGGTCATCAGGGAGCGCGGGGCGCTGCCGTCGAAGGAGAAGACGACGGTCCAGCCCAGGAGGTCGTCCAGCCACTCGTACGGGCCGATGAGGTGCGGCACCAGGAACAGGGCGCCCCACAGGCCGTAGACGATCGAGGGGATGGCGGCCAGCAGGTCGATGACGTACGCGAGGGGCGCGGCCACCCTGCGCGGCGCGTAGTGGGTGACGAACAGCGCGATGCCCACCGCGATCGGCACGGCGATGACCATCGCGATGACCGACGAGACGAGCGTGCCGAAGGCCAGCACCGCGATGCCGAAGACCGGCGGGTCGGCGTTGGCGTCCCACTGGAAGGTGGTGAGGAAGTTGCCCTCGTTCTGGGCGAGGGCCAGCGAGGCGCGATACGCGAGGAAGGCCGCGATCGCGCCCATGATCACCAGCAGGGTGATCCCCGAGCCCTTCGACAGGCCGGCGAAGACGCGGTCGCCGAGGCGGGTCGCGCTCTTGCGGCGGCCCTTCTCCCGCGGCGCCTCCGGCGGTGGCGGGGCGTGGGTGCGTATGTCGGTGTCGGTACTCACGGGCGGCCTCCCCTCGGGGTGGGGCGACGGCGCGGGGGTGGGCGCCGTGAGCCCCGGCGGCGGCGGACCGGCTGCGGGACCCGCGCCCTCCGGGCCCCCGCTCAGGTCTGCGCGGGGGCTGCGGGGGTCCGGGTCGGTGGTCAGGAGAGTGACTCCACTGTCGTACGGACCTTCCCGACGACCTCCGCGGGCAGCGGGGCGTAGCCGAGCTGGCTCAGCTTCGACTGGCCGGCGTCACTCGCGGTGAAGCCGAGGAAGGACTTGACCTTGCCGAGGTTGTCCTTGTGGTTGCCCTGGTCGCAGGCGATCTCGTAGGTGAGGAGGGTCAGCGGGTAGGCGCCCTCGGTGTCGGTGGTGAAGTCGAGCTGCATCGCCAGGTCCTTGCCGGAACCGGTGACCTTCGCGGCGGCGATGGCCTTGGAGGCGTTCTGGCTGGTGGCCTCGACGGGCTCCGTGGCGCCGGTGTCGAGCTTGACGGTGTTGATGCCGCTCGCGGTGGCGAAGGACAGCTCGAAGTACGAGATGGCGCCGTCGGTCTGCTTCACCTGCGAGGAGACGCCGGAGGAGCCGTCCGCGGCCTGGCCGCCCTGGACGGGCCACTTCTTGCCGGGCTGGTGCGGCCAGGTGTTCTTGGCGGCGGCGGCGAGGTACTGGGTGAAGTTGTCGGTGGTGCCGGACTCGTCCGAGCGGTGCACCGGCTGGATCTTGGTGTCCGGCAGGTCCGCGTCGGGGTTGAGTTCGGCGATGGCCGGGTCGTTCCAGTTGGTGATCGCGCCGGAGAAGATCCGGGCGAGGACGTCCGCGTTCAGGATGAGGTCGTCCACGCCCTTGACGTTGTAGCCGATGGCGATGGGGCCGCCGAGCATCGGGATGTTGACGGCCTCACCGTTCTTGCAGACCTTCTTCGACGCCTGCACCTCCTCGGGCTTCAGCACCGAGTCGGAACCGGCGAAGCCGGTCTTGCCCTGGAGGAACTCCTGGATGCCGGCGCCCGAGCCGGTGGCCTTGTAGTTGACGGTGATGTCCGGGCAGACGCCCTGGAAGTCGCTGACCCACTGGTCCATGGCGTTCTTCTGCGCCGAGGAGCCCGACGCCAGCAGCTCGCCGGAGCCGGCGCACTTCACGTCGTCGGCCGCGGCCTGGGCGCCGCCACCGGTCGAGCCGGAGCCGCCGGTGTTGTCGTCCGACCCGCAGGCGCCGAGGACGAGGGCGCCGGCGAGGGCGAGGGCGCCGGCGGCCGCGGCGCGCAGCCGGGTGGTGCGGGGAAGCTTCACGGTGGGGGTCCTTTGCGGTTCATGCGGACTGGAGACAGACCTCTCCCTCAGATATGCGCGTTCCCGTCCGTCTCGCCTGCGCTGTTCACCTTTCTCCGCCGAATTTAGGCAAAACAGGTGAATCGCTCTGCTGTCCGAAGTGAACGAGAAGTGAATCCCCTCCCTCGTTCGGGCGGCCGCCCCGCCGCCCCCGCCCGCGCCCCCTCCCCGCCCGGCCCGGCGCGTCCCCTACGGGCCCTCCCGTAGCCGGTTCCGGGGGCTGCGCGCTCCCGCTCGGCCGCGTGGGCACGTACGGTGAAGAGATGACGAGCATCGGTGGTGCGGAGATGGTCGACTGGAATCTCGCGGTTGCGACCGCGACCCGGCTCGTGCGGCCGGGCCCCGAGGTGAGCCAGGACGAGGCGCGCGCCATCGTCGGCGAGCTGCGGGCGCACGCCCGGTCGGCCGAGGAGCACGTGCGCGAGTTCTCCCGGATGTATCCCGAGGGCGCCGACCCGCGGCACGACACCCCGATCCTCGTGGTCGACCGCCCCGGCTGGATCAAGGCGAACGTCGCGGGCTTCCGCGCCGTCCTCGCGCCGCTGCTGGAGAAGATGGACAAGCGCCGCTCCGGCCTCCCCGGCGGGGCCGTCCTGGGCGCCGTGGGCGGCAAGATCACCGGCGTCGAGCTGGGGATGCTGCTGTCGTTCCTGTCCTCCCGCGTCCTCGGCCAGTACGAGACCTTCGCCCCCGCCACCCGCGACCTGCCCGGCGGCCCCGCCGCCCACGCCGGCTCCGGCAGCGGCGGCGCCGGCCAGGGCCGGCTGCTGCTCATCGCGCCGAACATCGTCCACGTCGAGCGCGAACTGGAGGTCTCCCCGCACGACTTCCGGCTGTGGGTCTGCATCCACGAGGAGACCCACCGCACCCAGTTCACCGCCGTGCCCTGGCTGCGCGACCATCTCCAGGGCGAGATCCAGTCGTTCCTGGGCGAGACCGAGATCGACCCGGCCACCCTGCTGGACCGCGTGCGGGAGGCGCTGCAGAGCCTCAGCGGCAGCCGGGAGGAGGGCGGCGAGGAGCGCAGCATCGTCGAGGTCGTCCAGACCCCGGCGCAGCGGGAGATCCTGGGCCGGCTGACCGCGGTGATGTCCCTGCTGGAGGGGCACGCCGACTACGTGATGGACGGCGTGGGACCGCAGGTCGTGCCGTCGGTCTCGGAGATCCGGGAGAAGTTCACCAAGCGCCGCCAGGCCGGCGCGGGCCGGCTGGACCAGGCGCTGCGCAAGCTGCTGGGCCTGGACGCCAAGCTCCGCCAGTACCGCGACGGCGAGCGCTTCGTGCGGCACGTCGTCGAGCAGGTCGGTATGGACGGCTTCAACCGGGTGTGGACCTCGCCGAACACGCTGCCCACCAAGTCGGAGATCGCCAAACCGGCGGACTGGATCGCGCGGGTGCACAGCCGCGCCGAGAGCTGACGACTGCTCCCGGCGGTTCCCATGGCGGCGATATTCGCGCGACTTTCACCCGTCCGAGGGAGCGAACCCGGCGTTGCTCGCGTGCAATGCTCGGTTGGCCGCTCTCCTCTGTCACCATCGACACACTTACAGTGACGGTCGCGGAGGTGAGCCCGAGCGAGCTCTTCCGCCGCCAGCGAAAGTGAAGTGAAAGCCATGGGTCCCCATCCAGCGGTCGCCGCGATACGTCTGGCCGTACGCCACGTCCTGCACGACGTGCTCACGGAGTACGCGACGGCGCACGTACCCCCCACCCCCGCGGCCTCCCCGGCCGCCCCCCAGGCGTCTCCCGCCGCCCCCACGGCCTCCCCGGCCGAGGTCCCCGCACCGGTCTCGCGCGCCCGCTTCGCGGGCACCCCCCGCCCGGCCGCCCCCACTGCCCCCGCAGCCGCCCCGCTGATCCTCGTCGCCTGCTCGGGCGGCGCCGACTCCATGGCGCTGGCCTCCGCGCTCTCCTTCGAAGCCCCCCGCCAGGGCGCCCGCGCCGGCGGCATCACCATCGACCACGGCCTCCAGGACGGCTCCGACCTGCGCGCGCAGGAAGTCGTCGGCCGGCTGCGCGCCCTCGGCCTGGACCCCGTCGAATCCGTGCGCGTCGACGTCGGCCGCGGCGGCGGCCCCGAGGCCGCCGCCCGCGACGCCCGCTACGCGGCGCTGGACGAGGCCGCGCAGCGCCTGGGCGCCGCCGCCGTACTCCTCGGCCACACCCGAGACGACCAGGCCGAAACGGTGCTGCTGGCGCTCGCCCGCGGCTCCGGCGTGCGCTCCCTGTCCGGCATGGCCGCGACCTCCGGGCCCGACGGCCGGTACCGCCGCCCGTTCCTCCAGATCGACCGCCAGGTCGCCCGCAAGGCGTGCATGGTCCAGTCGCTGCCCGTCTGGGACGACCCGCACAACGTCGATCCCGCCTACACCCGCTCGCGCGTCCGCCACGAAGCGCTGCCCGTGCTGGAGAAGGCGCTGGGCCGCGGCGTCGTCGCCTCCCTGGCCCGTACCGCCAGGCTCTCCCGGGACGACGCCGACGCCCTCGACGCCTGGGCCGCCGACGCCGAGCGGGGCGTACGGGACGCGGACGGCGGCCTCGACGTCCCCGGGCTGTACGCGCTGCCGCCCGCCGTGCGGCGCCGCGTCCTGCGCCGCGCCGCCCTGGCGGCCGGCTCCCCGGCCGGGTCCCTCTTCAGCCGGCACATCGAGGAGATGGACAAGCTCATCACCGGCTGGCGCGGGCAGAGCGCCCTCAACCTCCCCGGGCGGGTGTCCGCCCGCCGCGAACAGGGCCGGCTGGTCGTCCGGCGGGAGGACCGCCGGGAGGACTTCCGGGCGGACTGAGGGCCCGTACGCCGCGGATCCCGCCGGTGCGCAGGCCGGCCGGCGGGACCGTACGGGCGTGACAGGCGTTGGCCGCGGGTGGGGACGTGCGGAAAACGTGTCCTACGCGCTCCTGACCGGCGGGAGAACGGATGGCAGACTGTCCGTTCGGCAGAGGTCGTCGAACGAGCGAGAGTGACCCCGGGTGGATGTGAAGGACATGGGCGCGGACCTTGAGAAAGTGCTCATCACCAAGGAAGAGATCGACGCCAAGCTCGCCGGGATGGCCGCGAAGATCGACGCGGAGTACGCCGGCAAGGACCTCCTGATCGTCGGGGTGCTCAAGGGCGCCGTGATGGTCATGGCGGACCTCGCCCGGACCCTCTCCACGCCGGTCACGATGGACTGGATGGCCGTGTCCTCGTACGGCGCGGGCACCCAGTCCTCCGGTGTCGTACGGATCCTCAAGGATCTGGACACCGATATCCAGGACCGGCACGTGATGATCGTCGAGGACATCATCGACTCCGGCCTCACGCTCTCCTGGCTGCTCTCCAACCTCGGCTCCCGGCAGCCGGCCTCGCTGCGGGTCTTCACCCTGCTGCGCAAGCCGGAGGCGGCGAAAGTGCCCATCGACGTGGACTGGGTCGGCTTCGACATTCCCAACGAGTTCGTCGTCGGCTACGGCCTCGACTACGCGGAGAAGTACCGGAACCTGCCCTTCGTCGGGACCCTCGCACCGCACGTGTACGGTGGCTGACGCAGTCCGCGGCTCCGCGTGCGCGGACTGAGCGGACTTCCCGCCGCCGCCCCCCGGGTGGCCGGACGCGGGCCGGCGGGTCCCTGCCCGGGGAACACCGGGGGGTTTCCCGCCGTTGGAGCATGGGAAAGCCGGTTTGTTAGCCGTCCCCGGCGGGGACGGGTGACAATTCTGGGGTACCGTCCGAACGACAGTCGTTTCAGTTTGGACCCATAACAGGCATACGCACGGCCACGGGCTCGCTCAGGAGCCAGCCGTGCCTCACTGGGCAGGAGGGACGGGGCGTACGCCGCCCCGTGTGGATGGACGTGAAGCGCTACTTCCGTGGGCCGGTCATGTGGATCGTGCTGGCCGTCCTCGCCGTGGTCCTGTTGATGCAACTGGTCGGCTCCTCCGAGGGCTACAAGTCCGTTGACACCGCCAAGGTCGTCGCCGCGATCCAGAATGACGACGTCAGCTCCGCGGAGCTGACCACCGGCAACAGCGAGACCGTCAAGGTCCAGCTCAAAGACGGCAAGAAGATCGACGGCAGCGACAAGGTCCAGGCCAACTACATCGACAACCAGGGTGTCGGCCTGGCCGACACCCTGCAGAAGAAGTTCGACGGCGGGCACATCCCCGACGGGTACTCGGTCAAGCCGACCAAGGACAACCCGTTCGTCAGCATCCTGCTGTCCCTGCTGCCGTTCGTCCTGATCGTGCTCGTCTTCCTCTTCCTGATGAACCAGATGCAGGGCGGCGGCTCCCGGGTCATGAACTTCGGGAAGTCCAAGGCCAAGCTCATCACGAAGGACACCCCGAAGACGACCTTCTCCGACGTGGCCGGGGCCGACGAGGCCGTGGAGGAGCTCCACGAGATCAAGGAGTTCCTGCAGGAGCCCGCGAAGTTCCAGGCCGTCGGCGCCAAGATCCCCAAGGGCGTGCTGCTCTACGGCCCGCCCGGCACCGGCAAGACCCTGCTGGCCCGCGCCGTCGCCGGCGAGGCGAGCGTGCCGTTCTACTCCATCTCCGGCTCCGACTTCGTCGAGATGTTCGTCGGCGTCGGCGCCTCCCGCGTCCGCGACCTGTTCGAGCAGGCCAAGGCGAACGCTCCGGCGATCGTCTTCGTCGACGAGATCGACGCGGTCGGCCGCCACCGCGGCGCCGGCATGGGCGGCGGCCACGACGAGCGCGAGCAGACGCTGAACCAGCTCCTGGTCGAGATGGACGGCTTCGACGTCAAGGGCGGCGTCATCCTCATCGCGGCCACCAACCGGCCCGACATCCTCGACCCCGCGCTGCTGCGCCCCGGCCGGTTCGACCGGCAGATCGGCGTGGAGAGCCCCGACATGCAGGGCCGGCTGGAGATCCTCAAGGTCCATCAGAAGGGCAAGCCCGTCGCCCCGGACGTGGACCTGTCCGCCGTCGCCCGACGCACCCCCGGCTTCACCGGCGCCGACCTCAGCAACGTGCTGAACGAGGCCGCGCTGCTCACCGCGCGCAGCAACCGGAAGCTGATCGACAACGAGATGCTGGACGAGGCCATCGACCGCGTGGTCGCCGGCCCGCAGAAGCGCTCGCGCATCATGTCGGAGAAGGAGAAGAAGATCACCGCGTACCACGAGGGCGGGCACGCCCTGGTCGCGGCGGCCTCTCCCAGCGGCGACCCGGTGCACAAGGTGACGATCCTCTCCCGTGGCCGCGCCCTCGGTTACACGATGGTGCTGCCCGACGAGGACAAGTACTCCACCACGCGCAACGAGATGCTGGACCAGCTCGCGTACATGATGGGCGGCCGCGCGGCCGAGGAACTGGTCTTCCACGACCCGACGACCGGCGCCGCCAACGACATCGAGAAGGCCACCGGGCTCGCCCGCAAGATGGTCACGCAGTACGGCATGACCGAGCGGCTGGGCGCGATCAAGTTCGGCTCCGACCAGTCCGAGCCCTTCCTGGGCCGGGAGCTCTCGCACCAGCGCGACTACTCCGAGGAGGTCGCCGCGCTGGTCGACGAGGAGGTCAAGAAGCTGATCGAGACCGCGCACAACGAGGCGTGGGAGATGCTCGTCGAGAACCGCGACGTGCTCGACAACCTGGTGCTGGAGCTGCTGGAGAAGGAGACCCTGGGCAAGGAGGAGATCGCCGAGATCTTCCGCCCCCTGGTCAAGCGCCCGCTGCGGCCGGCGTGGACCGGTTCCTCGCGGCGTACGCCCTCCACCCGGCCGCCGGTCACCTCCCCGCGGGAGACGAACGGCTCCGGCCCGAGGATGCTCGACAAGGCCGAGACGCCGCCCGCCGGCGGCGGCCTGCCGGGTGGCCTCCAGGGCGGCACGCTGCCGGGCGAGGGCCCGCAGCACCAGCCGTCGCCCACCGAGGGCGGTCAGCCGTAGCGGATACCGCTGGAATGTGTGCAGCGCCCCCGAGGTTCTAGCCTTGGGGGCGCTGGCCATTGGCGCAGGTACGAGAGGCACCACGATGACGGATGCGGCTGTCAGGACGGGACACGGCCCGGAGCACGGCGACGAGGAGTACGGCGACTTCGACGAGAAGCGCGCCGCGGACGCCGTGCGTGAACTGCTCATCGCCGTCGGCGAGGACCCGGACCGGGAAGGTCTGCTGGAGACGCCGGCGCGGGTGGCGCGCGCGTACAAGGAGATCTTCGCGGGCCTGCGGCAGCGCCCCGAGGACGTGCTGACGACGACGTTCGACCTGGGCCACGACGAGATGGTGCTGGTCAAGGACATCGAGGTGCTGAGCACGTGCGAGCACCACCTGGTGCCGTTCGTGGGCTCCGCGCACGTGGGGTACATCCCGTCGCACGACGGGAAGATCACGGGGCTGTCGAAGCTGGCGCGGCTGGTGGACGTGTATGCGCGCAGGCCGCAGGTGCAGGAACGGTTGACCACGCAGATCGCGGACTCGCTGATGGAGATATTGGAGCCGCGGGGCGTGATCGTCGTCATCGAGTGCGAGCACTTGTGCATGACGATGCGTGGCGTGCGGAAGCCGGGGGCGAAGACGCTGACGTCGGCGGTGCGCGGACAGCTCCGGCACCCGGCGACGCGGGCCGAGGCCATGAGCCTGATCAGGTCGCACTGATGGGGGACGGGGGCACGGAGCCGCGGGCGTGCTGCGCGCCGGGTCGCGGGGCGGAGGGCGGCGGGGTCGCCCGTGAGCCCGGAGAGCGCGTAGCCGCGTCGGAATCGGTCGCGTACGAACCGCGCGGAGGGTGGCGGAAGCTGCCCGGCGGGGCGTTCCTGATGGGCTACGAGGACGGCCCGTACCCGGCGGACGGAGAGGACCCGGCGCGCGAGGTGACTGTCGACGGCTTCGCGGTCGCGGCAACGGCGGTGACGAACGAGGAGTTCGCGGCCTTCGCCGACGCCACGTCGTACGTCACGGACGCCGAGCGCTTCGGCTGGTCCTTCGTCTTCGCGGGCTTCCTGCCCAAGAACTTCCCGCCCACCGCGTCGCCGCCGCAGACGCCGTGGTGGCGGCAGGTCCACCAGGCGGACTGGCGGCACCCTGAGGGCCCGGGCTCGGGTCTGCGCGGCCGGTGGGACCACCCGGTGGTGCACGTCTCGCACACGGACGCCCTGGCCTTCTGCGAATGGGCGGGCGGACGGCTGCCGACGGAGGCGGAGTGGGAGTACGCCGCGCGCGGCGGGCTGGAGGGGGAGCCGTACCCGTGGGGGGCGGAGCGGGAGCCGGAGGGCGCGTACCGGATGAACGTCTGGCGCGGCAGCTTCCCCGACCGCAACACGGCGGCGGACGGCTACCGGGGGACGTGCCCGGTGGACGCCTTCGAGCCGAATGACTACGGGCTGTACAACGCGACGGGGAACGTGTGGGAGTGGTGCGCGGACTGGTTCCACGCACGGCACCACCGCAAGGCTTCGCGCGACAACCCGCGGGGGCCGCGGCTGGGGCAGTCCCGGGTGCTGAAGGGGGGGTCGCATATGTGTCACGAGTCGTACTGCCTGCGGTACCGGACGTCGGCGAGGATGGGGAACACGCCGGACAGCTCAAGCGGCAACACGGGCTTCAGGGCGATCCGCGGTCTCTGAACCCGGTCCCGGGGCCGACCCGGGGCCTCGGTTCCCCGGATCTCCGTATTCCGGACCCCACGTACCCCGCACTCCCGCCCAAGGGTAGGCGCGCCCTCCGACATCGGTCCGGCACGCTCGCGCGGCCGCAGTCCGCTCTACGCACGCCCGTCGCCCGACCACTGCTGCACCCCGCTCGCACAAGCCCCCGGCGCCCTGCCGGGACCGGGCGGGCCGGTGGCGCATACGCTGGAGGTATGACGGATGCGCGCAGGGGGCAGGTGGCGGGGTTGCCGGACTTCGGCCGCTGCGCCGTCATGGGCGTCGTCAACGTCACCCCCGACTCCTTCTCCGACGGCGGCCTCTGGTTCGACTCCGCGGCCGCGATCAAGCACGGCATCGACCTCGTCGCCACCGGCGCCGACATCGTCGACGTCGGCGGCGAGTCCACCCGCCCCGGCGCACCCCGCGTGGACGAGGACGAGGAGCTGCGCCGCGTTCTCCCCGTCGTACGGGGCCTCGCGGCCGAAGGCGTACTCGTCTCCGTCGACACCATGCGCGCCACGGTCGCCGAGCAGGCGGTCGCCGCCGGCGCCCGCCTCGTCAACGACGTCAGCGGCGGCCAGGCGGACCCCGCGATGGTCCCGGCGGTCGCCGCGACCGGCGTGCCGTTCGTCGTCATGCACTGGCGCGGGCAGTCCATCGACATGAACAACCGCGCGGTCTACGAGGACACCGTCACCGAGGTCGTCGACGAACTCCGCCGCAGCCTCGACCGGGCCGTGGCGGGCGGCATCGACTTCGACCGGATCATCGCCGACCCGGGCCTCGGCTTCGCGAAGGCGGCGCCGCACGACCTCGTGCTCCTGAACAGCCTCGCCCGGCTCCGCGCGGAAGTGGGCCGTCCGCTGCTGGTCGCGGCGTCGCGCAAGCGGTTCCTCGGGCGCGTCCTGGCCGGCCCCGACGGTTCGCCGCCGCCGGCCCGCGAGCGGGACGCCGCGACGGCGGCGGTGTCGGCGATAGTGGCGCGCGAGGGCGCGTGGGCGGTACGGGTCCACGAGGTCCGGCCGACGGCGGACGCGGTACGGGTCGCCTCGGCGCTGGAGGGGGCGTAGAGGGGCGTACGGGCCGCGCACCCGAATCCGTATCGCGAAAGCCCGGCCGTACGGCCCGGCGATCTTTGTCAGAGCAGCGGCCTACCCTAGGGGCGGGAGTGCGGGGAACGGACGACGGCGGACGACAGCGGACGACACAGCCACGACCGCGCCGGACGTACGATCCGCCCACGCGGGACGTACGCCCCGCCCACGCGGGACCTGCGACCCACCCGCCCGTCTCACAAGACCTGGGTCGCGTTCATAGCCCGTTCGAGCCGCCGTCACCCCCCATACCGCTGTCCCGTCGACCCTCCCCGTAGACGCGGCCACACCCCACGGCACGGCCGCGAGCAGCCCCGGTCGTTCGGCGTGTCAGCAGGCGCAGGTACATTCGATCGAAGGTCCAGGGGCAGGGCCGAGCATCAGACCACCACCGCATCGACCTCAGCGAGCCCGCCGGAACCGCACATCGACCGAAACGAGCAGCCGAAGACACAAGCGCACAAGCAACCGACGCAAGGCGCAAGAAGGATCGTTCAAAGGCATCACCCCACAACGGCGCCAAGACGCAGAAGGCGAGGCGAGAGCGAGCCATGACCCAAGCCGACCGGGTCGCGCTGCACGGCCTCAGGGCCCGCGGCCACCACGGCGTCTTCGCGCACGAGCGCGCCGAAGGCCAGCCGTTCGTCGTCGACCTCGTCCTCCACCTCGACACCCGCCCCGCCGCCGCCACAGACGATCTGTCGCGGACCGTGCACTACGGCGTCGTGGCGGAAGAGACCGTCGCCGTCGTCGAGGGCGAGCCGGTGGACCTGATCGAGACGCTCGCCGAGCGGATCGCCGCGCAGTGCCTGACCCACGCGCCCGTGCAGCAGGTGGAGGTGACGGTGCACAAGCCGGACGCGCCGATCACCGTTCCGTTCGACGACGTGACCATCACCATCACCCGAAGCAGAGGTTGACCATTGAATCGCAGCGACCCGACCGTGCAGCCTGTGCCGCGTTCCGTGGTCGAGCAGGTCGACGCGGCCGACTCGACCCTGCAGAACCCCAAGCGCGCCGTGCTCTCCATCGGCAGCAACCTCGGCAACCGGCTGGAGACCCTCCAGGGCTCCGTCGACGCCCTTGAGGACACCCCCGGCCTCCGCGTCAAAGCCGTTTCGCCGGTCTACGAGACCGACCCCTGGGGCGTCGAGCCGGGCAGCCAGCCGACGTTCTTCAACGCCGTCCTGATCGTACGGACCACCCTCCCGCCCGCGTCGCTGATGGAGCGGGCGCACGCCGTGGAGGAGGCGTTCGCGCGCGTACGGGACGAGCAGTGGGGTCCGCGCACGCTGGACGTCGACATCGTGGCGTACCAGGGCGTCCTCTCCGACGATCCCGCCCTCACCCTCCCGCACCCCCGCGCGCACGAGCGCGCCTTCGTCCTCGTCCCGTGGCACGACGTGGACCCCGCGGCCGAGCTGCCGGGGCGCGGGCCGGTGGCCGAGCTGCTGGCGCAGGTCGGCCGGCAGGGCGTGCGCCCGCGCACGGACCTCGAACTGCGGCTCCCGGACTGAGGGCATCCTGCCGGCCCTACGGGGCTACGATTTCCGGGAGTTCTGGGAGGAGCGCGTTCGGTGAGGCAACTGCACGTCGGGATGTTGGCCGGCATCTTCGTGGTGGCGGGGGTGCTGTCCTGGGCGGGATCCCGGCTGTGGACCTCGGTGGGGACGCTGCCGGGCGTCCCCGTCGCCGCCCCGGTGGTGCTCGCCCTGATCGCCACCATCCTGACGGCGACCGCGCTGTCCATCCGCTCCCGCCTCGCCGCCCAGCGCGAGCGGGTACCGCACGCCAAGGGCGTCGACCCGCTGATGGCCGCGCGCGCGGTGGTGCTGGGCCAGGCGAGCGCGCTGGTCTCGGCGCTGGTCGCGGGGGGGTACGGGGGGCTGGGGCTGTTCCTGATCCTGGACGGGCTGGACTACGGTACGCGCGGCTCCCAGGTGGTGTACGCGGCGCTGTCGGTGGTCGCGGCGGCGCTCGTGGTCGGGGCGGCGCTCTTCCTGGAACGGGTCCTGAAGCTGCCGGACGACGAGGACGAGGACGACCACACCCCGCCGCGCCGCTAGCCCCTGTCCAGGGCCCGTTCCGTACGACGACGACCGCACCCTGCCGCGGCCCTAGGGAGCATTCCGTACGGCCGCTAGGCTCGGCTGCATGACTGCCGCGCCCACCGGAGACGCCGCGCCCGCCGCAACCACCGCCCCGCTGACGGTCGGCATCGGGGGCGCGGCCGAGCAGACCGACATGGTGCTCAACATCGGCCCGCAGCACCCCTCGACCCACGGCGTGCTGAGGCTGCGCATCGTCCTGGACGGCGAGCGCATCGTCTCTGCGGAGCCGGTCATCGGCTATATGCACCGCGGCGCGGAGAAGCTCTTCGAAGCCCGCGACTACCGCCAGATCATCGTGCTCGCCAACCGCCACGACTGGCTGTCGGCCTTCTCCAACGAACTGGGCGTGGTCCTGGCCGTCGAGCGCATGCTCGGCATGGAGGTGCCGGAGCGGGCGGTGTGGCTGCGTACGCTGCTCGCCGAGCTGAACCGGGTGCTCAACCATCTGATGTTCCTCGGCTCGTACCCCCTCGAACTCGGCGGCATCACTCCGATCTTCTACGCCTTCCGCGAACGCGAGGATCTGCAGGCCGTCATGGAGGAGGTCTCCGGCGGGCGGATGCACTACATGTTCAACCGCGTCGGCGGCCTCAAGGAGGAACTGCCCGCCGGCTGGACGGACCGGGCGCGCGCGGCCCTGCGCGCGACGCGCGCGCGGATGGACGTCTTCGACCGCCTCGTCCTGGGCAACGAGATCTTCCGCGGCCGCACGCGCGGCGTGGGCGTGCTGCCGCCGCAGACGGTGCACGCGTACGGCGTGAGCGGGCCCATAGGGCGCGGGTCGGGGGTGGACTTCGACCTGCGGCGCGACGAGCCGTATCTGGCGTACGGGGAGCTGGGCGGCACGCTGCGCGTCGTGACCCGCGAGGAGGGCGACTGCCTGGCCCGCTTCGAGGTGCTGCTGGCGCAGACGCACAACTCCCTCGACCTGGCCGACGCCTGCCTGGACCGGCTGGCGGAGCTGCCGCCGGGGCCGGTGAACCAGCGGCTGCCGAAGGTGCTGAAGGCGCCGGAGGGGGAGACGTATGCCTGGACGGAGAACCCGCTGGGGCTCAACGGCTACTACCTGGTGTCGAAGGGCGAGAAGACGCCGTACCGGCTGAAGCTGCGCTCCGCGTCGTACAACAACATCCAGGTGCTGACCGAACTGCTGCCGGGGACGCTGGTGGCGGACATGGTGGCGATCCTGGGGTCGATGTTCTTCGTGGTCGGGGACATCGACAAGTGAGGAGGAACGGGGGCGAATCCCCGTTCAGCTCGCCTGCTCCAGGTCGATGACGCGCCCGACGGGCCCGTGGGGGTCGTCGTCGGGGTCGTCGGCCTCGGAGGACGCCGGAACGGCGCCGGAGCCGGCCTCCGCCCCGGCACCATCGTCAGCCTCGGCCTCGGCGAGGACTTCCGGCCCGACGACATCGGCGAGATCCGTGCCGGCGTCACCGGGCTCGTCGGGCCCGGAGCGGTGGCCGCCGCCGGCCCGGCGGCCGGACGCCGGGGGAGGGAGCTCCCGGGACGGTGTCCGCTGCGGCGGCCGGGAGAAGTAGCTGAAGCCGGCGGCGTCGCCGGAGGGTGCCTGCCCGTGCGTCTGCCCGTGGCCCTGCCGGGCGGCGTTGCCCGCGAGGTTGTCGAGGGCGTGGGAGGCGCGCAGGTACGAACTGAGCGAGGGCGGCGGCAACTGCGACTGCGAACCTGCGGGCGGCAACTGCTTGACGGGCGACGCCGCCTCGATGGCCAACTGCCGCCGCCCTTCGAGCGCGGCGGCGCGCTCGGACTCGGCGTTGGCGTACCGCGCGAGCAGCGCCGCGTGATCCGTACGCAACCGGGCGAGGTCGCCGTGCCGCGACCCGAGCCGCTTCTCCAACTCCCCGCGTACGCGCCGCGCCTCTTCAAGGTCGCTCTTCAGCTCGGCGACCTTCTCCTCATGCTCCCGCTCGGCCCGCGCCCGCGCCCCGGTCGCCTCGGTGACCTGGAGGGCGGTCATCCGATCCCGCAACCGCATGAGCGCCGCGGCCCCCACCGCGGCCACGGCCGCCCCCACGGCCAGCCACCGCACGGCGGACCCGTCCCCGGAAACCAACCAGGCCCCGGCCGCGCAACCCAGCGCGACCGCGGCGAACGACACGGGCGGCAGGAGCCCGCGCATCGGCGAGGAGAAGCGGTGGCGTCCACGTGGCATAGGCCGCAACTTACCGTGGAGATGTCCCAAATGGAGCAGCGCCCAACCAATCGTTTCCCGCCGGTTACGTCCCAGCCACCGCACCACCCCGCCCCGGCCGGCACCGGGGCGGGTCCCGCCCCGCCGATCAACACGCCCCGCCCGCGAGAGGCGCCAATGGAATTCCATAATCGACGGTGGTGCAGCGAGGACTGCCTCAACGCAGGTTCATCGGCCGGTTCCGCGGGGGTGCGTCCGGAATTTCGAGTCGGCGACGCTGCAAGGTAATGGGGTCGGAAATATGGTGGGTGGGACGGCCGGTATTGCCTCAATAGGCAGTACCCGGCGGGGATTCGGGGTGGTGCGGCCACGACGCCCTTCGCCAGCGTCGCACCGGACGGACCACTTCCGCGGCCGGTTACGCCGCCGGCCCATCGGAAGCGCCGTTCCCCGGTGCGTCGGATGACGAGAAGGCGTCCGACGCGCAGAAGAAGCAGCAGGACAAGCGCGAGCAGGCCGCCGAGGAGGCCGGTGACGCGCATTGTGCGTTCAACGTCGGTGCCGTGGAGAGCCGGGATCCGTCCGCCGAGGCCGCCGCCACCGGGGTGCGGGAAGTGCTCGTACGGGATTCGATGAACGACGTACGGTGGCTCGACCTGCCCTGCGGGCCCGCCGTTTCCTGTGTGACGTTACGGGGAGTTCACCGTGCCCGCGGAGCTTGCGGCCGACGGGCAGGAGACCAAGCTGCGCGCCGGGCAG
Organism: Streptomyces sp. CMB-StM0423; assembly: GCF_002847285.1. NCBI lineage: Bacteria > Bacillati > Actinomycetota > Actinomycetes > Kitasatosporales > Streptomycetaceae > Streptomyces > Streptomyces sp. CMB-StM0423. Next base: position 3,710,167 of record NZ_CP025407.1, on the reverse strand, counting down.
ATCCACGTCGGCCGCGTTGTTTTCACGGTGACCATGAAGTTGCTGCTGCTCCCGTTCATCATCATCCTCGACGTTCCCGGTAATTCCCCGGTGTCCACGGAAAGACGGGGGGAAGCTGGAGGAGCGGGAGAACGAGATCGACGACTTCCCCGTGATGTGGGCGGGCGTCGGCGAGGCAGCCCGTACGCTCCCCTGGCAGCTCGACCCCTCGCGGGCGGCCCGGGGAAACCCGCATCCAGATCGAGCCGGCCGAGTCTGCCGAACTCGTACACATCACGTCGCACGAGGTCGCGTTGCAGGGCCGCGAGATCATCACGGTTCCCGGATCCGAGGCGGTCCTCTGGACGTCGTCCCGTGCGGACATCGCCGGTGCGGCGGTCAAGACGTTCAGCGTGGGCCGGGTCGACTTCACGATCTCTTTCCGGGACGGGTCGTGGGCCCGGCTGGCGGCGGATTCGTCGGTCGGTGCGCGCAGGATCGTGGACATTCTGAACGGCGTGCGGCTCGACGGGAGAGATCAAGCCGACGCCGAACCCCCTGCTCCGCCGAAGCGAGCCGGTGGGGCAGGGGGTGTCGGGAGGTGCCTGACTGAGGTCAGGAGCCGAGGAGGTTCTTGGCTTCCAGGTACTCCTTTGCCGCGTCGGCCGGCTTCACCCGCTCCGCGTCCACCTTGCGGTTCAGCTCGATCAGGTCCTCCGTCGTGAGTACCTTCGTGAGCTTGTCCAGCGTGGCGGCGATCTCCTTCGAGCCCGCCTCCTTGGCGTTGACGACCGGGAGGATGTTGTCCGCGTTCTGCAGGCCCTTGTCGTCCTCCAGAAGCACCAGGTCGAAGTCGTCCAGGGTCGCGTCCGTGGTGGTCGTCAGGACGAGCTGGTTGGTGCCGTCCTGGACCGACTGCTTGGCCGCCGGGGTGCCGACGCCCAGGGGGTCGATCTTGGTGACGTCGATGTCGTACGTCTTCTCCAGGCCCGGCTCGCAGAACGGGCGCTCCGGGCATTCGTCGCCCGCCGCGAGGCGGATGCCGTCGCCGGTCTTGCCGAGGTCGCCGAGGGTCTTGAGGTCGTTCTCCGCGGCGAAGTCCTTGGATACGGCGAAGGCGTTCTGGTCGACGGCGTCGCCGGCGTCGAGCACCTTGAGGCCGCGGGGCTCGGCGAGCGCGCGCAGGGCGGTCACCGTTTCGTCGATGTCGTTCGACGCGACGGGGTTCTTCTCGGGAGCCTCTACGCCGTTCTCCTTCGCGTTCAGGAACTCGGCGAGGGTCGCGGCGTACTCCGGGAAGACGTCGATGCTGCCCTTCTCCAGCTCCGGCTCGTAGAGCTCGCGGTTCTCCAGCTTCTTTATCGTGACGTCGTAGCCGGCGTCCTTCAGCATCGCCGAGTACAGCTCGGCGGTCACCGTCGATACCGTGAACCCGGCCTGGCCCACCACCAGGGATGACTTGTCGTCGTCCGTGGAGTCCGTGCCGCCCTTTTCCTCCAGGCTGTCGCCGCCGCAGGCCGCGAGGCCCGCGGTGAGGGCGGCGGCGGCCAGCACCGAGGCGGCGGCGCGGGCGCGAACGCGGTTGGTGATCAAGGGATTCTCCATCCGTTGGGAGTCGATATTCGTAGCATCGCTATGCGAGAGGGGTGTTGGATTACGTGTGATTCGGTTGATTCTTTCCGGAGGAGAATGCCGGCGTTATCCGCACGCCGGCGTCACGTGACACGGCGCTGCGCTGCGCACGACGTGACGCCGAACCTTACAGCGAGGCCGGCGCGGGCTTCTGTTCCCCCGGCGGTACGTCCGCCCCTTCCGTTCCCGGCGCTGCCAGGTCGTCCCCCGGCGTCCGCCGCCCGCGGCCGCGGCGGCCGTCGTGGCGGCCGCGCATCGGGTCCAGCAGCCGCCCGGCGACGGCGAGCACGACCTCCAGCACCAGGGCCAGCACCGCCACCAGGAAGGCGCCGGCCACCACCATCGGGGTGTTGTACGTCCGGAAGCCCGCGGTGATGATCCGGCCGAGGCCGCCGCCGCCCGCGATGGCCGCCAGCGTGGCGGTCGCGACGACCTGCACCGTCGCCGACCGCAGGCCGGTCATCACCAGCGGATAGCCCAGCGGCAGCTCGACCCGGCCCAGCAACTGCGGTCCGGACATGCCCATGCCCCGCGCCGCCTCCACCACGTCCCGGTCGGCCTCGCGGATGCCCACGTACGCGTTCGTCAGCAGCGGCGGCACCGCGAAGAGCACCAGGGCGATGACCGTCGGCCAGTCGCCGTGCATCCGCAGCGGCGTGAGCATGAGCAGGCCGAGCACCGCGAGCGTGGGCACGGCACGGCCGACGTTCGAGATGTTGATCGCGAGGGTGCCGCCCTTGCCGATGTGGCCCAGCCAGAACGCGATCGGCAGCGCGATGGCGCAGGCGATGGCCAGGGACATGCCCGTCAGGTAGAGATGCTCGCTCAGCCGTACGCCGATGCCGGTCGGACCGGACCAGTTCGACCCCGTGGTCAGCCACGTCCACGCGTCCGCAATGGTGCCCATCAGGCCGTCTCCTTCTGCCGCCCGGCGGTCCTCGCGCGGGACCTGCCGCCGCCGCCACCGCTTCGCCGCTGCGCCCGCGTCCACGGCGTCAGCAGCCGCTGCAGGCCCAGGATCAGCAGGTCCGCCAGCACGGCGAGCAGTACGCACAGCACCGACGCGGTCAGCACCTGCGCCTTGAACAGGGTGCGCATGCCGTCGACGATCAGGTTGCCCAGGCCGCCGTAGCCGATGATGCCGCCGACCGTCGTCATCGCGATCGTCGACACCGTCGCCATCCGCAGCCCGGCCATGACGGCGGGCAGCGCGAGCGGCAGCTCGACGGCGAACAGCAGGCGCGTCTGCCCGTACCCCATCCCGCGGGCCGCCTCCCGCGTCTCCGCCGGCACGGAATCGAGGCCGGCCAGCAGATTGCGGATGAGGATCGTCAGCGAATAGAGCACGAGGCCGGTGACGACCACGGATGCCGAGATGCCCATGATCGGGACCAGCAGGGAGAACATCGCGAGCGACGGAATCGTGTAGAGCACCGTCGTCAAGCCGAGCACGGGGCCCGTGAGCACCCGCCAGCGGCGGGCGATCAGGGCCAGCGGGAAGGAAACCAGCAGGCCGATGCCCACCGACGCCAGCGTGATCCAGACGTGCTGGACCGTGGCGTCGACGAGCTCGTCGCTGCGGCTGCGGACGTATTCACCGCAGATCCACTCGTTCGCTGCCAGGCAGCCGGAGGCTTTCACGCCACCGCTCCTTCCCGTAGGCAGCTCTATTAGACCCCCCGCCACTGACACCGGAAGCGGGAGGGCGGGGCAGAATGAGGAAACATGATCCGATTCGAGCACGTGACCAAGCGGTACCCCGATGGGATTACCGCGGTGGACGACTTGTCGTTCGACGTCGCCGAGGGCGAGCTGGTGACGCTTGTCGGCCCGTCCGGCTGCGGCAAAACCACCACTCTGAAGATGGTCAACCGGCTCATCGAGCCCACCAGCGGCCGTATCGAGGTCGACGGGCAGGACGTCATGGCCACCGACCCCGTCGAACTGCGCCGCCACATCGGCTACTGCATCCAGAACGTCGGCCTTTTCCCGCACAGGAACGTCCTCGACAACACGGCCACCGTGCCGCATTTGCTGGGCACGCCGCGGGACAAGCGGCGGAAGCGGGCGGCCGAACTGCTGGAGCTGGTCGGCCTCGACCCGCACGAGCACGGCCGCCGCTATCCCGACCAGCTCTCCGGCGGCCAGCGCCAGCGCGTCGGCGTGGCGCGGGCGCTGGCGGCGGACCCGCCGGTGCTGCTGATGGACGAGCCGTTCGGGGCGGTGGACCCGGTGGTGCGCGAGCACCTGCAGAACGAGTTCCTCAAGCTGCAGGCCCGGATGCGGAAGACCGTGCTTTTCGTCACACACGACATCGAGGAGGCGGTACGGCTCGGCGACCGCATCGCGGTCTTCGGCGACGGGAAGATCGAGCAGCTCGACTCGCCTGCTGTGGTCCTGGGCGCGCCCGCGACCCCGTACGTGGCCGACTTCGTCGGCGCCGACCGGGGCCTGAAGCGGCTGTCGGTGACCGAGATAGAACTCGGCGACCTGGAGCAGCCGCCTGTGGTCCGGCTCGACGACGACGCCCGCATCGCCGCGGCGGCGCTACGGGACGGGGGCGCGCGCTGGGCGGTCGTGCTGGACGGCGAGGGCGAGCTGCACGGGTGGGTCGCGGCCGACGAGATCGCTAAGGGCGGCGCGGTGTCCGACTACGCGCGGCGGATGGACGCCTGGCTGCCGCTGGGGGCGAGCCTGAAGAAGGCGTTCGCGACGATGCTGCAGTACGACGCCGGGTGGATCGCGGTGGTGGACGACGAGGAGACGGGGCGCTTCGCGGGCGTCCTGACGCCTGCGAGCCTGCACGAGGCGCTGCGGCGGTCGATCGACGCGGACGCGCGCGCGGTCGCGCGGGCGGAGGTGGAGCTGGACTCGCTGCCGCAGCTCTGAGGCGCGACGGCGGGGGAGCGGACGTAAGCGTACGGGCATCGCGGGGCTCGCAGTCCGTACGGTACGGGCATGGGGCCGCGGAGCGGCGTCGGGCGGCCCGTACAGGGCCCGCGGCGTCAGGGGATGACCGGGGCGATGCCGACGTGGTGGGCCAGCCACGTGAAGCCCCCGAGCCCCGCGGGGTCGAGGAGCTCGGCCGCCTGCCCCGCGGTGGCGAGCCGCCGCAGGTAGCCGGCCGGGTCGGTCGACGCCAGGGCCAGCGGCGGCCGGCTCCCGTCGAGCCCGAGTCCCCGCAACGCCTCCCGCTGTGACATCAGCAACGGCGGCCTGCCCCGCTCCGGCGCTGCGCGGGACGGCGGGGCGTGGGGTGAGCCACCATCCGTCTCTGCGGGGTGCCGATCTGCGGGGTGCCGGGTAGGCCGCTCGCCGGGCCCGTCGCCGTCCTCCGGCTGCCCTGTGCCGCCCTTCCGGACCAGGCCGGCGGCCACCGCGTCCAGCGCCACGTGCGCCGTCACGTCGCAGCTTCCGTCCGGGACCGGCCTCACCTCCTGGCCGTCGCGGAACGCCGTCAGCGTGCCGTACGGCGGGCGGGTGGCCCGGGTGTGGGCGTAGTCCGCGGTCAGCGCCAAGCCGGCGGTCAGCGTCGTGACCGCCGCCGACCACACCGCGTCGCGCGGGGCGCCGATCTCCGCACGGCTGCCCGGCGGCGCACCCGCCAGCGGCCACCAGCGGCGCAGCCACTCCGCGTCCGCGCCGCCGACCTCCGCGCCCAGCCGCTCCGTGCCGTCCGCCGCGACCTCCACGTACCGCGGCGCACCCCCCTCGTCCGTCTCCGCGACCTCCACCGGCACGTTGTCCAGCCACTCGTTGGCGAACAGCAGCCCCCGCACCCCCTCCGGCGGCTGCGCCAGCCATGTGATCCGCGCGTCCAGCCCCCCCGGCCGCGGGCCGACCTCCACCGCGTACGGCCGCAGCCGCCCCGGTCCCTCGTACGCCGCCAGCACCCCCGTCAGCAGCTCTCCCCGCCCCGCCCCGACGTCCACCACGTCCAGCTCCGCCGGCCGTCCCAGTGCGATTGCCACCCGCCGCGCCAGCTCCGCCACCGCCGCCGCGAACAGCGGCGACGCGTGCACCGAGGTACGGAAGTGCGCCGCCGCCCCGGTGCCGGGCCCGCCCCGGCGGTAGAAGCCCTCCGGTCCGTACAGCGCCCGCCGCATCGCCTCCCGCCAGCGCAGCCGACCACCCGAGCCCCCGCCCGAGGCCGCCTCCCAGCCTCCGCCGGAGGCCGCCTCCCAGCCCGCCACAGGCCGAGCGCCCGGCTTCGCGCCCGCGGCCCACCCGCCCGTCCCACCGTTCTCCACAAGCGCATCCTCCACCCTGCGGAGTAGATGCATCAGCCAGGGATCGCCCCGCGGACTGACTCCCGCTTACGCGCGCGTGCCTACGCTGGGTGACGTGCAACGTGTCTACGATTTCCTCCGCCGTCATCCGACGCTGGTCGACAGCTTCTGGGCTGTCTGCCTCGTCCTGATGACCGGTGCCTGGCTGATCGCCGTGGACACGACCAATTCCGACGACAACCCGCACGCCCCCCTCAGCGACATCGCGAAGACGATCGCGCTGGTCATCGGCATCGGCTACGCCGCCGTCGTCGCCCTGCGCCGCCGCTATCCCGAGCGCATGCTGCTCGTCGCCGGAGCGCTCGGCGTCGTGCAGGTCGTGGTGGATTCGAGTCCCGGCCCGGCGAACTTCGCCATGCTCGTCGTCATCTTCACCGTCGCCGCAGGCGACGTGCCCTGGGCGTCGCGGCTGGCGCTCATCGGCGCCGCCGTCGCGCCCGTGGTCAACCAACTGCGGTGGCCGGCCGCCAGTGAGAACGTCTTCGAGCAGGCCGTCGGCCTCGCCTTCCTGACCGTCCCGTTCCTGCTCGCCTGGGTGCTCGGCGACTCGCTGCGCACCCGCCGCGCCTACTACGCGCAGCTTGAGGAACGGGCCGCCCGTCTGGAGCGGGAGCGGGAGACGCAGTCGCGGATCGCGGTCGCGGCGGAGCGCGCGCGGATAGCCCGCGAGCTGCACGACGTGGTGGCGCACAACGTCTCCGTCATGGTCGTGCAGGCGGACGGCGCCGCGTACGTGCTGGACAGCGCGCCGCAGCAGGCCAAGGAGGCGCTCACGACGATCTCCGGCACCGGCCGGCAGGCGCTGGCGGAGATGCGCCGGCTGCTCGGCGTGCTGCGCACCGGCGACCCGGGCGCGGGCGGCGAGTACGTGCCGCAGCCCGGTGTGGAGCAACTGGCGGAGCTGGTCGAGCAGGTGCGAGGGGCGGGGCTCACGGTCTCGTTCGAGGTGGCCGGCTCGCCGCGGGAGCTGCCGAGCAGCATCGAGCTCGCGGCGTACCGCATCGTGCAGGAGGCGCTGACCAACACCCGCAAGCACGGCGGCCCCGAGGCGGGCGCCGCGGTGCGGCTGACATACGCCGACGGCGAACTGCAGGTGCTGATCGAGGACGACGGCCGCGGTTCGCTGCCCGAGCTGTACGAGGAGGGCGGCGCCGACGGCCAGGGTCACGGGCTCATCGGCATGCGCGAGCGCGTGGGGATGACCGGCGGCGAGCTGGACGCGGGGCCGCGGCCCGGCGGCGGCTTCCGGGTACGTGCGGTGCTGCCGCTGAAGACGGCCGCCTGACCGGCCGCGCGACGGACTGCCCGGCGGGCGGCTTACCGTCGGACGCGTAAAGAGGCGGGAATCCGGGGCGGCCCACGCCGCCCCGATGAGAGAGAAGGGACTCACGTGACGATCCGGGTCATGCTCGTGGACGACCAGGCGCTGCTGCGCACCGGCTTCCGGATGGTGCTGGCGGCCCAGCCCGACATGGACGTCGTCGCGGAGGCCGGGGACGGTGACGAGGCGGTGCAGCTCCTCGCCGTCACGAAGGTGGACGTCGTGCTCATGGACGTACGCATGCCGCGCCTCGACGGCGTCGGGGCGACGCGGCGCATCTGCGCGGACAAGCCGGCGGAGGCGCCGCCGAAGGTGCTGATCCTGACCACCTTCGACCTCGACGAGTACGCCTTCTCCGCGCTGCAGGCGGGGGCGTCGGGCTTCATGCTCAAGGACGTGCCGCCCGGCGACCTGCTGAGCGCCATCCGGGCCGTGCACAGCGGCGACGCGGTCGTCGCCCCGAGCACGACGCGGCGGCTCATCGACCGGTTCACGGCCGTGATGCCCGCGCCGGCGGGGGAGCGGGCGCACCCGGAGCTGAAGCGGCTGACGGACCGGGAGCGCGAGGTGCTGCTGCTGATCGCGCAGGGGCTGTCGAACGGGGAGATCGCGGCGCAACTGGTGCTGTCGGAGGCGACGGTGAAGACACATGTGGGGCGGATCCTCACGAAGTTGGAGCTGCGGGACAGGGTGCAGGCGGTGGTCCTGGCATACGAGACGGGTCTGGTACGGGCCGGAGGCTGACGGGCGCACCGAAGCCGCCCGGGACGAGCCGGGGCCGGGTTCGGGTCCGAGTCCGGCGGGGTCGGGGCGGCTGACGGGCGTACGGGCACGAGGGCGACGGGCGCGACGGGCGCGGGCGTACGGGCATGCCGCAGGCACCGCCGGTCTCGCCGGCACCGGGACCCGCGTCCCGGAGCCGTCCGGCGCGCGGCGGACCGTGCGCGTCGCGGCGGCGACTCAGCGCAGCAGGCCCTCCAGCAGCGACCCGCCCAGGCGGGCGACCGCCGGCAGCGACAGCTCGTACTGCACGTACCGCCCACGGCGCCGCGTGACGACCAGCCCGGCCTTCTTCAGCACCGCCAGGTGCCGGGAGACCTCCGGCGCCGTCAACTGATGCACGGCGGCCAGCTCGCCCGTCGTCGTCGGCGTCCGCGAGATCGTGCGGCACAGCCGGAGCCGCACCGGGTGCGCGAGCGCTTCGAGCCGCAGTTGCAGCGTCTCCAGCGTCGGCGCCCGGGGCAGGTCCGGCGAGGGTATGGGGTACTGGATCACCGGCTGCCAGCCGGGCGCGTACACCACCAGCACGTGCGGCCAGCCGAACGCCGTCGGCAGGAAGGTCACGCTCTCGCTCGCGACCGCGCCGCCGCTGCTCAGCTTGTCCGCGACGATCCGGACCGAGCCGTCCTCGCCCTCGTCGAGCCGCAGGGCGCTCGACACGTCCGCCAGCGTCACGGCCAGGCCCTTGCGCCGCAGCAGGTCCGTCTTGTGCCGGGCGTCCGCCGCCAGCGAGTGGCGCACCTGCTCCCACGTCTCGTCGAAGAACGCCTGCGCGCAGTCCTCGAACAGCCGCCGCAGCCACACCCGCAGCCCGTCGGGGTCGGCGAGCATCCGCTCGACGAACGCCGCCTGCCGCGGCCCGCGGGCGGCCGCCCGCTCGACGGCGATCCGGCGGGTGGCCGGGTCGGTGAGCGGCGACGGGCTGCCGTACTGGTACGCCGGGTTGCAGACGATCTCGAACGCGGCGGTGACGAACCTTTCGTCCGGTATCCGGTCGAGCGCGTCCAACTCATCGGCGAGGGTCGCTCCCGGCACGGCGGGCAGCAGGATGTCGGCCCGCCCGGCGCTCCACAGGAACTCACCCTCGCTCAGCCGGTCCGCGAGCCCGGGGTCGAGTGCCGCGGCGGTCGCGGTCGTCCACTCGGCCGCCCCGGGGTGGTGCCCGGGCGCGGCGAGCGCGTGCAGCGCGGCGCCCAGCTCGGCGAGCGGGGAGGGCGTGAAGCCGATGCGCTCGACGGCCAGGCCGGTGATGTCGAGGGTGACGCTCATGAATCCATGGTCGGGTACGGGACTGACAGCGCCAGGGTCCTCGGGCCCTCATCCACGGCCGGGCAGTTGGACGGAGCCCGAGCGCCGGGCCCACATTCACTTGCGGTCAGTTGGACACCTCCGGGCCGGCGGGCTCCGGGCCGGAGGCCGCGGCCTCCGCGCCGGCACCTTCCGTCCCCGCAGCCCCTGCAGCCCCCGCAGCCTCTGGAGCCCCCGCGGTCCCAGCAGCCTCCACCCGCCGCGCCCGCTCCACCAGCGCGCCCGCCTCCCGCGCCACATCCTCTGCCGACCACGCCAGCCCCGGCTCCGTCACCGTGACCTCCGTCACCGACAGCCCCGGCGGGTCGCCCGGTTCCGTCCACATCCGGAACAGGCACGTCCCCGTCTCCTCCGCCAGCGCCGTCCCCGCGTCCATCAGCGCCTCCGCCCCGTACGGCAGCCAGACCTGGAACTGGTGCGTGTGCGGCACCCCGGGATGCACGCGGAAGAAGGGCACCCCCGCCGCCGCGAACCCCTCCCGCAGCGCCTCCGCGACGACCCGCGCATGCTCCACGTACGACGGCAGCCGCGGCAGCTCCCGCTGCAGTCCCTCCAGCGCGGTCAGCGCCGCCGGCCACTGCTGGAACACCTGGCCGCCGTACCGGTGCCGCCACGCCCGCGCCTCCTCCACGAACTCCGCGGGACCGGCCAGCGCCGCGCCGGACAGCCCGCCCAGCGACTTGTAGAACGAGACGTACACGCTGTCCGCGAGCCCAGCGATCTCCGCCAGCCCGCGCCCGAAGTGCGTCGTGCACTCCCACAGCCGGGCGCCGTCGAAGTGGACGACCGCCTCCCGCTCCCGCGCCGCCTCGACGACCTCCGCCAGCTCCTCCCACTCCGGCAGCACGAACCCCGGCTCGCGCATCGGCAGCTCCACCATCAGCGTGCCGAAGGGCTCGCCCAGCGCCCGTACCTCCGCCGCCGTCGCGGCCCGGGGGGCGCGCGTGGGGTGGACGGTGCGCAGCCCGGTGACCACCGCGTACGCCGACCGCTCGTGCACCTCCAGGTGGGCCAGCGGGTGCGAGGCGACGACGCGGCTGCCGGTGCGCTCCGCCCAGCAGCGCAGCGCGACCTGCTGCGCCATGGTGCCGGTGGGGAAGAACGCCGCGTCCTCGCAGCCGAGCAGCTCGGCGGTGCGCTCCTCCAGCTCGCCGACGATTCCGCCGGCGTAGACGTCGACCTGCTGGCCGAGGTCGACGCCGCCGGGCCGGGCGGTGGCGAGGCGGGCCAGGCGTGCGGAGATGGTGGGGAGGGAGGCCGAGAGGGTGTGCTCGGCCGCCGCCCACGTCGCGCGCCTACGGGTCATGAGGTCGTCCGCGTCCGTCATGGGCCCAGATCATGCCCGCAGCAGCACCCCCGCCACACCGGGTTTACGCACCGGCCGCCCCATCCGTGCGGGGCGGCACGCGCGCGCAGGGTCACGGGCCGCCCCGCCGAGCGCGTACGCGCGTAGGACGCATTCGTGCCCGTACACCGTGCTCAGACACACACCGGCGGCCGCCCCGGCCGCAAGTACCATGAACCCGTACGTCCGGTACCCGAAGCGGACTGGAACGGAAGGCGACGTGAACCCCAGCCCCACCCCCGAGCCGCAGGAGAAGCCTGCCCGGCTCGCCGTCGGCGTGGTCGGCGCCGGCCGGGTCGGCCCGCCGCTGGCCGCCGCGCTCGCGCTCGCGGGCCACCGCCCCGTCGCCGTGCACGCCGTCTCCGACGGCGCCCGCAGGCGGGCCGACGAGCTGCTGCCCGACGTGCCCGTCACCGGGCCCGCCGAGGTGCTGGCCCGCGCCGACCTCGTGCTGCTCACCGTGCCCGACGACGTGCTGCCCGGTCTCGTCGAGGGCCTGGCGAGCACCGGCGCCGTACGCCCCGGGCAACTGCTCGTGCACACCTCGGGACGGTACGGGGCCGCGGTGCTGGAGCCCGCCACGCGGGCGGGCGGGCTGCCGCTCGCGCTGCACCCCGCGATGACGTTCACCGGCACCGCCGTCGACGTCCAGCGCCTCGCCGGCTGCTCCTTCGGCGTCACCGCGCCGGGGGCGCTGCGGATGGCGGCGGAGGCCCTCGTCGTGGAGATGGGCGGGGAGCCGGAGTGGGTGGAGGAGGCGGCGAGGCCGCTGTACCACGCGGCGCTCGCCATCGGCGCCAACCACCTCGTCACGCTGGTCGCGCAGTCGATGGAGCTGCTGACCAAGGCAGGCGTCGGCGCCCCCGACCGGATGCTGGGCCCGCTGCTCGGCGCCGCCCTCGACAACGCGCTGCGCAGCGGCGACGCCGCGCTCACCGGGCCGGTCGCGCGCGGCGACGCGGGCACCGTGGCGGCGCACATCGCGGAGCTGCGCGTGCACGCCCCGCAGGCCGTGCCGGCGTACGTCGCGATGGCCCGGGCGACGGCGGACCGTGCGCTGGCGGGCGGGCTGCTCAAGCCGGAGCTGGCCGAGGACCTGCTCGGGGTCCTCGCCGACGGAGGACGCTGAGGGACGGCGACGATGACCGCTCTACTCGTACACCAGGCCGCGGATCTGCCGGAGCCGCCGGGGGCGCATGAGCCCCCGGAAGCGCCCGGTGCCGCGCCCGAACGCCCGGCGCGCGCCGTGGTGATGACCATGGGCGCGCTGCATGAGGGCCACTCCGCCCTCGTCCGCGCCGCCCGCGCCGAAGTCGGCCCGCACGGGCAGGTCGTGGTCACCGTCTTCGTCAACCCACTGCAGTTCGGCCCCGGCGAGGACCTGGACCGCTACCCCCGCACCCTCGACGCCGACGTCCTCCTCGCGGGCAAGGAGGGCGCGGACGTCGTCTACGCCCCGTCCGCCGACGAGGTCTATCCGGGCGGCGAGCCGCACGTGCGCGTCAGCGCCGGGCCGATGGGGGAGCGGCTGGAGGGCGCGTTCCGCCCGGGGCACTTCGACGGCGTGCTGACCGTCGTCGCCAAACTGCTGCATCTCACGCGGCCGGACGTGGCGCTGTACGGGCAGAAGGACGCCCAGCAACTCGCCCTGATCACGCGGATGGTGCGCGACCTGAACTTCCCGGTACGGATCCTCGGCGTGCCGACCGTACGCGAGCCGGACGGGCTGGCCCTGTCCAGCCGCAACGTGTACCTCTCCGCGCCGGAGCGCAGCACCGCGCTCGCGCTGTCCCGCGCGCTGTTCGCGGCGCGCGCCGCGGCGGGCGCTGCGGGCACCCCGCGGGAAGCGCTGACCGCGGCACAGACCGTGCTGCACGACGCGGGGGCGCTGACGCCCCCGCTGGAGCTGGACTACGCCGCCCTGGTGGACCCCGCGGACTTCACCCCCGTCACGGACGCCATGGCAGAGGGCGGGACCGCTGCGCCACAGAAAGACGGCACCGCCCACGAGGCCATCCTCGCCGTCGCCGCCAAGGTCGGTGCCACCCGCCTCATCGACAACATCCGCCTCACCTTCGGAGGTGCCAGATGACCGCGATACGGCTCGGCGCCCCGGCCCCCGGCTGGGTGCTGGACACCGACGTCGTCGTGGTCGGCTCCGGCGTCGCCGGCCTCACCGCCGCGCTGCGCTGCGCCGAGGCGGGCCTGCGGGTCGCCGTCGTCACCAAGGCCAACCTCGACGACGGCTCCACCCGCTGGGCCCAGGGCGGCATCGCCGCCGCCCTCGGCGACGGCGACAGCCCCGAGCAGCACCTCGCCGACACCCTCGTCGCCGGCGCCGGGCTGTGCGACGAGGACGCCGTACGCACCCTCGTCACCGAGGGTCCCGCCGCCGTACGCCGCCTCATCGCCACCGGCGCCGCCTTCGACACCGACCCCGTCACCGGCGCCATCGAGCTGACCCGCGAGGGCGGCCACCACCGCCGCCGCATCGCCCATGCAGGCGGCGACGCGACCGGCGCGGAGGTCTCCCGCGCGCTGGTCGAGGCGGTGCGCGAGGCGGGCATCGAGACCGTCGAGCACGCGCTCGTACTCGACCTGATCAAGGACGCGGAAGGACGCGCCGCCGGCGTCACGTTGCACGTCATGGGCGAGGGCGCGCGCGACGGCGTGGGCGCCGTGCACGCCCCCGCCGTGGTGCTCGCCACCGGCGGCATGGGCCAGGTCTTCTCCGCGACCACCAACCCGGCGGTCTCCACCGGCGACGGCGTCGCGCTCGCGCTCCGCGCCGGCGCCGAGGTGTCGGACCTGGAGTTCGTGCAGTTCCACCCGACGGTGATGTTCCTGGGCCCGGACGCCGCGGGCCAGCAGCCGCTGGTCTCCGAGGCGGTACGGGGCGAGGGCGCCCACCTCGTCGACGCCGACGGCGTGCGGTTCATGGTGGGGCAGCACGAGCTGGCGGAGCTGGCCCCGCGCGACATCGTGGCCAAGGGCATCACGCGGCGCATGCGCGAGCAGGGCGCCGACCACATGTACCTCGACGGGCGGCACTTCGGCGCAGAGATGTGGAAGACGCGCTTCCCGACGATCTTCGCGGCCTGCCGCGCCCACGGCTTCGACCCCGTCCACGGCCTGGTCCCCGTCGCCCCCGCGGCCCACTACGCCTCCGGCGGCGTCGTCACGGACCTGCGCGGCCACACGAGCGTCCCGGGCCTGTACGCGTGCGGTGAGGTGGCCTGCACCGGCGTGCACGGCGCGAACCGGCTGGCGTCCAACTCCCTTCTGGAGGGCCTGGTCTTCGCCGAGCGCATCGCGGCGGACGTCGCGGCCGCGCTCGTACGGGCGGAACCGGCCGCGCCGGAGGAGAAGAGCCCACCCCGGGAGATCCCCCTCCTGCCCCAGGACGCGCGGACGGACATCCAGCGCGTCATGACCGCGGGCGCCGGAGTCCTGCGCTCCGCCGCCAGCCTGGACCAGGCCGCATCCGCCCTGCGCGCGATACGCGACACCGCGCGCCCCGCGCCCGCGGCGCCGTGCGTGGAGACCTGGGAGGCGACCAACCTGCTGCTCGTCGCGCAGGTCCTCGTCGAGTGCGCCAGGCGCCGCGCCGAGACCCGCGGCTCGCACTGGCGCGAGGACCACGCGGACCGCGACGACGCCCGCTGGGCCCGTCACTTCCTCGTCACCCTCACCTCCGATCCCGTACGCCCCGGCAGCCCTGCGGACCCCGTACGCCCCGAAGACCCCGCACACCCCGCACTCGCCGTCCGGACCACGGCCGGCACCGCCTTCCACCGGGAGACCCCGTGAGCAGCACCCCTGAGCCCCACCGACCCCAGCCCGTGGAGCTGACGCTCCTGCCCCTCGGCGGCCCGGACACCGGCGCCGGCGCAGGGGGCTGCGGCGACGCCTGCGGCTGCGGGGCAGGCGACGGTGCTGCCGAAGCGGAGTACGGCCACGACCCCCTGGAGTGCGGCCTCGACCCGGGTCTCGCCCAGCTCCTCCTCGACGGGGGCCTCGACCCCGTCTACGTCGAGGACGTCGCCCACCTCGCCGTCGAGGAGGACCTCGACCACGGCGTGGACGTGACGACCGTCGCCACCGTCCCCGAAGACGCCGTGGCCACCGGCGACTTCACCGCCCGCGAGGCCGGCGTCGTCGCCGGCCTGCGCGTCACCGAGGCGGTGCTGTCCGTCGTCTGCACCGACGACATGGAAGTCGAACGGCACGCGGAGGACGGCGACCTCGTCGCGGCCGGACAGCCGCTGCTGACGGTCCGTACCCGCACCCGCGACCTCCTTACCGCCGAACGCAGCGCGCTCAACCTCCTTTGCCGCATGTCCGGAATCGCCACCTCCACCCGCGCCTGGGCCGACGCCCTGGAGGGCACAAAGGCGAAGGTCCGCGACACCCGCAAGACGACGCCGGGACTCCGCGCGCTGGAGAAGTACGCGGTGCGTTGCGGCGGCGGTGTCAACCACCGCATGTCCCTGTCGGACGCGGCGCTGGTCAAGGACAACCACGTCGTGGCGGCGGGCGGCCTGGCCGAGGCGTTCCGGCTGGTCCGGGCCGAGTTCCCCGACCTGGACGTGGAGGTGGAGGCGGACACCCTGCACCAGGTGCGCGAGGCCGTCGACGCGGGCGCCGACCTCATCCTGCTGGACAACTTCACGCCCGTGGAGACCGAGGAGGCCGTCGCGCTGGTCGCCGGCCGCGCCCGGCTGGAGTCCTCCGGGCGGCTCACGCTCGACAACGCGCGCGCGTACGCGGAGACGGGCGTCGACTACCTGGCCGTAGGGGCGCTCACCCACTCCACCCCCATCCTCGACATCGGCCTCGACCTGCGCGAGGAGGGCGACGGCTAGATGCTCCTCACCATCGACGTCGGGAACACCCACACCGTCCTCGGCCTCTTCGACGGCGAGGAGATCGTCGAGCACTGGCGCATCTCCACCGACGCGCGCCGCACCGCCGACGAACTCGCGGTGCTGCTCCAGGGTCTGATGGGGATGCACCCGCTGCTCGGCGAGGAGCTGGGCGACGGCATCCACGGCATCGCCATCTGCTCGACCGTCCCCTCGGTGCTGCACGAACTGCGCGAGGTCACCCGCCGCTACTACGGCGACGTCCCCTCCGTGCTCGTCGAGCCGGGGGTGAAGACGGGCGTCCCCGTCCTGATGGACAACCCCAAGGAAGTCGGCGCCGACCGCATCATCAACGCCCTGGCGGCGGCCGAGCTGTACGGCGGCCCGGCCATCGTCGTCGACTTCGGCACGGCGACGACGTTCGACGCGGTCAGCGAGCGCGGCGAGTACGTCGGCGGGGTCATCGCGCCGGGCATCGAGATCTCGACGGAGGCGCTGGGCGTACGCGGCGCGCAGTTGCGCAAGATCGAACTGGCCCGGCCGCGTTCGGTGATCGGCAAGAACACGGTCGAGGCGATGCAGTCCGGCATCCTCTACGGGTTCGCGGGACAGGTCGACGGCGTGGTCAACCGGATGGCGGCGGAGCTGGCCGACGACCCGGACGAGGTCACCGTCATCGCGACCGGCGGGCTGGCGCCGATGATGCTCGCCGACTCCTCGGTGATCGACGAGCACGAGCCGTGGCTGACGCTGATCGGCCTCCGCCTGGTCTACGAGCGGAACGTCTCGACCACCTGACGGGTGCGCGGCGGCGGCCCGCCCCGTGGCGAGAGCCCGTTCCGCGCGCCTTCGCGGCATGAGCCCCATTCAGGGCCTAAAGTCGGATTATGCCTACGCCATACGGTTCCCGAGGCGGTGTGGCGCTCAGCGCCGACGAGCTCCGCGTCGTGCGTGACGCGCTGGCCATCGCCATCGAGTCGAGTTGGGGCCTGCCCAGGCCCGCCAGGGGTGACGGAACGGAGCCGGCCGCTGCGCGGGCGGTCCCGCGCGGTGCCGTCGTACGGGACTGCACGGAGCTGGCCGCGGCGTTGGACGAGGCGGCGGCCGAGGCGGACCGGATGCGCCTGTTCCGTAACGCCGACCTGGCCCGCTACCGCGCCGCGCTCCCCGGCAGCGCCTCCGGCTACGCGGAGCTGCTGCACGACGCGCTGGCCGCCGGCTACGTACCCGGGCAGGCCGACATCGCCGCGCTGCGCGCCCTGTGCGACGAGCCGGCGGACTCGGGCGTGGCGGAGCGCCGGTGGCGGCTGCTGCGGCGCTGCGCGGCGCTGACGGCCGCCCAGGTGCCGCCCCGCCGCCGCCCGGAGGAGCCGGCCACTCAGGTGCCGACGGCCACGGCCACCACGGCTACGACCGTGACGGCCCCGGCAGCCCCCTCGGTGCCGGAGCCCCCGCCCATGCGCTCCCCGCTCCTCCCGCGCCCCGCGCTGCGCGCCCTGCCCGGCGGCAGGGCACCCCGGGCGGCGCAGGGCTCCGAGGAGTCGGAGCCCGCCCCGGCCCGGCAGCCGCGCAAGCCCGGCGAGCAGCCGCAGCGCCCGCCCCGCGAGAACCCCCCGGACCGGCAGCCCGCGACCCCGAACCGGCCGGTGCCCACCCCCGCCGAGGTCTTCCCGCCCCGCCGCCGCCCCGCCCGCCCCCCGGAGCACCTGCTACGCCCGCACGCGGCCCGTACGGCCTGACCCCCGCCCGTACGGCCTGCGTCCCCGTAGCGCCCGACCTCCGCCCCTGTACGCCCTGACCTCCGTCCCCGCACGCCCCGGCCCCCGGCGCACCTCCACCCCTCCCGCAAGCCCGCCGCCCCCGCCGGGCTACGCTGGAGGCCGCGGCACCTCCGCGGCGCCCGCGCCCAGTAGCCCGCAACGATGGATGGCTCTCATGGATTACCTCTCCGCGCTGCTTCCGTCGACCGTCATGGCCATCGCCTTCACCGTGATGATCGTGACGATCGTCAAGAACCAGGGCGGCCCCAACAAGGCCAAGGAAGACGCCGCCGTCGACGCCGCATTCGCGCAGGCGGAAGCGGCGAAGCAGAAGTCGGCCGAGTAACGCGGCGCAGCCCCCTAACGCCGGCGGCGGGCGCGCCTCCGCCGCCCGAATCGCCACGCCCGCCGCTCCCTTCCGCGTCCCAATCGCCCCATTGTTCACGCTCCTGCGGGTATTGTGCTGGCGTGGTCCGGCCATTGGGAGAGCTCGAAGACGCGGTCATGACCCGGGTGTGGGAGTGGAACCGCCCGGTCACGGTCAGGGAAGTGCTGGAAGACCTCCAGCAGCAACGCTCTCTCGCGTACACCACCGTCATGACCGTAATGGACAACCTCCACCAGAAGGGCTGGCTGCGGCGCGCCCCCGAAGGCCGCGCCTATCGATATGAAGCGGTCTCCACCCGGGCCGCCTACTCCGCCGCACTCATGAACGAGGCGTGGGCCGCCAGCGACAATCCAGCGGCCGCCCTTGTCGCGTTCTTCGGCATGATGTCGCCGGGCCAGGTCGACGCCCTGCGCGATGCGCTACGCGTCGTGTCGCTGGACTCACCCGGTGACACCGAAGCCGCTGACGGCGAAGCAAGCGCGTGACGATAGCGTCATGCCATGCCCAGCGATTCTTACGGGGTCACGATCCGGCGTGCCCGCACCTCGGATGTGCGGGCCATCCGGCGGCTGCTCGACCCCTACGTGCACCGTGACATCCTTCTCGACAAAGCCACCGTGACGCTTTACGAGGACATCCAGGAGTTCTGGGTCGCCGAGCGGGACACGGACGCCGCCGTGGTCGGCTGCGGGGCGCTGCACGTGATGTGGGAGGACCTCGCCGAGGTGCGTACGCTGGCCGTGGATCCGGCCCGCAAGGGCACCGGCATCGGCCACCAACTCCTCGACAAGTTGTTGCACACCGCCCGCTGGCTCGGTGTCAGCCGTATTTTCTGCCTCACGTTCGAAGTCGACTTCTTCGCCAAGCACGGCTTCGTCGAGATCGGTGAGACTCCGGTGGACCAGGACGTCTACAGTGAGCTACTGCGCTCGTATGACGAGGGCGTTGCCGAGTTCCTGGACCTGGAGCGGGTGAAGCCCAACACCCTCGGCAACAGCAGGATGCTGCTGCATCTGTGACGGCGCTATGTCCGAATCGCGCGGATATTGTTGAGCGAGTTCTCCGGCAGGGTTTGAGTTTTTCGCTGAAAAGCGGTTTGCTTTCGCCAGCACACATTGTTCCGATGAAAGGGAAGCCCGGTGGCTCAGAAGGTACAGGTCCTTCTCGTCGATGATCTCGATGGCGGTGAGGCCGACGAGACCGTGACGTTCGCTCTTGACGGCAAGTCCTACGAGATCGACCTCACGACTGCCAACGCGGAAAAGCTGCGCACCGCTCTGGAGCAGTACGTGAAGAGCGGCCGCAGGACCGGGGGCCGCGCCACGAAGCGTTCTCGCGGCGGGGCGTCCGGCAGCCAGGACACGGCGAAGATCCGCGCGTGGGCGAAGGAGCAGGGTTACGAGGTCAGCGAGCGTGGCCGTGTTCCGGCGAACATCCGCGAGGCATACGAAAAGGCGAACGGCTGACGTCCAGGGCGAGGCGGTGGCAGGCCGTCGCCGCCGCGCTCACCAGCCGTACCAGATCCGGCCGGTCCGCAACCCGGTTCCGTGCCGTCACGGCATCGCCGTCCGCGTAACCCCTGTCCCCATCCATTTCGACAGCATCGCGGCCGGCTTCTTCGACGCCATCGGCGTCATCTCCTACGCCATCCCCATCCACGACTCCGCCCCCGCGGCCGGCGCCCGTGCCCACGGGCAGCCGCACCGCGGGGAGCCGCGCCAGCGCCGCCCGGCCGGGCGGGCGCAGCCACAGCGTCGGCGGCCAGTTCCTTACCGCCGCCGGCGCCGCGCTCAGATCCAGTGGGATGCCGCCCCACTCCAGCCAGTCCAGCAGGCCCGGCAGCTCCGCCGCGCCGCCCTCGGCGATCAGGAAGCGCATCCGGCCGCCGGCCAGCCCCACGGGCCCCGTGGCCGGCCGCCGGCGCAGCACGGCCCAGCCGGCCTCCGAGGGCATCTCCAGTACGTCGCAGCGCAGCGCCCCGGCCGGCAGCACACCGGCTGAAGGAGCCTGCCCGGCCGCCTCGCCGACCCCTTCCCCGGCCGTCTCCGCGCCCGGTCCTTTCCGGCCGCGGACGCCGCTTCCGCCCACCGGGGCGGGCCTGCCCTGCGGGCCGGTCTGGCGCGGGATCACGGGGCCGGTCACACCGTGAGCAACGGGGTCGCACCCGCGTTGGTTACGACATGTGTCATCCCGGTCGCATAGCGCGCTTCTTCTTCCCCCGCACCAGCGTCCACAGACGTTCCACCGTGTTCGCCGTCAGCGCAGTGAAGAGGCCGGAAAATCTGATGGCACGGCCCATGGCGCGGGTAAGACTTGGCTAGTGGTGCTGGTGAGAGCGGTGGCTTCGGCAGGGTTCGGCGGCGGCGTTCGCCATGGGCGTAGCGGCATTGAGAGTATTCGCCTGGCCTGCGGGAACATCGTCTCGCACCATCGGGTTGGAGCAGTAGCCGGATGCCCGGTGCAGGAGACTGACGGAGTCAGCGTCCGGGTGTCGGCAGTTGGAATGAGCGGTCCCCGCTTGCGGGACTAAGCTGCGGAAGGACAGGGAGGGGAACGTCCCCGATCTGCCTGACCGCTCTGAGGAGCGATTAACGATGTTCGAGAGGTTCACCGACCGCGCGCGGCGGGTTGTCGTCCTGGCTCAGGAAGAAGCCCGGATGCTCAACCACAACTACATCGGCACCGAGCACATCCTCCTGGGCCTGATCCACGAGGGTGAGGGTGTCGCCGCAAAGGCCCTGGAGAGCCTCGGGATCTCGCTCGAGGCGGTCCGCCAGCAGGTGGAGGAGATCATCGGCCAGGGCCAGCAGGCCCCGTCCGGCCACATCCCCTTCACCCCCCGGGCGAAGAAGGTCCTGGAGCTGTCGCTCCGCGAGGCCCTTCAGCTCGGGCACAACTACATCGGTACGGAGCACATCCTGCTCGGCCTCATCCGCGAGGGCGAGGGCGTCGCCGCCCAGGTCCTCGTGAAGTTGGGCGCCGACCTGAACCGGGTGCGGCAGCAGGTCATCCAGTTGCTCTCCGGCTACCAGGGCGGCAAGGAGACCGCCACGGCCGGCGGCCCCGCCGAGGGCACGCCGTCGACGTCCCTGGTGCTCGACCAGTTCGGCCGGAACCTCACGCAGGCCGCCCGCGAGTCCAAGCTCGACCCGGTCATCGGGCGCGAGAAGGAGATCGAGCGGGTCATGCAGGTGCTGTCCCGCCGGACGAAGAACAACCCCGTCCTCATCGGCGAGCCCGGCGTCGGCAAGACCGCCGTCGTCGAGGGCCTGGCGCAGGCCATCGTCAAGGGCGAGGTGCCCGAGACGCTGAAGGACAAGCACCTCTACACCCTGGACCTCGGCGCCCTGGTCGCGGGCTCCCGCTACCGCGGTGACTTCGAGGAGCGCCTGAAGAAGGTGCTCAAGGAGATCCGCACCCGCGGCGACATCATCCTGTTCATCGACGAGCTGCACACCCTGGTGGGCGCGGGGGCCGCCGAGGGCGCGATCGACGCGGCGAGCATCCTCAAGCCGATGCTGGCCCGCGGCGAGCTGCAGACCATCGGCGCCACCACGCTCGACGAGTACCGCAAGCACCTGGAGAAGGACGCGGCCCTGGAGCGCCGCTTCCAGCCGATCCAGGTCGCGGAGCCGTCGCTGCAGCACACCATCGAGATCCTCAAGGGTCTGCGCGACCGGTACGAGGCGCACCACCGGGTGTCCATCACGGACGCCGCGCTGGTCGCCGCGGCCCAGCTCGCCGACCGGTACATCTCCGACCGCTTCCTGCCGGACAAGGCGATCGACCTGATCGACGAGGCGGGCTCGCGGATGCGCATCCGCCGGATGACCGCGCCGCCGGACCTGCGGGAGTTCGACGAGAAGATCGCCGACGTGCGGCGCGAGAAGGAGTCCGCGATCGACTCGCAGGACTTCGAGCTGGCCGCCGGGCTGCGCGACAAGGAGAAGCAGCTCCTGGCGCAGAAGGCGCAGCGGGAGAAGGAGTGGAAGGCCGGCGACATGGACGTCGTGGCCGAGGTGGACGAGGAGCTCATCGCCGAGGTCCTGGCCACCGCCACCGGCATCCCGGTCTTCAAGCTGACCGAGGAGGAGTCCTCGCGGCTGCTGCGCATGGAGGACGAGCTGCACAAGCGCGTCATCGGGCAGGAGGACGCCATCAAGGCGCTCTCCCAGGCCATCCGGCGTACGCGGGCGGGCCTCAAGGACCCGAAGCGCCCCGGCGGTTCGTTCATCTTCGCCGGCCCGTCCGGCGTCGGTAAGACGGAGCTGTCGAAGACGCTGGCGGAGTTCCTCTTCGGTGACGAGGACGCGCTCATCCAGCTCGACATGTCGGAGTTCAGCGAGAAGCACACCGTCTCGCGGCTGTTCGGCTCCCCGCCCGGCTACGTCGGGTACGAGGAGGGCGGTCAGCTCACCGAGAAGGTGCGCCGGAAGCCGTTCTCCGTCGTCCTCTTCGACGAGGTCGAGAAGGCCCACCCGGACATCTTCAACTCGCTGCTGCAGATCCTGGAGGACGGTCGCCTGACCGACTCCCAGGGCCGGGTCGTGGACTTCAAGAACACGATCATCATCATGACGACCAACCTCGGCACCAAGGACATCTCCAAGGGCTTCGGCCTGGGGTTCGCCGCCGGGGGCGACGTCAAGACCGGCTACGAGCGGATGAAGTCCAAGGTCAGCGAGGAGCTCAAGCAGCACTTCCGGCCCGAGTTCCTCAACCGTGTGGACGACATCGTGGTCTTCCACCAGCTCACCAGGGACGACATCATCGAGATCGTCGACCTGCGGCTGGCCGAGCTGGACAACCGGCTCAAGGACCGCGACATGGCCATCGAGCTCTCCACCGAGGCCAAGGATCTGCTGTCCAAGCGGGGCTTCGACCCGGTGCTGGGCGCCCGGCCGCTGCGCCGCGCGATCCAGCGGGAGATCGAGGACGTGCTCTCGGAGAAGATCCTCTTCGGCGAGCTGCGCCCGGGCCACATCGTGGTGGTCGACACCGAGGGCGAGGGTGACGACGCGACGTTCACCTTCCGCGGCGAGGAGAAGTCGGCGCTGCCCGACGCCCCGCCGGTCGACGCCGCCGCAGGCGGCGCGGGCCCGAACCTGAGCAAGGAGGCGTGAGCCCGTAGCGGCTCGGCTTCCGACGCACGACACGGAGCCGCCCCGGACCGAGTGGTCCGGGGCGGCTCTGCGTGTACGTGCGGGGTGCGCCCGGGTGCGTACGGGAAGGAGGCGGCGAGACGGCGCGTACAAGCGCGTTAGAGACGTCCCCGCGGTCAGCCCTTGTACGCGGACGTCACCAGCTCCTGCGCGACCTCCAGGCAGGCGAGCCGCTTCTCCTCCGGGTCGCCCTTCGCGTCGTCCAGGGCGAACATCCCGGCGTGCATGGTGAAGATCGCGGCGATGCTGCGGGCCTGGTCCCTCAGGTCGGCGTCCTTGTCGCGCAGCATCCCGATGATGTCGCCCATCCGCGCCTTGAAGGTCTCGCCGAGGCTCAGCTCGCGGATGCTCGCCTGGTTCTCCTGCATGAACCGGAAGAGCGTGTCCCCGCCCGCGAGCAGCGCGCTGTAGCGCGCCAGCAGCTCCAGCCGGGTCTCCAGCGTGGCCGGCTGGGACTGCCCCCAGGCGATCAGCTCGTCGACCCGCCCGAAGTGGTCCTCGACCAGGCTGACGAGGATGTCTTCCTTCGTCCTGAAGTGGTAGTACAGCGCGGCCTTGGTGACGTCGAGCCGTTCGGCGATCTCGCGCAGGGAGGTCTTGTCGTAGCCCTTGTCGGCGAAGAGCTCCAGCGCCACGTCCTGAATGCGCTGGCGGGTGTCGCTCCTGGTCGTGCCCATGATCCCTGCTTCCGTCAGATACTTACTTGACGCCCGGCAAGTAGCGGCGTACGTTCACATGGTACCCACTAGCCGGGCGGCAAGTAAGTAGGGAGAGGGGTCATGGCGGACAAGGATCAGGAGGCGGTCCCAGCACCGCCGCGGAACATCAGGGTGATCATGCTCGGCCTGATGATCACCATGATGCTCGCGATGCTCGACAACCTGATCGTGGGCACCGCGATGCCCACGATCGTCGGCGAGCTCGGCGGCCTGAACCACCTCGCCTGGGTGGTCACCGCGTACACCCTGGCCATCGCCGTCTCCACGCCACTGTGGGGCAAGTTCGGCGACCTCTATGGCCGCAAGGGCATCTTCATGTCCTCGATCGTCCTCTTCCTGATCGGCTCCGCCCTCTCCGGCATGGCCCAGGACATGGGCCAGCTCATCGCCTTCCGCGCGGTCCAGGGCCTGGGCGGCGGCGGTCTCATCGTCGGCGTGATGGCGATCATCGGCGACCTCGTACCGCCCCGCGAACGCGGCAGGTACCAGGGCATGATGGCCGCCGTCATGGGCATCGCCACCATCGGCGGCCCGCTGGTCGGCGGGACGATCACCGACCACCTCGGCTGGCGCTGGGCCTTCTACATCAACCTGCCGCTCGGCGCCGTCTCCCTCTTCGTCATCTCCGCCGTGCTGCACCTGCCGAAGAAGCGCATCAAGGCGCGCGTGGACTACACCGGTGCCGCCCTGCTCTCCATCGGGCTGACGGCACTGGTGCTGGTGACCTCCTGGGGCGGTACGGAGTACGACTGGGGCTCGGCGCAGATCATCGGCCTGGCCGTGCTCGGCACCGGCGCGCTGGCCGCCTTCGGCTGGGCCGAGACCCGCGCCGCCGAGCCGATCATCCCGCTGCGCATCTTCCGCAACGCCAACTTCACGCTGATGAACGTCATCGGCTTCATCGTCGGCTTCGTGATGTTCGGCGGCGTGACCTTCCTGCCGCTGTTCCAGCAGAGCGTCCAAGGCGCCTCGGCCACCAACTCCGGCCTGCTGCTCCTGCCGATGATGCTGCCCGTCATGATCGTCTCGCTCTTCGTCGGCCGGGCCACGACCAAGACCGGCCGCTACAAGATCTACCCGATCATCGGCGGCGCCGCCCTGATCGCGGGGATGTACCTGCTGTCCACGATGGATACCGGCACCTCCCGGCTGACCTCCGGGCTCTACATGGCGGTGATGGGCGCCGGCCTGGGCTTCATGATCCAGATGTCGATGCTCGTCGGGCAGAACAGCCTGGAGATGCGCGACATGGGCGCCGGCAGCTCCACCATCACCCTGACCCGCACGATCGGCGGCTCCTTCGGCGTCGCGCTGATGGGCGCCATCTTCAGCAGCCGGGTCGCCGACACGATGGCCGAGGAGGCGGGTCCCGCGGGCGAGAAGGCGGCGGGCAGTGGCGGGCAGTTGACCCCGGAGCGGATCGAGCAACTGCCGGCGCAGATCAAGGAGGCGTACCTCAGCGCCGTCTCGAACGGCACCCACCAGGTCTTCCTCTGGGGCGCGGCGATCGCGGCACTCGCGTTCCTCGCCTCGTGGTTCGTCAAGGAGGTCCCGCTGCGCGGGGCAGGCCCGGCGAAGGATGACGCCGGATCGGCCGGGGACGCCGGTCCGGACTCCGCGCAAGCGGAGGCGGAGGCCCCGGCGAAGGTCTGAGCGGACCCGGGGCCCCGATGACGGGCCGCGCGCCTCCCGCAGTAGCGGGCCGGGGGCGCGCGGCCCTTCTTTGTGCGTACGGGCCGGAAGGCCGGCGTCGTACGGGGCCGGGGGCGGCGGGCCGTCGGGGGCACGAGCCGGCAAGCAGCGGCTCGTGCGGCGGGCCGGCTGTCAGTGGGGCGTGCCATGCTCGAAGAGTGCTTCGCCCCGATCTGCGCGCTCTTCGCAGCGCCAAGGACGCCATGGACCGCGACTGGGCCGACCCGGCCCTCGACCTGGACGCGGTGGCGAGGCACGCCGGTTACTCCCGGTTCCACTTCATCCGCGCCTTCAAGGCCGCCTACGGCGAGACCCCCGGGCAGTATCTGACGCGCCGCCGCCTGGAGCGCGCCGAGCACCTGCTGCGTACGTGCAACCTCTCCGTCACCGAGGTCTGCCACCTGGTCGGCTTCTCCGCCCTCGGCACGTTCTCCGCCAGCTTCAAGCGGCGTACGGGGCTCTCCCCGACCGCGTACCGCGACGCCCACGTGGGCCGCGGGACCGCGCTCATACCCGGCTGCTTCGCGCTGCTCTGGGCCGGCGGGTTCGACCCGCGGATCAGGGAGCGCAACTCTGAGGAAGCGGGCTGAGGCCGCCCCTGCCTACGGTGGCCGCAGTACGGAAGCACCACCCCACCAGGGAGAACGCCATGATCACGAACCTGGCCATCACCACCGTCTGGACCACCGACCAGGAGCGCAGCCGCGACTTCTTCGCCGACAGGCTCGGCTTCGAGATCCGCGACGACATCGAGATGGGCGAGGGCATGCGCTGGATCACGGTCGGGGTCCCCGGCCAGCCGGACGTCATGCTGGCCCTCATGCGGACCACGGGACCCGGCCTCGACCCGGAGTCGGCGGAGGCGCTGACGACCCTCGTCAGCAAGGGCGTGCTGGGCGCGGGCGCGTTCCACACGGACGACTGCCGGGCGACGTACGAGAAGCTGCGCGCCCGGGGCGTGGACTTCGTCCAGGAGCCGCAGGAGCGGCCGTACGGGATCGAGGCGATCTTCCGTGACGACAGCGGCAACTGGTACTCGCTGACGCAGCGCCAGGAGGGCGGCCTCGACCACAGCAAGCCCTGGGCCTGACGCCACGGGGCCGCCTCCGGCTCGGGAACGCGGCGGGTGGTACGTGCTGGTAGGACGGGGGTCGGCGCACCACGGGCCGGCCGGGAGGCAGGTCGTGCCGATGGCGGTACCGGTCGGGGCGTCCCCGGCCGGGCCGGTGCCAGGGCGCCGGGCGGTGGGGCCGCTGCCCGGGTGGGCGGCGGCCGCCCGGCGGCCCGGGCGTCAGCCCTGCGGCAGCCGGTACAGCCCGTCCGCCAGCGGCTCCACCAGTCCGTCCGACACCAGGCTGTCCAGCGCCCGCGCCCGCTGCACCGGCTCGTGCCACACGGCGTCCAGCCGCTGCTGCGGCACCGGCCCGTCCGCGTCCCGCAGCACGGCCAGCAGCCGGCCGCGCACCTGGCGGTCCGTG
This sequence comes from Streptomyces sp. CMB-StM0423, assembly GCF_002847285.1. Classification (NCBI taxonomy): domain Bacteria; kingdom Bacillati; phylum Actinomycetota; class Actinomycetes; order Kitasatosporales; family Streptomycetaceae; genus Streptomyces; species Streptomyces sp. CMB-StM0423. The sequence goes on along the minus strand of NZ_CP025407.1, from coordinate 3,683,449 downwards.
CCGGCGTACGTCTGCGTACGGCGCGGCGGGCCCGCGTGCGCCGGGTGCCCGGCGAGCCGCCAGGCGCAGAGCGTCGCCACCGGGCAGTTGCCGCACTCGGGCTTGCGGGCCGTACAGACGAGCGCGCCCAGCTCCATCGTCGCGGCGCCCCAGCGGGCCGCCTCGGCGTCCTCGTCCGGCAGCAGCTCGCGCGCGACGCGGCGCTCCACGGCGGTCGTCGCGCCGGGCGGGAACTCGGTGCCGCCGACCAGCCGGGCGTAGACCCGGCGGACGTTGGTGTCGAGCACGGCGTGCCGCTGCCCGTACGCGAAGGAGGCCACGGCGGCGGCCGTGTACTCGCCGATGCCGGGCAGCGCGAGGAGCTGCGCGTGCCGCTTGGGTACGTCGCCGTTGTGCCGTTCCTTTATCGCGGTGGCGGCGGCGTGCAGCCGCAGCGCGCGGCGCGGGTAGCCGAGCCGGCCCCAGGCGCGGACGGCCTCACCGGGCGCCTCGGCGGCCAGGTCGGCGGGGCGGGGCCAGCGCTTCAGCCACTGCGTGTAGACGGGGAGCACGCGGCTCACCGGCGTCTGCTGCAGCATGAACTCGCTGACCATGACGCCCCAGGGGCCGGCTTCCGGCCGGCGCCACGGCAGGTCGCGAGCGTGCTCGTGGAACCACTGGAGGACTGGCCCGTGCAGCGCCGCGGGCTCGGGCGCAGACGCGGGCGCGGCGCCGGAGGCGGGCGCGGATGCGGTACTTGCTGTGGTCGCAGTCATGGCACCCCTGATCCTGGCACAGAAAGGGGCGGGGCCCCGGGCAGCGCCGGGGGCCTTGCGTGTTGTGCCGCCGGAAGGCGCGGAGAGGCCGGTGCGGTGGTGCGCGGAGCGGACGACGAGACTCGAACTCGCGACCCCCACCTTGGCAAGGTGGTGCTCTACCAACTGAGCTACGTCCGCGCGCCCATGGGGCGGCAGCCCACTATACCCGCGCACGCGCGCCGCGGACCGGCCGCGGAGTGGAGGGGATCCGGCGGGCCGTGGGCAGGCCGCGGGGCGGGCGTACGGGGCGCGGGGCGGCGGGAGCGGCGGGATGCGTACGGGCGGCCGGTGGCGGCGGCCGGGTCGGCCCGCGCGGTGGTCCGCCGGTGCGCGGGCTTGAGCGCCCGGCGTTCGCGCGTGCGGGGGAGCGGTGCCCCCCGCGGAGCTGAGGAGCCGCCCGTACGCGAGTCGCGGCGCATCACCCGGACCGCCGCGCGCTACCCGGACCGCCCGGATCCGGCCGCCCCCTCACAGCCAGCCGCGCTCCCGCGCCACGCGCGCCGCCGCGTGGCGGTTCTCCGCGTTGAGCTTCGTCATCGCCGACGACAGGTAGTTCCGTACCGTCCCCGGTGTCAGCGACGCGCGGCGGGCGATGTCAGAGACCGGGGCGCCGTCCGCCGCCAGCTCCAGGACCTCCGCCTCCCGCGGCGTCAGCGGGGAGTCGCCCGCCGCGATGGCGTCCGCCGCCAGCTCCGGGTCGACGTACCGGCCGCCCGCGTGCACCGTGCGGATCACCTCAGCCAGCCGCTGCGCCGAGACCGTCTTGGGCACGAAGCCCCGCACCCCTGCGGACAGCGCCTGCTTCAGCGCGCCCGGGCGGCCGTGGCTGGTGACGATCATCGCCGCGGTGCCGGGTGCCGCCGTACGCAGCGAGGCCGCCACGGCGACGCCGTCGAGCCCCGGCATCTGCAGGTCCAGTACCGCGACGTCCGGCCGGTGGGCGCGGGCCATGGCCAGCGCCTCGTCGCCGCCCGCGGCCTCGGCGACGACCGTCAGGTCGTCCTCCAGCGCCAGCAGCGCGGCCAGCGCGCCGCGGATCAGGTGCTCGTCGTCGGCGAGCAGGACTCGGATCACGACGCCTCCAGGTCGATACGCGCGGCCAGCCGGAACCGCCCGCCGGTCCTGCGCTGTGCGCTCAGCGTGCCGCCGACGGCCGCCAGCCGCTCGCGCAGCCCGGTGAGCCCGGCGCCGTCGGCGGGGGTGCCGGGTTCGGTGCCGGCGGCGCCGTCGTTGTCCATGACGAGTTCCGCGACGCCGTCCGCGACCCGCAGCGACACCGTGCACATACGGGCGTCCGCGTGCCGCAGCACGTTCGTCGTCCCCTCGCGGACCACCCACGCCAGCGCCGACTGCACCCGCTCCGGCACCTCTCCGCGCCGGCCCGGAGCCGTCAGGTCCGCGTCGTCCACCTCGCAGTCGACCCCGGCCGCGCGCAGCACGGCGCGGGCGCCGGCCAGCTCGGCGTGCAGGTCGGCGGCGCGGTAGCCGCGTACGACCGCGCGGATCTCGCGCTGCGACTCCTGCGCCACGCGCTGCACCTCCGCCATCTGGTCGGCGGCCTCGGGCCGGCCGCGCTGCGCCAGTTGGACGGCCAGCTCGCTCTTGAGCGCCATGACGGCGAGGTTGCGCCCCAGTACGTCGTGCAGGTCGCGGCCGAAGCGCAGCCGCTCCTCGGCGACGGCCAGCCGGGCCTGCACGGCGCGGGCGGCGTCGAGTTCGTCGACGAGCTTCACGCCCCACGCCGAGGCGCGGTACGTGACCCCGATGAACGGCGCGCCCAGCGCCGTGGTGATCGCGGTGGTCAGCAGCCAGTCCTCGCGCGGGCCGACCACCGTCGCGGCCAGCAGCGTCACGGCGCACAGCGCCCCGACGACCACCCCGCCGCGGCGCAGCGGCAGCGCCAGCACCAGGGGTCCGGCGGCGAACATCAGCACCCACACCAGGAACGGCCCCAGCTCCGCCGGATCCAGCCGGTCCGCCGCGCGCAGCGCGAGGGCGGCGGCCAGCAGCGCCGAGACGACGGCGAGGTGCAGGGCGACCAGCCGTGCGGTGGGTCCCGCAGCGCCGAGGAACTGCGCGCTCAGGGAGAGCTTGATCTGCATCGTGAGGTGCCCGAGAAGCAGCACGACGACGATGGCGAACGGCAGGGTGCCCATGTCGTCGCGGGTGTTGTCGAGCCATACACCGATCAGCACGGCCTCGAAGAGCGCGAGGAAGTACATGGTGGAGACGGTGTAGCGGCGCCAGCGCTCGGGCCCGCTCATGCGCCGGGCGCGGTGCAGCCAGCGGAGCACGCCGCTTCCCGCGCCCTGCCCACGGTCCGGGTCCGCGTCCGGGACCGGATCAGGGCCGGGGATCCCGTCCGTGTCCGGCTCGGTCATCTCGTACGTCCCCTCCGCACCTGCTGCCCCGCTCGGCGTGATGGCCGCGTACGGCCGTACCGTACGCCCACCACCCCCCGGTGGCCGTACGGCCGCCCGCACCCCCCTCACCCGCGCGGCTCCCACCGGAACCACCGCCGCACCGCCCACGACCCCGCCGCGATCCACGCCACCGCCACCGCGAGCGCCCCGGCGACCGCGCCGCCGCCCAGCTCCCCGGTCCAGCCGCCGCGCACCAGCTCCACCACCGGCGACAGCGGCAGCCGCTGCGCCACCTCCGCGACCGAGTCCGGCAGCACCTCGAACGGCACGAACAGCCCCGAGCCGAACATCGACACCAGCAGCAGCGGCATGCTCGTCAACTGCGCGCTCTCCGCCGACTTCGTCACCGCCGCGGTCGCCGCGGCCAGCACCGTCAGCATCGCCATCCCCAGGAGCACCCCCAGCACCGCCAGATGCGGCGCCTCGGGCGCCGGCGAGTCCATCGCCAGGCTGACGGCGACGGCCAGCACCAGGCACTGAGCCATCGCCACGCACAGGGCGGGCAGCGCGGCGCCGGCGAGCAGCTCGCGGTCGGTGAGCAGGCCGGTGCGCAGCCGCTTGAGCACGAGTTCCTCGCGGCGGGCGACGTAGACGATGACGAGGTTCGCGTACACGACGAAGATCAGCGCGAAGACGACGGCGCTCGGCAGCACGACGGTGGCCGCGGTCAGGCCGGTGTCGGAGAGGTCCATCTCCTCGACCGCGGACCGGGTGGCGAACGCGAAGCCCGCCGGGGTGACCAGGGCGCCGAAGAGGACGAGCTTGCTGCGCCACATCAGCGTCAGCTCGGCGCGGCCGATCGCGGCCAGCCGGGCGAGCGGTCCCGGGACGTCGGCGGCGCGGTCGTCGAGGTGCGCCGGCGGGGTGGCGGCGGTGGTGGCGGTCATCGGGCGTTCCCCTCGTCGATACGGACCACGTCGGCGGTGCGCTTCGCGGACGGGGCGCTCTTGCCCTGCCGCCGGTCGTCCACCGCGGCGCTCGCGATCTTCAGGAACGCCTCCTCCAGCGACGCCGACCTGGCGTCAAGACCCGCCAGCTCCACGCCGTTGTCCTGGGCCCACATCAGCAGCCCCGTCAGCGTCCGCTGCAGCGCACCCGTACGCAGCCGCACGCTCGCCCCCGCCAGCTCGTGCCCCGTCACGCCCAGCGCAGGCAGCGGCGGCAGGTCGCCCGGCAGCCAGCCGGTGGGCAGCCGGAACGAGACGGTCGCCGGGTGCGCGCCGACGATCTCCTCGACGGTGCCGGACGCGGCGATCCGGCCGCCCGCCATGATCGCCAGCCGGTCCGCCAGTTCCTCGGCCTCCTCCAGGTAGTGGGTGGTGAGCAGCACCGTCGTCCCCCCGGCCCGCAGTTCGCGCACCAGCTCCCACGTCGCGTGCCGCCCCTCGGCGTCGAGCCCGGTGGTCGGTTCGTCGAGGAACAGCACGTCGGGCCGGCCGAGCAGCGCGAGTGCCAGGTCGAGCCGGCGCTTCTCGCCGCCGGAGAGCTGCGCCACCCGGACGTCCCTGCGGCCGGCGAGCCCGACCAGCTCCAGCGCCTCCGCGGTGGGCCGCGGCCGCGCCGTGCAGCCGGCCCACATCCGTACCGTCTCCGCGACCGTGAGCTGCGAGGGCATCCCGCCCTCCTGGAGCATCACGCCGGTGTACGGGCGCACCCGCCCGCGCTCGCGGTACGGGTCACGCCCCAGCACCCGCACCTTGCCCCCGCTGGGCTCCGCCAGCCCTTCCAGCAGCTCCACGGTGGAGGTCTTGCCGGCGCCGTTGGTACCCAGCAGGGCGAACAACTCGCCCCGGCGGACGGCGAAGTCGACGCCGCGCACCGCCTCGAAGTCTCCGTACGTGCGCCGCAGCCCCGTGGCGCTGATCACGTTCTCCTGTGCACTGGCCATGTCTTCAGACTTCCGCCGCCGCGGGCGCCGGTGCAGTGCACGCTGTCATCGGACGCGATGACAGATGTCATGGCCGCCCGCATCCTGGCTGCCGGCTTCCCGGAAGACTTCCGCGCACACGAAAAGAGCCCCGGCCGAAGCCGGGGCTCTCACTGAGCGGACGACGAGATTCGAACTCGCGACCCTCACCTTGGCAAGGTGATGCTCTACCAACTGAGCCACGTCCGCGTGCATCCGAACAGCTCTCACCGTCCGGCGCGTGCTCCACTCTACCCCACGACTAACAGGGCTTCTGTGGCGGAGCGGGTGACAGGAATCGCACACTGCGCCTCCCTCTTGGAAAGAGGGCGCTCTACTACTGAGCTACACCCGCGTGGCCTCGGGGGGTCTCCCCTTGGCGCGTGTCCAGACTCTATCCGATCCCCGGGGGCAGATGGCAAGCCGGGCCGGTGAAGGGGCGTCAAGACGGCCCGGCGGACGGCCGGATGAGGGATCTGCCGGACGGCGCAGGCGGAAGCCGGCAGGCCGATCGGAAGAGCCGGAAGGGAGGACCGGAAGAGGGCCGCGGTGTCGGCGGGCGGCTCAGTGGGCGGCTTCGAACGCCTCGTAGACCTTCTTCGGGATACGGCCTCTGGCCGGCACCTCCATGCCCTGCGACCCGGCCCAGGCGCGTACGGTGGCGGGGTTGGGCGCGATGTCGGTGCGGGTGAACGCCCGTCCCGACGCGGCCTGCTTCCGCCCGGCCCGCAGGAAGGGCGCCAGCGTGCTGCGCAGTTTCTTGGCGTTCGAGGCATTGAGATCGATCTCGTACGACTTCCCGTCGAGTCCGAAGTTGACCGTCTCGGTCGCTTCTCCGCCGTCGATGTCGTCGAAGAGGCTGACCACTACGCGCTGCGCCACGAAACCGGTCCTTCCGTCGGTCGCGCCTGCCGCTTTCCTCGCCCGCCGCGCGACCTGCGCGGAAGACCGGGGCTGCGGGAGCGCCGGCTCATTTGATCAGTGCTTTCCCTTTGTATCGCGACGGATTCTGTTGCGGAAGTCGAGCAATTGGGCCCGCGTGTCACGTCGCAATGCGGACCCTACTTTTATTGGGCCCTTTCCCCAAGTGGATATCACGGGCGATGCGGAACCGTAACCGGCCCGACCCATATCTACCCGGGTAGATTTGTCCGCAAGGTACGCTGTCGTCACCGCTTCTTCACAACCCTTCCCGGGAGTAGCCAGTGGCCCGCGTCGTAGTCGACGTCATGCTCAAGCCGGAGATCCTCGACCCGCAGGGGCAGGCGGTGCAGCGCGCGCTGCCGCGTCTCGGCTTCGCCGGGATCGCCGATGTCCGCCAGGGCAAGCGCTTCGAGCTCGAAGTGGAGGGACCGGTCGACGACGCCACCCTCGCGCAGATCAACACGATGGCCGAGACGTTCCTTGCGAACACCGTGATCGAGGACTTCACCGTACGTGTCGAGGAAGTCGCGCACCGGGGAGAGGCGAAGTGACCGCTCGTATCGGCGTCGTCACCTTTCCGGGATCTCTCGACGACCGCGACGCGCTGCGGGCCGTTCGGCTGGCGGGCGCCGAGCCGGTCTCGCTCTGGCACCGGGACAAGGATCTGCGGCAGGTCGACGCGGTCGTGCTCCCCGGCGGTTTCAGTTACGGCGACTATCTGCGGGCCGGCGCCATTTCGCGCTTTGCGCCCGTGATGGATACGGTCGTCGAGCAGGCCAGGTCCGGTATGCCGGTCCTCGGCATCTGCAACGGCTTCCAGGTGCTGACAGAAACTCATCTCCTGCCCGGCGCGATGTTGCGCAACAACCACCTGCACTTCATCTGCCGGGACCAGAAGCTACGGGTGGAGAACGCCGGCACCGTCTGGACCGCCGACTACGCCGCGGGCCAGGACATCCACATTCCGTTGAAGAACATCGACGGCCGTTACACCGCGGACGACCGTACGCTCGACGAGCTGGAGGCCACCGGCCGCGTCGTCTTCCGCTATCTGGACGGCAACCCCAACGGCTCGCTGCGCGACATCGCCGGCATCGCCAACGAGGCGGGCAACGTCGTCGGCCTCATGCCCCACCCCGAGCACGCCGTCGAGCCCCTCGTCGGTACCGGCCGCACCGACGGCCTCGGTTTCTTCACCTCGATCCTCAAGAGGCTGGTCCACGCATGACGCGCACCCCGCTGGACACCGGAACGGCGAGGGAGCGAGTTCGCGCCCTGGGCCACGACCGTCTGGACCTCCGCGTGCGAAGGAGCGAGCGAGCGTGACCCTCGACACCGTCAAGCACGCCTCCGGCAGCCCCGGCACCGAGCAGCCCTGGGCCGAACTCGGCCTGAAGCGGAACGAGTACGAGCAGATCCGCGAGATCCTCGGCCGCCGCCCGACGGGTGCGGAACTGGCCATGTACTCCGTCATGTGGTCGGAACACTGCTCGTACAAATCGAGCAAGGTGCACCTCAAGCAGTTCGGCGACAAGGCCCCGCCCTCCGACGCCCTTCTCGTCGGCATCGGCGAGCAGGCGGGCGTCGTGGATGTCGGCCAGGGCTACGCCGTCACGTTCAAGGTCGAGTCGCACAACCACCCCTCGTACGTGGAGCCTTACCAGGGCGCCGCCACCGGCATCGGCGGCATCGTCCGCGACATCATCGCCATGGGCGCCCGCCCGGTCGCCGTGATGGACCCGCTGCGCTTCGGCGCCGCCGACCACCCCGACACCAAGCGCGTGCTCCCCGGCGTCGTCGCCGGCATCGGCGGCTACGGCAACTGCCTCGGCCTGCCCAACATCGGCGGCGAGGTCGTCTTCGACCCCTGCTACCAGGGCAATCCGCTCGTCAACGCCCTCTGCGTCGGCGTCATGCGGCACGAGGACATCCACCTCGCCAAGGCCGCGGGCGTCGGCAACAAGGTGATCCTCTACGGCGCCCGTACCGGCGGCGACGGCATCGGCGGCGCCTCGATCCTGGCCTCCGAGACCTTCGACACCGCGTCTGACAGTGCCTCCGGCACGGGCAAGCCCAGCAAGCGCCCCAGCGTGCAGGTCGGCGACCCCTTCCAGGAGAAGCTGCTCATCGAGTGCACCCTGGAGGCGTTCCACGAGGACCTCGTCGTCGGCATCCAGGACCTCGGCGCGGCCGGGCTCTCCTGCGCCACCTCCGAGCTGGCCTCCAACGGCACCGGCGGCATGCGCGTCGAACTCGACGTCGTACCGCTGCGCGACGCGACGCTCTCGCCCGAGGAGATCCTCATGAGCGAGTCGCAGGAGCGGATGTGCGCGGTGGTCGAGCCCGCGAAGGTCGACCGCTTCCTCGCCATCTGCGAGAAGTGGGACGTCACCGCGACCGTCATCGGCGAGGTCACCGACGGCGACCGGCTGGAGATCTACTGGCACGGCGAGCAGATCGTCGACGTACCGCCGCGCACCGTCGCCCACGACGGCCCGGTCTACGAGCGGCCGATGGCCCGCCCCGGCTGGCTCGACGCCCTCCAGGCCGACGACGCGGCGAAGCTCCCGCGGCCGGCGGACGCCGCGGAGCTGCGCGCGCAGGTGCTGCGGCTCGTCGGCTCGCCGAACCAGGCCGACAAGTCGTGGATCACCTCGCAGTACGACCGCTTCGTCCTCGGCAATACGATCCTGGCGCAGCCCGAGGACTCCGGCATGATCCGGATCGACGAGGAGACCGGCCTCGGCGTCGCGCTGGCCACCGACGGCAACGGCCGGTACGCCAAGCTCGACCCGTACGCGGGCGCGCAACTGGCGCTGGCGGAGTCGTACCGCAACGTCGCCGCCACCGGCGCCCGCCCGCTCGCCGTCACCGACTGCCTCAACTTCCCCTCGCCGGAGGACCCGGCGGGCATGTGGCAGTTCGCCGAGGCGTGCCGCGGCCTGGCCGACGCCTGCCGCACCCTGGGCACCCCGGTCACCGGCGGCAACGTCTCCCTCTACAACCAGACCGGCGACCAGCCGATCCACCCGACGCCGGTCGTCGGCGTGCTCGGCGTGATCGACGACGTGGCGCGGCGCACCCCGATGGCGTTCGCCCAGGAGGGCCAACTGCTGTACCTCCTCGGCGAGACGAAGGAGGAGCTGGGCGGCTCGGCCTGGTCGCAGGTGGTCCACGACCACCTCGGCGGGCTGCCGCCGGCGGTCGATCTGGAGCGGGAGCGGCTGCTCGCCGAGATCCTGATCTCCGCGTCGCGCGACGGGATGATCGACGCGGCGCACGACCTGTCGGACGGCGGGCTGGTCCAGGCGGTGGTCGAGTCCTGCCTGAAGGGCGGCCACGGCGCGCGGCTGGTGGTCCCGGAGGGGCTGGATCCCGCGGTGTTCCTGTTCTCCGAGTCGCAGGGCCGCGCGGTGGTGGCGGTGCCGCGGAGCGAGGAGATGCGGTTCACCGACATGTGCGGCGCGCGCGGGCTGCCCGCGACCCGGATCGGCGTGGTCGACGGGGACGCGGTGGAGCTGCAGGGCCAGTTCACGCTGCCGCTGGCGGAGCTGCGGGAGACGTACGAGCGGACGATCCCGGAGCTGTTCGCCTGAGACCGGGTTTCCGCTACGGGGGCGGGGTCAGCGCACCGGCTCCGACCCGCCCCCGAGCGCGTCCACGGCACGGTAGATCTCGGCCTTCAGCCCCTCCGGGTCCGGTACGTGGCGGAGCGTCATCACACCCTGCTCGGACGCGGACTGCACGTTGAGGGTCCCGTAGCGCATGATCCGTTCCCACAGGTTGGCCCGGAACGACACGTCGTTCACGCGCGACAGGGGGATGCTGCGGCCGGACTTGGACAGGAAGCCGCTGCGCTTGTGCAGGCGCTTGGTGGTGAGGATGTACATCGTGCTGCGCCACTGCAGCAGCGGGACGAGCCAGAAGTAGCAGGCGAAGATCGCCGCCACCGCCAGCACCCCGAAGCTCGTGTACTTCCCCCAGTCCTCGTCCGTCGGCAGCCACCAGACGAGCGCCCCGGCGGCCACCGCGATGACGCAGAGCGCGAGGAACTCGTTGACCAGCGTGGTCCAGTGCTGGCGGGTCACGTACACCAGCGACTCGTCTTCTGCGAGGTAGCGGTCGGCGATAGGCATGCGCGCATGGTGGCACACGACCGGGTTGTCACACATCGGTCGTACGCTCCTGTCATGCCGACCGCCAAACGCAGCGGCGCCCGCAGGGCGCGTACCTACGACCCGGACAAGACCTGGACGGCGCTCACCGCGCAGGTGCGCGCGCTGAGCGCCGCGGCGCACGCGCTGGACGAGCGCCGGCTCGCGCTGCCGTCGGGCCTGCCGGGCTGGGACGTACGGCTGCTGCTGGCGCATGTCGTCGGCGAGATCGAGACCGTGCCGCGGCTGCTCACCGAGCCCCCGCCGCGGGCGGTGCGGGCGGCGGTCGACCTGCCGGGGTGGGCGGTGTCGACGGCGGGCGCCGCGGACGACCTGGCGGCGGGCGTCGTACGGGACGCGGAGCGCATCTCCGCCGCGTACGGGGAGGGGCCGGCGGCGCTCGCCTCGGCGCTGGATGCGGCGGCGGAGCTGCTGGCGGCGGCAGCGCCGGAGGCGGTACGGACCGACAGGCTGCTGCCGCTCCGCTTCGGCCCGATGGCCGCACTCGACGTGACGGTCACCCGCCTCGTCGAACTCGTTGTGCACAGCGACGACCTGACCCGCGCCACCGGCGCCGACGTCCCGCTGGACCGGGGCGCGGTCGCCGCCACGGTCCGCGTCCTGGCGGACGCCCTGGCGGCGAAGTCCCCGGGCGCCGCGGTGGAGGTCCGCATCCCGCCGTACGCGGCGATCCAGTGCATCGAGGGCCCCCGCCACACCCGGGGCACGCCGCCGAACGTGGTGGAGACGGACCCGCTGACGTGGATCCGGCTGGCGACGGGGCGCACGGAGTGGGCGACGGCGCTGGCGGAGGGTTCGGTGGCGGCGAGCGGCGAGCGCGCGGACCTGACGGAGGTGCTCCCGGTCCTCGCCTGAGCCTCCGGCCTGGGGCTCCGGCCCGGTCGGGATCCCCGGCCCCGCCGCACTGACGGCCCTCGGCGGTGGTCAGACTGGGGGGATGGAGTTCTTCTGCTACCACCGGGACCGGCCCGGCTCCTTGGAGCTGCGCTATGAACTGCTCGAAGAGCACTGGTCCTACATGGACCGGTACCAGGCGGAGATGATCGCGCGCGGTCCGACCATGACCGACGACGGCGAGGTGCCGACCGGCAGCGTGCACATCCTCGATCTGCCGGACGTGCCCACCGCCCGCGCGTTCGCCTTCGACGAGCCCGGCTGGCAGGCGGGTGCGTACCGCGACGTGCTGCTGAGGCGCTGGCGCAACACGCTGGGCCGCACGATGTGGGACTTCCCCGGCGGCCCCACGGCCGGAAACCGCTACCTCGTGCTGGGTCTCGGCGCCGGTGAGGCCGCCGACCTGGATCTGCCGCGGGAGCGGGACGAGTTGATCGCGTACGGGCCGCTGCTGTCGGACGAGGGGGACAGGTGGCTGGGCACCGCCGCGCTGCTGCGGGCCCCGGACGCGGCCGCGGCGCGGGCGGTCCTCACGGCGGACGCGTACGCCGCGGTCGAGGTGCACGACTGGTATGCCGGCGGCCGGCCGGAGTGAGGCCGGCCGGCCGCCGATCGCACCGAGGCCGTCACGCGGGGGCGGGCCGCTCGGGCAGCGCGGTCGTCTCGGGCTGCTGGTTCGTCGCCGGTTGCCGGGACTCCTCGGGGCGTTCGGTCTTCCCGGGTCCGTCCGCGAGCTTGAGCCAGACGACCCCCGCGATGATCACCGTGAGCCACAGGGCCTTGGCGGGGGTGAGCGACTCGTCGAAGAAGACCGGGCTGAGCAGAGCGGCCCCGACGGCGCCGATCCCCGCCCACACCGCGTAGCCGATGCCGACGTCGACTGTGCGCAGGGCGACGCTCAGGGCGTAGAGCGTCAGCAGGAAGAAGACGACGGCGACGAGCGACCACGACAGCACGGTGAAGCCTTCGCTGCCGCCCACGGACAGGGCGTAGCCGACCTCGAAGACGCCGGCGAGCAGGAGTACGAGCCACGCTCGCGCGCGGGCGCTCATGCCGCACCGCTGAGCTGGAGGCCGACGACTCCGGCGATGACGGCGGCGATGCCGAGGAGCTTGCGCCAGCCGAGGCGCTGGCCGAAGAGGAGGACGCCGAGGACGACGATCCCGACGCCGGCGACGGAGGTCCAGATCGCGTAGCCGGCGCCGACGTCGAAGGTCAGCAGCGCCCGGCTGAGGAGGTAGGTGGCGACGCCGCCGCTGATCAGCGTGGCGGCGGTCCAGGCGGGCCGGGTGAAGCCCTGCGCCTTGCCCGCGGACAGGGCGACGGCGATTTCGAAGACGACGGCGAGGCCGAGATGGAGCCAGTGCATGGCGGGTGTCCTTCGTGGCGATGAGTGACGAGGTCGGCATCCGATCGTCGGACTTCACACCGGTGTCAAGTGCAAGAATGGACACCCGGCGGACGGCCTCGGGAGGACTCATGCGCATCGGCGAACTGGGTGCCGCGAGCGGCGTCAGCACCCGTTCCCTGCGGTATTACGAGGAGCAGGGCCTCATCCGCTCCCGGCGTACCACCGGCGGGTGGCGGGACTTCGACGGCTCCATGGTCGAGCGGGTGGTCCTGATCCAGCACCTGTTCGCCGCGGGCCTGTCCAGCGCCACGATCCACGAAGTGCTGCCGTGCCTGGAGGCCCCGCCCGAGGAGCGTACGGGCGTGATGGAACAGTTGCTCGCCCAGGAAGTCGAGCGGCTTGAGGCCAAGCGGCGGGACATCGACCGCGAACTCGACACCCTGCGGGCGCTCCGCGCCGAGACCGCCCTGGCCGCAGAGGCCCCCTGACCGCACATCCCCTTCTCCGCCGGGCCCTGGCGAAGAAGGGGCAGTCGGCCGGGCGCGGTCTCAGCCGGCGAGCTGCCGGGCGAGTTCGACCATCTCCGGTACGTCCGACTGCATGCGGCCGGCGAATCCGACCTGCGTCAGCGGATACCCGTTGAGGAACACCATGTTGCTGCCGGTGTCTGCGTGGCCGTCGTAGGCCGCGGTCAGGGCGGCGTCGATGCGCGCGACCAGTCTGCGTTTGGTCTCGATGCTCGACAGCTCGGGGGCCTCCAGGGTCGCGATCGGCCGGACCTGGGCGCCCAGGACGCCGTCCTGGGCGTAGTCGGCGGCCGGCGTTTCGCGTAGCCAGATCCGTACGTCGGGAACGTGGTACGCCTCGTCGGCCGCCCGCGTCACCTCCTGGACCAGCTCTTTCTTGGCGCTCTGCGACAAGCCCGGCGGGCCGTCGATGTAGATGATCGGCATGTTGTGCCTCTTTCTCTCGACTGCCGAAACCGTAGCTCTGAAGCTTGAGAAAATAAAGCAAGTAAGCTTGAGGATATGAAATCGTACGGGCAGTACTGCGCACTGGCACGCGGGCTCGACGCCATCGGCGACCGCTGGCTGCTGCTGATCGTCCGCGAACTCCTGGGCGGCCCCCGCCGCTACGGCGAACTACTCAACGGCCTGCCGGGCGTGGCCACGAACCTGCTCTCGGACCGGCTGCGGACCATGGAGGCCAACGGGCTCGTGGCCAAGGCCGACGACCGCTACCGGCTGACCCCGCGGGGCGAGGAGCTGCGCGAAGTGGTCTCCGTCATCGGCCGGTGGGCGGGCCCGCTGATGGAGCGGATGACGGAGGACGACGCGTTCCGCGGCCACTGGCTGGTGCATCCCGTCGCCGATCTCTTCCCGGGCCTGGACACCGGCCGCCCGGAGCTGACCGTCGAGGTGCGGTGCGACGACGAGCCCATGACGCTCCGCTCGGCCGCGGGCCGGGTCACGATGGCCCCCGGCCGGGCCGCCGCCCCCGACCTCGTCCTCACCGGCCCGCCCGACACGGCCCTGGCCCTCCTCGCGGGCCGCATCACCCCCGCGGACGCCAAGACCCACGGCCTGGCCATCACAGGCGACCCGTCCCCCCTGCCCACCCTCCGCCCGCACGGCGGCGGGGCCGGGACGTGATCCGGGCCACGCTCCGGCCGCGCGGGGCCGCGGTGCTCAGGTACGGATGAGGTCGATACCGAATGAGGACTTGGACAGTTCGGCGCCGGTGTCTGTCACGACCTGTGGGCAGAAGAGGCGGGCAGGAAGCCCCTGCGGGGCGAGGCCGACAGCCTGTAGGGCGCTTCTTGTGGTACCGGCAGGCGGCCCCAGCCGTGCCCTACAGGCGACGGGGTGGGGCGGCCCGCTCCGGGCTGCCCTCCGCCCCGCGCCGAGGTCAACACGGTGTCTTCGCGGCGGCCCGCGCCTTGAACTCGGCCCAGACCATTTTTCCGACGCCGTCGCGCCCGGACACGCCCCAGTCGTCGGCGAGGGCCGCGACCACCAACAGCCCGCGCCCGCGGGTGTCGTCGCAGGTGGGTGCGCATACGCGGGGAGCGCCGTCACCTGCGTCGTGCACCTCGACCCGTACGGTGCCGTCACGGGTGGTGACCCGCACGAGGAAGTCGCGCCCGCGGGGCCCGTACCGAACGGCGTTGGTGGCCAGTTCGGAGACGCACACCCGGATGTCGTCGGCGACCCCGGCGTCGACCGCTGGGGTGAGTAGATCTTCGATGAAGTCCCGAGCGCGGGACACCGCCCTGGCCCCGCGGGCGAACTGCCGCTTACCCGAGAGCCTGTCGATGCTGTCTGCGCCGGGTGGATCCGCGGCCCGACCCGGGTAGGTGATCAAGGCGCGGTGATCCAGGCTTGCGCCCCGGGTTTCGCGGGGTAAGGGCGTGACGGACGCCTGGCGCGTGCTCACCGCGGGGGACTACGGCCGGGCTCTCGAACTGTCCCGCGCGGCGCAGGCCCTGGCCCCGGCAGGTACCTCGGCGCTGATCCAGGCGACGGCGCAGGAGGGGCGGGCGCTGGCGCGGCTGGGGGAAGTGCGGGAGACGTATGCGGCGGTCGAGCGCGTGCAGCAGATGTCCGCGGCAGTGGCGTTGCCGGAACGCCCGAAGGAGCACCACTACCAGTACGACCCGGCGAAGGCGCTCGCCTACACGGCGACGACGCTCGCGTGGCTCGGCGACAGCGGTGCGGAACCGTACGCGCGCGAGGTGATCGCCCGGCTGAGCCCGTCCGACGACGTGCAGAAGTGGCCGCGCCGGGTGGCCTCCGCCAACATCGACCTTGCGTTGGTGCTGCTCGCCGACGGTCGGCTCGACGAAGCGTGCGAGGCCGCCCGGCTGGCCATGCTCAGCGGGCGGGTCGTGCCCTCGAACCACTGGCGCGCGCTGGAGATCGTGAACGCGGCGGAATCGCGGACGCTGCCGGAAGCGGCCGACCTGCGTGAGGCGTACGAGGGGATGAAGACGCTGTCGAACCCGGCGGGGTGAGCGGGGCCAGCAGAACCGCGCCCCACCCGTCCGCTGCGGAATCGGACAGCCACATCCTGAAGCGCAGCCCGGGAACGTCCACGAAGGCGGAGACGGATTCCCCGCACGGATAGTCGCGCACAGCGCGTACCACGGCGGACGTCGAGGCGTTACGGAACGTGTACGAACCGTTGCGGGCATCCGCCGCCCCGGCCGGAGGCCGGGACGTGATCCGGGCCACGCTCCGGCCGTGCGGGTGTCGGGGCAACCTGCCTTAGACTCGAATACGTGCCACGTGGTGACGGACGACTCAGCCACGACCTGCTTCCCGGCGAGAAGGGCCCTCAGGACGCCTGCGGCGTCTTCGGCGTCTGGGCCCCGGGCGAGGAGGTCGCCAAGCTCACCTACTTCGGACTGTATGCACTGCAGCACCGGGGACAGGAGTCCGCGGGTATCGCGGTGAGCAACGGTTCGCAGATCCTCGTCTTCAAGGACATGGGCCTGGTCTCGCAGGTCTTCGACGAGACATCCCTCGGCTCCCTCCAGGGCCACATCGCCGTGGGTCACGCGCGCTACTCGACCACCGGTGCCTCCGTGTGGGAGAACGCGCAGCCCACCTTCCGGGCCACCCCCCACGGGTCGCTCGCGCTCGGCCACAACGGCAACCTCGTCAACACCGCCGAGCTGTCCGAGATGGTCGCCGCGCTGCCCCCGGAGGGCGGCTCGCGCAGCGGCAGGGCGGCGGCGACCAACGACACCGACCTCGTGACCGCGCTCCTCGCCGGCCAGGTCGACGACGACGGCAAGCCGCTGACCGTGGAGGAGGCCGCGCCGCTGGTGCTGCGGCGGGCCAAGGGCGCTTTCAGCCTCGTCTTCATGGACGAGCAGACGCTCTACGCCGCCCGCGACCCCCAGGGCATCCGGCCACTCGTGCTCGGGCGCCTCGACCGCGGCTGGGTGGTGGCGTCGGAGAGCGCCGGGCTCGACATCGTCGGGGCCAGCTTCATCCGCGAGGTGGAGCCGGGCGAGCTGATCGCGATCGACGAGAACGGGCTGCGCGCCAGCCGCTTTGCCGAGGCAAAGCCCAAGGGGTGTGTCTTCGAGTACGTGTACCTCGCCCGGCCCGACACCGAGATCGCCGGCCGGAACGTCTACCTCTCCCGCGTCGAGATGGGCCGCCAGCTCGCCGCGGAGGCCCCCGCCGACGCCGATCTGGTGATACCGACGCCCGAGTCCGGCACCCCCGCCGCCATCGGGTACGCGGAGGCCAGCGGCATTCCGTACGGGGCCGGGCTGGTCAAGAACAGCTACGTGGGCCGGACCTTCATCCAGCCTTCCCAGACCATCCGGCAGCTCGGCATCCGGCTGAAGCTGAACCCGCTCAAGGAGGTCATCGGCGGCAAGCGCCTCGTCGTCGTCGACGACTCCATCGTCCGCGGCAACACGCAGCGCGCGCTGGTACGGATGCTCCGCGAGGCCGGCGCCGCCGAGGTGCACGTGCGCATCTCGTCGCCCCCGATCAAGTGGCCGTGCTTCTTCGGCATCGACTTCGCCACCCGCGCCGAGCTGATCGCCAACGGCATGTCGGTCGAGGAGATCTGCCAGTCGCTGGGCGCGGACTCGCTCGCGTACATCTCCACCGACCGGATGATCGAGGCCACCGGCATCCCCAAGAACGACCTCTGCCGCGCCTGCTTCGACGGCGAGTACCCGATGGACCTGCCCGACCCGGAGCTGCTGGGCAAGCACCTGCTGGAGAACGAGGTCGCCGGCGGGCGCGACGCCGCCGACGCCCTGCGCCGCCCGTAGCGCCGGCGCCCAGGCCCCATCCGATCCCAGGTGAACGACCCGGAGGACTCCAACGCCATGTCTGGTGCCAGCCAGCCCCCCGCCCCCGCCGCTGCCCCCGCCGCCGGCTCCTACGCGGCGGCGGGCGTCGACATCGAGGCCGGTGACCGCGCCGTCGAGCTGATGAAGGAGTGGGTGAAGAAGACCCGGCGGCCGGAGTCGGTCGGCGCGCTCGGCGGCTTCGCCGGCCTCTTCGACGCCTCCGCGCTCAAGCGCTACGAGCGCCCGCTGCTCGCCTCCGCGACCGACGGCGTGGGCACGAAGGTCGCGATCGCGCAGCGCATGGACGTGCACGACACGATCGGGCACGACCTGGTCGCCATGGTCGTCGACGACCTGGTGGTCACGGGCGCAGAGCCGCTGTTCATGACGGACTACATCTGCGTCGGCAAGGTCGTGCCGGAACGGGTCGCGGCGATCGTCAAGGGCATCGCCGAGGGCTGCGTGCTGGCCGGCTGCGCGCTGGTCGGCGGCGAGACGGCGGAGCACCCGGGGCTGCTGGGCCCCGACGAGTACGACGTGGCGGGCGCCGGCACCGGCGTCGTCGAGGCGGACGCGGTGCTGGGCGCCGATCGTATCCGTACGGGTGACGCGGTCGTCGCGATGGCCTCCTCGGGCCTTCACTCCAACGGGTACTCGCTGGTACGCCACGTCCTGCTGGACCGCGCGGGCTGGGCGCTGGACCGGGCGGTGCCGGAGTTCGGCCGCACGCTCGGCGAGGAGCTGCTGGCGCCCACGAAGATCTACTCGCTGGACTGCCTCGCGCTGCTGCGCGCCACCGAGGTGCACGCCTTCTCGCACGTCACGGGCGGCGGCCTCGCCAGCAACCTGGCCCGGGTGGTGCCCGAAGGACTGCGGGTCGTCATCGACCGCGGGACGTGGGCGCCGGGCGCCGTCTTCGACGTGGTCGGGGAGGTGGGCCGGGTCGAGCGGGCGGAGCTGGAGCGGACGCTGAACATGGGCGTCGGCATGGTCGCCGTCGTGCCGCAGGCGTCGGTGGACGTCACGCTGACGCTGCTCGCGGACCGCGGGGTCGACGCCTGGGTCGCCGGCGAGGTGCGCGGCCAGGAGGAGACGGGGGCGGGTGGTGTCGAGCTTACGGGGGGCTATGCCCGCTGAGGCCGCCGCAGGCGACGCGTACGACGCGTACCGGGCGTACGGCGCGTACGGCGTCCCCGGAGCGTGCGGGGAGCGTGCCTACGGGCCCGTACTCCACGCGTGTGCATCCGGCAGCGGCAGCAGATTCACGGCAGCAAAAAGGGCCCGTCCGGGGGTGTCCCCGAGCCGAGCTCCGATTTGCTGCCTGCGGTTCAAGCCCCGCGACGCCGCTCCGACGAGCCGGCCGAGTCCTCGCCGTCGTCGTCGTCCTCGTCCTCGTACAGCTCCGCATAGCGTGCGTACAGGTCGTCGTCGGGAGACTCTTCCTCGACTTGCTGCTGTTGCTGTTGCTGTTGCTGTTGACCGTTCGACGGCGGCTTCGTCGTCGATGCGCCCAGCTCTTCGGCAAGGCGTGAGAGGTCAGTCCCACCGCTGCTGTACTTCAGCTGGCGGGCGACCTTCGTCTGCTTGGCCTTGGCCCGGCCGCGCCCCATGGGTCGACCCCCTCAAACGACGGGGCTCGATGGCCCCAGAGTCTGACACGCGTTCATGATCGGAAGCGGACTCTCGTTAAGAGAGACCGTCCATCGGGGTTCAACGGTACCTGTTTCTGCATCCTGACGGTACGTCGCTGGCAGCACGGGCCCCGCCGCCGATCCCGGTGGAGCCCGCGTCCCCGCTGGTCAAGACCCGATTCTATCGTCTGACGAGGAGCGACCCGCCGCGCGGTGGTGAGATGCGTTACGTGACGTCGCTACTTTGCCTTAGCGAATGTGCACATCCGCCTCGCCCGCCCCGCCGGGCGCGGGGCGGGCCGACGGGCGGCCGGGGGCGTACGGCGCTCAGCCGCGTCGCCTGGCCTCCGCCATGCGCTGCTCCGCGATCCGGTCCGCCGCCACCGCCGGGGGTACGCCGTCGGACGCCGCCCGGTGGAATATCTCCACCGTCGTGTCGAAGATCCGCGCGGCCTTCGCCCGCGCCCGGTCCATGTCGAAGCCGTGCAGCTCGTCGGCGACCTGGATGACGCCGCCCGCGTTGACCACGTAGTCCGGGGCGTAGAGGATCCCGCGATCGGCGAGGTCCTTCTCCACGCCCGGGTGGGCGAGCTGGTTGTTCGCCGCGCCGCAGACGGCCTTCGCGGCGAGGACGGGCACCGTCGCGTCGCTGAGCGCCCCGCCCAGCGCGCACGGGGCGTACACGTCCAGCGGCTCGCGGATCAGCGCATCCGTGTCCGCCACGACCGCCACACCGGGGTGCGCGGCCCGTACCCGCGCCACCGACTCCTCCCGTACGTCGGTGACCACGACCTCCGCGCCGTCCGCCACCAGGTGGTCCACCAGGATGTGCCCCACCTTGCCGACCCCTGCGATGCCGACCCGCCGGCCGCGCAGCGACGGCGTGCCCCACAGGTGCTCGGCCACCGCGCGCATGCCCTGGAAGACGCCGAAGGACGTCAGCACGGAGGAGTCGCCGCAGCCGCCGTTCTCGGGCGAGCGGCCGGTGGTCCACCTGTTCGTACGGGCGACCACGTCCATGTCCTCGACGTACGTGCCGACGTCGCACGCCGTGACGTAGCGCCCGCCGAGCGAGGCGACGAAGCGGCCGTAGGCCAGCAGGAGCTCCTCGGTCTTCGCCCGGTCGGGGTCGCCGATGATCACGGCCTTGCCGCCGCCGTGGTCGAGGCCGGCCATCGCGTTCTTGTAGGACATGCCGCGGGAGAGGTTCAGCGCGTCCAGGACCGCGGCCTGCTCGGGATCGTCCGACGAGGCGTAGGAGTGGAAGCGGGTGCCGCCGAGGGCCGGGCCCAGGGCGGTGGAGTGCAGGGCGATGACCGCCTTGAGGCCGGTCTCGCGGTCCTGGCAGAGGACAACCTGTTCATGTCCGCCCTGGTCGGTGCGGAAGAGTGTGGAGAGAACGTCGGTCACGGTGGTGACTCCGGTTTGGTCGCGGGCTGCTGCCCTCCAGGGGTGGGGAGGGCAGGTAGTGGCTCAAGCGTAGAGCGGCGCCGCCCTCCGGGACCCCCGGCGGGATCTCGGGTCCCCAGGAGGCGTCCCCCCGGAGGACTCAGCACCATAGTCTGCGGGAGACTCGGATACGTACGTGGGCGAGGGGAGAGGGTGTGGCCGTGATGTCGTCACTGGTGATCCCGTACGCGACGTATCTGCGCGTGTACGAGCCGCTGGCCGCCTTCCCCGAACCCGAACGCACCCACTGGTACCGCTACGCCGCCCGCGAAGCCGCCCCGACCAGCCAGGACGAGCTGCTGCGGGCGCTCGCCGGGCTGGCCGGCACCCCGCCGACGGCGGCCCCGGCGCACGAGAGCGGCGACGCCTTCGTCGCCGACGTGGACGGCGTGACGTGCGTCTGTCCCTGGCGCACCCGGCTGCGGAGCTGGCTGGCGCTGGACGAGCTGGTCGAGGAGCTGCCCAAGCCGGTGCTGGAGGCGGCGCTGCCCGAGGTCGTACGGGAACAGGCGCTCGCCGATCACGCGCGCTGGCGGGTGGACAACCCGGACGCCCGGCCGTGGATCAGGTCCGCGGTGTGGACGGTGCCGATGCGCTGGTTCGTGCTCTTCTCCGACGAGGAGCGGGAGTACGAGACGGGCGAGCGCACCCTGCTGCGCTACCGCACGCCCATGGTGCAGGCCAGGCGCCGGGTGGCGCGCGGGCTGAAGGCGCTGCGCGACGCGGTGGGGCAGGCGCCGCTGGTCGAGGGTCTGGTGGACGTCGGAAAGTGGCTGGAAGAGTTCCATCCGCGGTCGCTGGTGGAGCTGGACTACGGCGGCCTCGTGCACGTACTGCCGAAGGAGCACCTGGCGGAGGACCGGTCCGCGGCGGAGGTCGCGGAGGGCATCGCGGCGCTGGCGGCGGGGGACGAGGAGCGGGCCGGGCGGGCGTACCAGCGGCTGACGGACCGCTGGGGCGTGGTGCGCGAGCGGCAGTTCGCCAGCTAGGGCACGCCCGGGCCGCACGGGCGGGGCGCCGGGTGCCGTTGGACGGGGTGCCGGCGCGGGTTCTGGCAAGGGGTCGGACAAGTGCTCACTAGTGCGACGAACAAATCCGGACTAGTGTCCCGCCATGCCTCGGTACGGAAGGGGCCGTTCGGTCCCTGCCCATGGGGACCTTGGTCCCGGACGAAGGTCCCGAACCAGGCTATTTGGTCAAGCGTGATGGAAAGCACGTACCTGGGTCTTGCCGTCACCGCGTAGCCTGGGTGACGATATAGGGCAAGGAGTCCAGATGGGGTATGTTCCGTCCAACTTAGGGTGGAATGCCGAGCATTGATCCTCTCGTGGGAGACCTTGTGGCCCCTGGGGGTGCTGTGACTGATCGTCACGAAGGTGTGACTGTCCGCTATGGCACGGTCCAGCGGGATCCGTCGAGGTTGAACACCTCAGAGGGCAATTCCATCGGTTTGGCCGACGCCGCTGGACAGATGGTGTAGTTGTAGTGCCGAGGACAAGACGTTCGTCCTATTACCGACTCGACCCCCGTTGGCCATATCGGTCAACGAGGGTCAAGGTGCAGAATTTAGAGGAAAGAACCGAGAAGGTTCGGTTCTCCCGAGGAGGCCGCTCATGACCGCTCGCACCCCTGACGCCGAGCCGCTGCTGACCCCCGCCGAGGTAGCCACGATGTTCCGCGTTGACCCGAAGACGGTCACGCGCTGGGCGAAGGCCGGCAAGCTCACGTCTATCCGCACGCTCGGCGGGCATCGCCGCTACCGCGAGGCGGAGGTCCGCGCACTGCTGGCGGGCATTCCGCAGCAGCGCAGCGAGGCCTGACTTACCCGCGTCGCCGGGGCCGGCCGGGACCCCCTAGCCCGGCTCACGCCCCTCGCACCACACGCGACGCAGCGTCATCGATCGCGCTGGACTCCGCCGGGTCCAGCGCGATTTGCCGATCGGCCCCCAGTGGCCGCCCTCCCCGGGCGGCTGCCGGGGGCCGTTCGCGTACGCGACGTCCGGACGTGTCGGTGCCCGTCCGGGCATGGGTGCAATGGCATATACAAAATTGACCTGACCTAAGGGGGACGTAAATCCGCCTGTTTCGAAACCGGATGAGTGATCCCCGTCACAGTCGTGTCGGCTTGCGGCCTCGGTGACCGCTGCGATATTGACCCCCCGTCAACTCCTGCCCTACGCCGGGAGCGTTGCCCCGCCCGGCTCGGCCGGGTCCGCCGCGTCGTTCGCCATTGCCGCGGCGTTCGCGTCCGCGATCTCCGGCGGCGGGCCCGACTCCATCGCCAGCCGCAGCAGCCGGCTGCAGACGGCGCAGTGGGGGGTGAGATGCCCGTAGGACGAGGCGGCGGAGAGATGGGCGCGCAGAAGGGCCTTGGTCTCGTGCCGCACCGTCGTCGTCATAGCCGTTGAGTACCCGGTGGCCGTACGCCCGTCAAGGAAACGGGCAGCCGGTCTAGACCGCGTACGACGCGGATGTGGCGGGAGGTGATACGTGGGACGGGAGAGCGTACGTACGCGAACGGCCCCGGCCGAAAACGGGCCGGGGCCGGATGAGAGTCACACCGTGCGGTCCTGACGGGATTTGCTGCGTCTGTCTGCGGCTTCGCCGCGGGCGCGGCCTCGGACAGAGCCTACGGGGGCTGTGCGGTCCTGACGGGATTTGAACCCGCGGCCTCCACCTTGACAGGGTGGCGAGCACTCCAAACTGCTCCACAGGACCTTGCTTGCGCGAACGCGCGTGCCCGACTCTACAGCAGCTCAGGCCGCCGGTCGAACCGGTTCCCGCGGCTCACCTCGTCGGCGGCACCAGCGCGTCGACGGCCTTCACGATCCGCTTGTCGGAGATCGGATACGCCGTCCCCAGCGCGTGCGCGAAGTAGCTGACCCGCAGCTCCTCGATCATCCACCGCACGTCCAGCACCGCCTTCGGCACCGGCCGCCCCCGCGGCTGCTGCTCCAGCAGCCACGCGTACTCGTCCTGCATCTCCTTGACCTTCGCCATCCGCGCCCGGTCGCGCTCCGCGTGCGCCGGGAGCTGCTGCAGCCGGCGGTCCGCCGCGACGAGGTAGCGCAGCAGGTCCGGCAGCCGGCCGGCGCCGTGCCCGGTCACGAAGCCCGGCTTGACCAGCCACGCCAACTGCTCGCGCACGTCCGCCGCGGACTCGGCCAGCACGGGGCTCTTGACGGCCCGCAGCCGCCCCTCGCAGGCGTGCCAGGCGGCCAGTACCTCCTGCACCTGCCGGATGGTCTGCATCGTCGCGTCGACGATGTCGGCCCGTACGGAGTCGAAGAGCTTGCGGAAGCCCTCCTCGTCCCACGCGGGCCCGCCGCGGGCCGCGATGAGCCGGTCCGCGGAGGCCGTCACGCAGTCCTCGAAGAGGGCCTGTACGCCGCCGTGGGGGGTGCGGGAGAGGGCGAGCTTCGCCTGGTTGGACAGCGTGCTGTTGGCGAACTTCGCGGGGTTGGAGGGGAGTTGGAGCAGGAGCAGCCGGCGGGTGCCGGTCCACATGGCGGCGGCCTGCTCCGCCTCCGTGTCGTAGAGCCGCACGGCGACCGTCTCGCCCTCGTCCACCAGCGCCGGGTACGCCTTGACGGTGTGGCCGCCGCGGCGGGTCTCGAAGGTGCGGGGGAGGGTGCCGACGGTCCAGGAGGTGAGGCCGGTGCGCCGGTCCAGCGCGGGCCCGCCGGCGCCGCTCTCCGCCTCGGCGCCACGAGCGCCGCGCGCGCCCTTCCCGCCGCCCGCCGCCTCGTCGAACGCCCGGGTGATCGCCGCCTGCGTCTTGGGCTTCAGCTTCAGCCGCAGCTCCTCCAGGTCCTTCGACTCCGCAAGCTGCCGCCGCCGTTCGTCGGTCACGCGGAACGTGACCCTCAGATGGTCGGGCACCTTGGCCCAGTCGAAGTCCTCCGCCGCGACCGGCACCCCCACCATCCGCTGCAACTCCCGCGCCAGCGCCGACGTCAGCGGCTCCTGTACGGGCACGGCGCGCTCCAGGAACGCCTTGGCGTAGTTCGGCGCCGGCACGTAGTTGCGCCGGATCGGCTTCGGCAGCGAGCGGATCAGCTCGGTGACCACGTCCTCGCGCAGCCCCGGGATCTGCCAGTCGAAGCCCTCCGGGACCACCTGGTTGAGGATCTGCAGCGGTACGTGCACGGTGACGCCGTCCGCGTCCGTGCCCGGCTCGAACTGGTACGTCACCCGCAGCTTCAGCTTGCCCTGCCACCAGGAGTCGGGGTAGTCGTCCTTGGTGACGCCCTCCGCCTGCTCGTTGATGAGCATCGACTTCTCGAAGTTGAGCAGTTCCGGCTCTTCGCGCTGCTTCTTCTTCCACCAGGAGTCGAAGTGCGCTCCCGACACGACGTCCGCGGGGACGCGCTGGTCGTAGAAGTCGAAGAGGGTCTCGTCGTCCACGAGGATGTCGCGGCGGCGGGCCCGGTGCTCCAGCTCCTCGACCTCGGTGAGGAGGCGGCGGTTGGCGGCGAAGAACTTGTGGTGCGTCCGCCAGTCGCCCTCGACCAGCGCGTGCCGGATGAACAGGTCGCGGCAGGTCTCGGGGTCGAAACGGCCGTAGTTGACCGAGCGGCGGGCCACCAGCGGCACGCCGTACAGGGTGACGCGCTCGTACGCCATGACCGCGGCCTGGTCCTTCTCCCAGTGCGGCTCGCTGTACGTGCGCTTGACCAGGTGCTGCGCCAGCGGCTCGACCCAGTCGGGCTCGACCTTCGCGTTGACCCGCGCCCACAGCCGGGAGGTCTCGACCAGCTCGGCTG
Organism: Streptomyces sp. CMB-StM0423; assembly: GCF_002847285.1. NCBI lineage: Bacteria > Bacillati > Actinomycetota > Actinomycetes > Kitasatosporales > Streptomycetaceae > Streptomyces > Streptomyces sp. CMB-StM0423. The sequence continues at coordinate 3,658,311 of NZ_CP025407.1, read as the reverse complement.
ACATGACCCAGCGCGGCGGCTTCTTGAAGAGCGCGGAGCCGGGGAAGACGGCGAACTTCGCGCTGCGCGCGCCCAGATACTCGTTCTTCGCGTCGGTGTCCTTCAGCCCGATGTGGCTGAGGAGCCCGGCCAGCAGCGACTGGTGGACCAGGTCGGGCGCGGCGTCCTGGTCGGACGGGTGGATGTCCATGCCGCGGGCGATCGTGCGCAGTTGGGAGTAGATGTCCTGCCACTCGCGTATACGCAGGTAGTTGAGGAACTCGCGCTTGCACATGCGCCGGAACGCGGACGAGGACAGCGCCTTCTGCTGCTCGCGCACGTACGTCCACAGGTTGAGGAACGTCACGAAGTCGCTGGACTCGTCGCGGAAGCGGGCGTGGTGCTGGTCGGCCTGCTGCTGCTTGTCGACGGGGCGCTCGCGCGGGTCCTGGATGGACAGCGCGGAGGCGATGACCATGACCTCGCGTACGCAGCCGTTGCGCTCGGCCTCCAGCACCATGCGGGCCAGCCGCGGGTCGACGGGCAACTGGGCGAGCTTGCGGCCGGTCTGGGTGAGCCTCTGCCCCTTGCTCCCTCCGGGGGCTTTCTGCGCGGTGTCGAGCGCGTGCAGCTCTTCCAGGAGTTGGACGCCCGCCTTGATGTTGCGGCTGTCCGGCGGGTCGATGAAGGGGAACTTCTCGATGTCGCCGAGGCCGGCGGCGGTCATCTGGAGGATGACGGACGCCAGGTTCGTACGGAGGATCTCGGCGTCGGTGAACTCGGGGCGGGCGAGGAAGTCCTCCTCCGCGTACAGCCGGATGCAGATGCCGTCGGCGAGCCGGCCGCAGCGGCCCTTGCGCTGGTTGGCGCTGGCCTGCGAGATGGGCTCGATGGGCAGGCGCTGGACCTTGGTGCGGTGGCTGTAGCGGGAGATGCGGGCGAAGCCGGTGTCGATCACGTACCGGATGCCGGGGACGGTCAGCGAGGTCTCGGCGACGTTCGTGGCGAGCACGACCCGTCTGTTGCCGTGGCGCTGGAAGACGCGGTGCTGCTCGGCGTGCGAGAGGCGCGCGTAGAGGGGGAGGACCTCGGTGTTGCGGAGCTTCTGCTTCGCGAGCGCGTCCGCGGTGTCGCGGATCTCGCGCTCGCCGGAGAGGAAGACGAGGATGTCGCCGGAGCCGTCGCCCTCGGCCTGGAGTTCGTCGACGGCGTCGCAGATGGCGGTGATCTGGTCCCGGTCGCTGTCTTCCGCGCCCTCTTCGAGGAGCGGGCGGTAGCGCACCTCGACCGGGTACGTGCGGCCGCTGACCTCGACGATCGGGGCGTCGCCGAAGTGCCGGGAGAAGCGCTCCGGGTCGATGGTCGCGGAGGTGATGACGACCTTGAGGTCGGGGCGGCGGGGGAGGAGCCGGGCGAGGTAGCCGAGCAGGAAGTCGATGTTCAGGCTGCGCTCGTGCGCCTCGTCGATGATGATCGTGTCGTACTGGCGCAGCTCGCGGTCCGTCTGGATCTCGGCGAGCAGGATGCCGTCGGTCATGAGCTTGACGAGGGTGTCGCCACCGACCTGGTCGGTGAAGCGGACCTTCCATCCGACGGCCTCGCCGAGCGGGGTGCGCAGCTCCTCGGCGACGCGCTCGGCCACCGTGCGGGCGGCGATGCGCCGGGGCTGCGTATGGCCGATGAGCCCGCGGACGCCGCGGCCCAGCTCCAGGCAGATCTTGGGGATCTGGGTCGTCTTGCCGGACCCGGTCTCGCCCGCGACGATCACGACCTGGTGGTCGCGTATGGCCGCGAGGATGTCGTCCTTCTTCTGGCTGACCGGCAGCTCCTGCGGATACGACACGGAGGGCACCGCGGCGCGGCGGCGCTCGGCGGTCAGCTCCGCGGCGTCGACCGCGGCGGCGATCTCGGCGAGCACGGCGGCCCGCGCCTCGGGCTTGCGGACGCGGCGGGCGCCGTCGAGGCGGCGGCCGAGCCGCTGCTCGTCGCGGAGCGTGAGGGCGGACAGGCGGGCGCCGAGGTCGGCGAGGCTGGAGGTGGCGGAAGTGGACATACGGAGTCAAGGATCTCACCCGGGCGGGGGCGACGGCGAGCTATTTCGGCGGGGGTTCGGATGGGGCGAAAGCCGTAAATCACACTAAGCTGGTCGTCTGTGACGGAGGACGAGGGGCGCCGAGGGGGCGGTACGGGGAGGTCACTCCCGGTCCGGCGGCGGCACCCGGTCCGGCGGTCGCGCTCCCGGCGGCGGGTGCTGCCGGCGCACGTACGCCCGCGGCCCCGGCTGCGCCGCTCCCGGGGCGCGCGCGGGCGAGCGGCCCGGTGGCCCTTCCCGCGCGCCTTCCCGCGGGCCCGCCCGCGGCCCGTACCCGAGCAGATCCGGGCGTTCCGCGCCGGGCCGTTCCTGACGCCGGTGGTGCTGGTGCTGCTCCTGGCCGCCGTCGCGGGGCTCTTCGCCGGTTCGTACACCGCCGCGATGGCGAACCCGACGCCGCACAACCTGCCGGTCGCGGTCGTCGGCGACGTGGCCGCCGAGCCGGGCGCGCGGGCGTTCGTCAGGGGACTGGAGGAGGCGCTGGAGGCATCGGTGGAGCTGCGCCCGTACGGGACGTACGCGCAGGCCAGGGACGCGGTGGAGGAGCAGCGGGTGTTCGCCGTGCTGCGCGTGGGGCAGGACCGGATGCGGGTGGACCTGTCGGGCGCGGCGGGCGCGTCGGTGGCGCGGCTGCTGATGGAGGACGCGCCGCGGGTGGCGAAGCGGGTGGGGGTGCCGGTGACGGTACGGGACATCAAGCCGATGCAGTCCGGCGACCCGCAGGGGCTCGCGCTCTTCTACATCTCGCTCGCGGCGGTGATCGTCGGCTTCATGGGCGCGATCCAGTTGAGCGTGCACGCGCACGCGCTGAACCCGGCGGAGCGGATCGCGTTCACGGCCGCGTACGCGCTGCTCGGCGGGTTCACCATCTACGCGGTCGTGGACCTGCTGCTGGGGGTGGTGCGGCTGCCGTTCCCGCAGTCGTGGCTGACGCTGGCGCTGACGATGTTCACGTCGGGGATGGTCTTCACGATGTTCAACACCCTGATGGGGCGGTGGGCGATCCTGCCGACGTGGGTGGTGATGGTCCTCGTCGGCAACCCGTCGTCGGGCGGGGCGGTCTCGTGGCCGCTGCTGCCGTCGCCGCTGGGGGAGATCGGCCGCTGGCTGCCGCCGGGCGCGTCGGTCAACGCCCAGCACACGGCGGTGTACTTCGCGGGGCACCAGCACCCGTTCCCGTACCTGGTGCTGGCGGGGTGGGCGATCGCCGGGACGGCGGTCTTCTGGACCTGGCGCCACCGGCACCCGGGCGGGCGGGAGCGGGTCGCGCCGTAGGGTTGCGGGGATGGAGCGGGACGAGGGGCGGTTGCTGGCGCTGCAGGTGTCGGGCGTGCACGGGCTGGCGCGGGGGAGTGCCGGGGGGCTGCCGACGGTCAGCGCGCCGGCCGGCGTACGGGCGGTGTGGGCGTGGTCGCCGGTTGCACGGCTGGTGGCGGTGGCGGAGGACCTGGCGGGTACGGAGCACGAGCGCGCCCTGTCGTCGGATTCGCCTCCGTACGCGGCGGAACGGGCCCCGCGCGCGATGGAGGCCCTGGCCCGCACCCTCGACGGCACCCTGGAGGGCGGCCCCAGCTACGTCTTCCCCCCGGCCCTCCCACCGCTGCCCCCGGCCCCGCTCCCGCTCCTGGTGTCGGACGCCGCGGGCCTGCGCCGCGCGCGGAGCCTGCGGCGGCCGGCCAACTGGGAACCGGGGGAGTGGGCCGAGCTGACGACGGGCACGCTGGGCCCGTGGGCGATGGCCGTCCACGACGACACCCCGGTCTCGATCTGCCACACCCCGGCGTCGACCCCGACCTCGGCAGAAGCCGGTGCCTGGACCCACCCGGCGCACCGCGGCCGGGGCCTGGCCCCGCACACGGTCGCGGCGTGGGCGGACCTCCAACGCGCCCGCGTGGAAGCCCTCTTCTACAGCACGACGACCGAGAACCACGCCTCCCGAGCGGTGGCCCGCACCCTGAACCTTACGCCGCTGGGCTGGCTGTGGACGGTGACTCATTCGTAAATGGTCGCGGCCCCAAGGGTGTTGGCGAAGAAGGTCCGGTCCCCGCCCCCCGGGATCTCCTGCCCGGTGTTCGCCATGGGCATCATCGGGGCTCCATGACCCGGCAAACTATCCCGTGAGAGCCGAATAGGCGGCCTCTGCCTGGCGCGCCGGAGCCACGTCACTCGGAGCGTGCGCCAGGAAGGCACTCGTCGGACCCTCGAAGAGGAAGCTCCCGGACCTGTCCGCCGCTCAGCCGGTTCATCTTCGTATTCTCTTGCTCTGCATGAAGAGAAGCGGAACACTCCCCCCGCCCCGTGCCGTAGGCGGGCATGAAAATGCCCCCTCCGAAGAGGGGGCCTCTTGTGGCTGGGGCCGGGGTCGAACCGGCGACCTTCCGCTTTTCAGGCGGACGCTCGTACCAACTGAGCTACCCAGCCCGATGGCTGGGGACCGGGGTCCCCAGTCGGGTGGCCCTCAGGCGGTGCCTGAGGGTGGCGGTCCTGACGGGATTTGAACCCGCGGCCTCCACCTTGACAGGGTGGCGAGCACTCCAAACTGCTCCACAGGACCAGGCTTGCGCGAGCCCTAGTCTCGCACAGTGTGATGCGTGATCCCTACCGGGATTCTCCGTCGTCGGCTACGGGCCGTGACGTCGCTGGATCAGCGTAGCAGAAGCCCCGCCTGGTCCCCTAAACGAAGCCGCGGGGCTCCTCCAGCCCGAAGAGGCGGGCCGCGTTGTCGTGGCAGACGGCGCGGAGCCAGTCGTCGTCCTGGTCCTGGGTGGTCAGCGCTTCCAGCGCCGCCGCGTAGGGGTACGGGGTGTTGGGGAAGTCCGTGCCCAGGAGGATGCGGTCCCGCAGGGCGGCCAGGCGGGGGCGGGCGTGGGGCGGGAAGGGGGCGGCGGACTCGGAGAAGGCGGTGAACGCCATCGTCGTGTCGAGCATGACGTCCTCGTGGCGCTCCGCGAGCGTCAGGAAGTCCTCGTACTCCGGCATCCCCAGGTGCGCCACGATCAGCCGCAGCCGCGGGTGCCGCTTCAGCAGCGCCGCGATCGGCCCCGGGCCGGTGTACGGGCCCGGGACCGGGCCGGAGCCGCAGTGGGTGACGACCGGGAGGCCCATGTCGGCGAGGAGTGACCAGACCTCGTCGAGCACGGGGTCGTTCGGGTCGTACGCGCCGACCTGGAGGTGGCACTTGAACACCCGCGCCCCCTGCCCCACCGCCCGCCGTACGTCGTCCGCCGCGCCCGGCTCGGCGAAGAACGTCGCCGTGTGCAGGCAGTCCCGCGTACGGGCGGCGAAGTCGGCGGACCAGTCGTTGAGCCACCGCGCCATGCCGGGCTTGTGCGGGTACAGCATCGACGTGAACGCGCGCACCCCGAAGCCGCGCAGCAGCGCCACCCGCCCGGCCTCCTCCTGCCGGTACATGATCGGCCAGGGCCGGCCGACCAGCGGGCCGGCGGCGTCGAAGTACGCCCACACCTTCGCCAGCACCCGCTGCGGCATGAAGTGGGTGTGTACGTCGATCAGATGCTCCAGGCCGAGCGCGCGGCGGAACGCCGCCACCCGGTCACGTTCGGCATCGTCAGCGCAGGTCACAGGGCTCTTCTCCCGTTCGGCTCGGGTAGGCGTCGAAAGCGTGCCTTCGTCGATCGTCCCCCGGTCGGGATGCGGTCCGTAAGCCGTCCCGGTGAGGAGAGACGGATGACTCAATCGGCGTACGTCCCCCCGCCGGTGCCCGGCATGTCGCACGGCCGCCGCCCGCCCGCGCCTCGCCCGAATGGGAAGAATGCCGTAAAGCGGCCCACTTTGCTTGCTGAAGCATAAAATGTGGACAATGCGCACCGAAGAGGTCCTATCCGGCCTGGGTACGGGCGTCTGGCGCTGGGCGGCGCACACCGACCGGGTCGTGCTGGATCCGCAGGCCGCCCGGCTGCTCGGGCTGCCGCCCGCGCTGGTCACCGTGCACGCCTCCGCGGTACGCGCCCGGCTGCACGGCGTCGACTTCATCGAGCTCAACGGCATCCTCGACCTCGCCCTCGCCGAGGGCACCCTCGCCGAGGGCCGGCTGCGGGTCGTCGACACCGACGGGGACGTCGTACGGGTGGTGCGCTGCCGGATGCGGGCGCTGGAGTCGGCGCCGGGGGAGCAGACCGACATCGTCGGCACCATCCAGGAAGTCATCGACGCGCCCGCAGGACCCGGCGACGGGCCGCCGGGGACCAGCGACTGGCGGCTGTCCCGCGAGGCGTTCCTGCTCTCCGCCGGCCGTGCGCTCGCCGAGGCGCGCTCGACCGACCAGGTGCTGCGGGTGGCGGCGTCGCTGTCGATGCCGGGGTTCTCGCCGGACGGCATGGGGGTCTTCGCGGTGGAGGGCGACGACCTGGTCCTCATCGGCCAGCACGGCTACAGGCCCGAGGAGACCGAGCCCTTCCGCACCATCCCCATGGACTCCTCCTTCCCCTCCGCGGAGGCGGCCCGCACTTCCCGCGCCGTGTACATCGCGGGACGCGAGGAGTACCAGCGCCGCTTCCCCGAGGCGTGGGAGTACGCCCGGGCCGTACCGCGCGGGTCGTGGGCGTTCCTGCCGCTGATCGCGGAGGGACGGACGGTCGGGGCGTGGATGGCGGCGTTCGAGGACGTGGTGCCGTTCACGCCGGACGAGCGGTCGGTGCTGACGACGGTGGCGCGGATGCTGGGGCAGGCGCTGTCGGACGCGCACGTGCACGAGTCGGAGCGGGAGCTGGCGGACGGGCTGCAGCGCAGCATGATGCCTGCGGTCGCCCGCGTTCCCGGCTTCGACGTGGCGGCGCGGTACGTTCCCTCCGGCGGCGGGCTGCAGATCGGCGGCGACTGGTACGACGTCTTCGGCCTGCCCTCCGGGCAGACGGCCCTGGTCATCGGGGACGTCCAGGGGCACGACGTACGGGCCGCGGGCCTGATGAGCCAGCTCCGTATCGCCATCCGCGCGTACGCCTCCGAGGGCCACCGCCCGGACGCGGTGCTGACCCGGGCCTCCGCCTTCCTCGCCCGGCTCAACGAGCGGCAGATCGACGACCCCGCCGACGCCCGCTTCGCCACCTGCCTGTACCTCCAGGCCGACCCGGTGACCGGCACGCTGACGGTGGCCCGCGCCGGCCACCTCGACCCGGCGGTGGCGCTGCCCGACGGCACGATGATCATCCACCCCAGCGACGGCGGCCTGCCGCTCGGCATCGAGGCCGACCCGGTGTACCCGCTCTCCGAGCACAAGATCGACCCGGACGAGACCATGCTCCTGTGCACCGACGGCTTGGTGGAGACCGGCGGCCACGACCTGTACAGCGGGCAGGCCCGGCTCGGCGCCGCGTTCGGGGCGACGCTCGGCGCGGATCTGGAGACGGTGGCGGACGCCATCGTGGACACGGTCACGGGGCCCGGTTCGTACGCCACCCGCGGGCCGCACTCCGGGCGCAGCCAGGACGACATCGCGTTCGTCCTGCTCCGCACCGCGGGCGCGACCCGGCTGGCGCACCCGGAGTCGGAGCGGCACATGTACCTGGCGGTGCCGCAGTCCGAGCAGCAGCGCATCTCCGACGCCCGGCACCAACTGCGCGGCCTGCTCTACGACTGGGCGACGGCGGACCAGATCGACGCGGCGGAGCTGGCGCTCTCCGAGATGATCGCGAACGTCATGATGCACACCGACAGCACCGCCAACGTCCTCGCGGACCTCACCGGACCGCCGGGACGGCGCGTGCTGCGGATGACGATCGCCGACGCGGACGGGAACCTTCCGCACCGCCGGCACCCGGGGGAGATGGCGTCGTCGGGCCGCGGGGTGCTGCTGTTGCAGCAGCTCTGCGACAACTGGGGCGTCGAGCCGCAGGGGGACGGCAAGGCGATCTGGGCGGAGTTCCGCGAGCAGGACCAGCAGTGAGCTGTACGGCGGGTAACGCCCGTGCGAACAGCAGCACTTGTTGCCGCTGAACAAAACGGCCCGCTGAACAACTCCCCACAGCACCCCTCTGAGCTGCACTCCCCTCCCTCTGCCCGGCGAAACCGTTAAACGGAGGGGGGCACTCCGTGCGGTTTGTCGGATCATTGTGCGAATGAGGGGCGGGGGCGCCAGTGACTCCTGACCTCTTGAGGCAATGGGAGGGGTTCAGTGCGCAGACATATCAAGAGGGCGGGGGCCGCCGCCTTAGCGGCCGCCGCGGCGACGGCGCTCACGGCGGGCCTCACGGCCGCGCCCGGGGCGTCCGCCTCGCCGGCTGCCGGCTCCGCCGGGGGGAACGGCTCGGCGCAGTACGCGAAGCAGGGTGGCACCTGGGTCACGCTGATCACCGGTGACCGGGTACGGGTCGACGCCGGGGGCAAGGCCGTCGCGATCGACCGCGGGCCGGGCCGCAAGGGGATACCTGTACGCACCTTCGAGCGCGACGACCACACCTACGTCGTCCCGCTCGACGCCACCGCGCTCGTCGCCGACGGCACGCTGGACCGCCGCCTGTTCGACGTCACGCTCCAGGCCCGCCCCGAGTACGTACGCCAGCAGCGCGCCGGCCTGAAGCTCATCGTCGACTACCGCGGCGAGAGCCCCGCGGCGCAGAACCGGCTGCACGCCGCCGACGGCACCGACGTCGAGCACCGCTTCCCGCGGCTCAACGCCGAGGCGGTCACCACCGCCAAGGGCGAGGCCGCCGCCGCCTGGAAGGCGCTGACCCGCGACCAGCGCGGCGCCGCCGCCGCGCCGCTGGCCGCCGAGTCCGGCGTCAAGCGGGTCTGGCTGGACGGCGTACGCCGCGCCAGCCTGGACGTCAGCGTGCCGCAGATCGGCGCCCCGGCCGCCTGGACCGCCGGCTACAAGGGCGACGGCGTGAAGATCGCCGTGCTCGACACCGGCGTCGACGAGACCCACCCGGACCTCGCGGGACAGGTCCTCGCCAGCGAGAACTTCACCCCCGCCCCCGACGACGAGGACCGCTACGGCCACGGCACCCACGTCGCCTCCATCGCGGCGGGCACCGGCGCCAAGTCGGACGGCAAGTTCACCGGCGTCGCGCCGAAGGCGAAGCTGCTCGCGGGCAAGGTGCTCGACGACGACGGCTTCGGCGACGACTCCGGCATCCTCGCCGGCTTCGAGTGGGCCGTCGCCCAGGACGCCGACATCGTCAACCTCAGCCTCGGCGGCGGCGACACCCCCGGGGTCGACCCGCTGGAGGAGGCCGTCAACCGGATCTCCGCCGACGAAGGCGTGCTCTTCGCCATCGCCGCGGGCAACGAGGGCTCCGGCAGCCACACGATCTCCTCGCCCGGCTCCGCCGACGCCGCGCTCACCGTGGGCGCGGTCGGTGCGAACGGCGGGCTGGCGGGCTTCTCGTCCCGCGGCCCGCGGATCGGCGACAGCGCGGTCAAGCCCGACGTCACCGCCCCCGGCGTGGCGATCACGGCGGCCGCCGCGCCCGGCAGCGTCATCGACCAGGAGGTCGGGCAGAACCCGCCCGGGTATCTGACGATCGACGGTACGTCCATGGCGACCCCGCACGTCGCGGGCGCCGCCGCGCTGCTCGCGCAGCAGCACCCGGACTGGACGGGACAGCAGCTCAAGGCCGCGCTGTCGGCGTCCGCCAAGCCCGCCGCCAAGCGCGGCGCGTTCGGCCAGGGCGCCGGGCTCATCGCGTCGGACCAGGCGGTGGGGCAGTCGGTGGTGAGTGAGCCGGCGTCGCTGAGCTTCGGCAAGCAGGAGTGGCCGCACCAGGACGACGAGCCGGTGACGAAGAACATCACGTACCGGAACCTGGGCACCGAGGACGTCACGCTGTCGCTGACCGCGTCCACCGTGCAGCCGGGCGGCGCCGCCGCGCCCTCGGGGATGTTCAGCATGGGCACCGACGTGATCACCGTCCCGGGCGGCGGCACCGCCGAGCTGCCGGTGACCGTCGACACCCGCCGCGGCGGGGACGTCAACGGCGCGTACTCGGTGTACGTCACGGCGACAGGCGACGGCCAGCGCGTCGTCACCCCGGGCGGCGTGGAGCGCGAGGGCGAGGCGTACGACGTCACCCTCAAGTTCCTCGGCCGCGACGGGCAGCCGACCGCGGAGTCCTCCGCGGTGCTGGCGGGCATGGAGGAGGCCAACTGGGACGTCTGGACGGACATCGCGGGCGAGAGCACCGCCACCGTGCGCGTGCCCAAGGGCCGTTACGTGGTCAACGGTGACGTCTGGGCGTACGAGGGCGAGGACATCACCGAGTACGACTGGATCAACCAGCCGCGCCTGGACGTCACCGGGGACACCACCGTCACCGTGGACGCCAGGACCGCCAAGCCGGTGAACGTGACCGTCCCCGACGCGGACGCCGAGCGCGCCGTCGTCGACCTCGCGGTGAGTGTCTCCGCGCCCGACGCGGGCATGGAGATCACCAGCGGCGTGCCCGGCGACGCCGATGTGCGCACCGCGCACCTCGGCCCTCAGACCGCGCCCGGTGAGCTGTCCCAGCAGGTGTACGTGCACTTCGCGAACGCCGCGGCGCGCACCGAGTACGCCACCGTCTACAGCCAGCCCGACCGCACCACCATGTGGAACGGCCTCAACCGGGCCACACCGCAGAGTGAGCTCGCGGCGATCGACCTCACGCTCGGCACCTCGGCGGAAGACCGGCGTGCCGAACTGTGGCTGCTGCCGTTGATCAGCGGGATCGTGTCCACCACGCCCACCGAGCGGGACATCCCGTACGCGGGCAAGATGTACGTGCGCGGTGGCGACAGCATCGACTGGTCCATGGAGTACTACCAGCTCGCCGGGGACGACGCCGAGATCGGCTACTTCACACCCGAGCGCACCTACGCCCCGGGCAGCACGACCAAGGAGTCGTTCAACGCCACCGTCGTCGGCCCGATCCTCGCCAGCGACGTCGGCGTCTACCGCGACGGCAACACGATCGACGCCCTGATCCCGATCTACCTCGACAACCCCGCCCACTACGGCTACTCGGCCTACGAGAACGCCGACACCACCCTCTACCGCAACGGCACGAAGCTGGGGTCGGTGGCCGACCTCCCGATCGGCACGCAGTTCACGGTGCCGTCGGGCAGCGCCGACTACCAGCTCACCACCAGCTCCACCCGCCCGGCCACGGTGGCGCAGACGTCCACGAAGGTGACCGCCACCTGGACGTTCTCCTCCGCCAGGACCGACAGCCCGAAGAGGCTGCCGTTCTCCGTGGTGCGCTACTCGCCGACGCTGTCGGCGGCGAGCAGCTCCAACGCGGGCGCGACGAAGTCGGTGCCGGTCAAGGTGCTGGGCTCGGCGGCGGGCAGCAACCTCAAGTCGCTGACCGTGTGGGCCTCCACCGACCGGGGCGCGACCTGGAAGGAGCTGCCGGTGCGGGACGGCAAGGTGACCGTGGTCAACCCGGCCGCGGGCAAGACCGTGTCGTTCAAGGCGAAGGCCGTGGACAAGCAGGGCAACAGCGTCCAGCAGCGGATCTTCGACGCCTACCGGGCGCGCTGACCGCGGGCGCTCCATGCCGGACCTGCCGTACGTGAAGGGTCGCTGACCGGCCCGTACGGGAGCAACGGCAGGACGGCAGGACAGCAGCACGGCAGCACGGCAGCACGGCCCTTGGTCCGGAGACGGATCAAGGGCCGTGCGCCGTACGGGCCCTCAGGCCGCCGTCCGTACCAGCTTCCGCCGCGGCGCCGCCCGCTCCGCCGCCAGCGACGCGAACAGCTCCTCCCACCGCGGATGCACCGCCTCCGGCGCGTACATCCGCGACTTGGCGAGCGCCGCCGTGCCCATGTCCGCGCGCATGCCCTCGTCGTCCATCATCTGCCCCATGGCCGCCGCGAGCGCGTCGACGTTCTTCGGCGGCACGAGCAGCCCCTCGCGGCCGTCGGTGAGGACGTCCGCCGGTCCCGTCGGGCAGTCGTAGCTGACCACCGGAAGGCCGTGCGTCATCGACTCGATCATCACCATCGGCAGGCCCTCGAAGCGCGAACTCAGCACGAACATCGACGCCTTCGCCAGCTCGTCGTCGAGCCGCGCCGTGAAGCCCATGAGGAAGGCGTGGTTGTACACGTGGTGCTGCTCGATGAGCCGGCGGAGCTGCGGTTCCTTGTCGCCGGTGCCGAAGATGCGCAACTGCCAGTCCGGGCGGGTGGCGACGGCCTGCGCGAACGCCGGGATGAGGAAGTCGAAGCCCTTCTGGTTCTTCAGCCGGCCGGCCGCGATCGCGATGCGGTTCGCGTACGTCGACTGCCGCTTCGCGCCCGTGTGGACGGCGTTGGGGATGCACACGACGCGGGTGCCGGGCAGCAGCCGCGCGTACTCCTCGCGGTCCCGCTCGGTGAGCACGGCGACCGCGTCGAAGCGCGAGTAGAGCCGGGTGATGGCGGCGCGCACGTCGGGGTGGTGGGTGGCCAGGTTCATGTGCTCCTGGCCGACCCGGACCACGTCGGTGCTGGCGTGCTGCGCGGCGAGGATGTTGAGCGACGGGCGGGTGGTGACGAGTGCCCCGCCGCGCAGCCGCGCCATCCAGCGGATCACCCGGGTCTCCACGTCCCGGGTGAAGTGCTCGCGCGAGACCTCGCCGTTCGGTACGAACCTGGAGGGCCGGCCGTGGTTGCTGAACCGGGCGGTCCACGCCCGCGGTTCGGGGACGGCGGGGGCGCCGTAGGAGTCGACGATCGCGGTCACCCGCACCCGCCGGTCCAGCGGGAACCACGGCGACTCGCGGCGGCGCAGGACGCTGATCACCTCGACGTCGTGGCCCGCGGCGGCCATGGAGCCGGCCTGGTTGAAGACCGTGCGGATGGTGCCGCCCTTGCCGTACGCGTTCAGGAGCAGATAGCGGATCTTCACGAGAGCGTCCGGGAGAGGTCGTCGCGGAGCTGGCACGCGATGGAGAGGTTGTCGCGGACGGTGTAGTAGGGCTTCACCTGGATCGTGTCGGCGTCGGACGACACGGACTGGGCGGGGAACACCATGATGTTCTTCTTCTGCTCGATGTCGTCCAGGATCCGGGTGGCCCGCAGCCGGACCTCCCGGGCGCCCGCGCCCGCGGTGAGGTGGAGGTCCCACTTCGCGGGCAGCGCGATCCCTGAGGGCGCGAGGTCGGCGACGGGCACGCTGACCTCGAACGTCTCGCCGTGCAGCGTCGCGGGGTAGTCGAGGCGGCGCTCGGGCGACCCGGTCAGCGTGACGGCCAGCCGCCAGCGCGGCGCGGGCTCCCCGGCCGCAGGGACGCCGTCGAGGCGGCCGACGATGCGGATGAGGCCGTCGCGCGGCCAGACCTCGGTGACCTCGGCGCAGGGGTCGTCGGCCGCCGCGTCCGCGGCCGCTCCCGCGGGGTCCCTGAGGTAGCCCCACGCGGTGCTGATCTCGCGCAGCGGCTCGGGCACCTCGGCGGGCTCGGGCAGCGCGCGGCCCTGCTGGACGCGGCCGCTGCGGATCTTCTCCTTCCAGTCGCCGAGCCCCTTCGGCAGCTCGCCCTCCTCGCGGGTGCCGTAGTCGAGCATCTCCGGCTCGTACGGGATGCCGAGGAAGCCGCAGATGCTGCGCAGCACGCTCTCGGGGTCGGTGGTGAGGTCCTCGTAGCGCACGAGGTGTCCCGGCAGCTCCTGGCGGGCGCGCTCGGTGGCGCGGGTGTAGTGCAGGGCCTGGAGCGCGGCCTGTTCTGGGGTGCGCTTGGAGGGGTCGGCCTCGTACCAGGACTGCGCGATGGAGGCCGGGTGGCGCAGCAGGAAGACGAAGCGGGCGTCGGGCCAGCAGGCGGCGATGCGCTGGTACGCGAAGGCGTTGTTCGGCGTCTTCTCGACCAGGACGTCCTTGCCGGAGCGGACCAGCTCGCGGTGGAGCACGCGGTCCCAGAGCAGGTGCTCCAGGTCGGTGCGCTGGAGGTCCAGCTCGTTCATCGCCTCGACGGCCAGCTCGGTGCCGGCGGTGACCTCCAGCCGGCGCACGTGCAGCTCGTGCGGCGCGTGCAGGCGGGAGTGGCCGCCGAGGAGCATGCGCAGCAGGGTGGCGCCGGAACGTACCGGGGTGATGATGAAGACGGGCTGCTTGATCAGCCGGTCGACCTGTGGGTTCCGGGGCGGGCGGTAGTCGGGCCGGCGGCCGGGGCGCACGGCGGGGGCGGCGGCCTTCGTCTTCTTCCGGTGCGGCCTGGGCGCGCGCCGGATCTGGAGGCCGGTCAACCGGCTCAGTGCTCTGTTCAGTTGCCGCAGCATTGTCCACCCGTCCGTGCGAGAGGTGTTTCCGGCCCGGAAAACGACGCGGCGGCCGAAGGGTTGCGCTTCGGCGGATTCTTCAGACTTCCGTACGGGGGAACGCGCCGGTGAGACGGGGGGCGCGGGAACGGGTTCGTGCGCGGGGGGTTGACAGCCCCGCGGGCTTGCCCGACGGTGGGAGCGCTCCCATAGCTTCAAGCCTTGCACGCAGTACGCACGTTGCACGTACGTCGCAGGCCATGCGCCGCGCATGTGCTCTGCACGTCGATCCGAGGGCACTCCCCCACGTGCCGCGCACGCACGCAAAGCCCCGGTGGCGGGAGAGCCTTCCCGCTGCGTCCCGCCACCGGTCCCGCTATCCGAGAGGAGCACGAGAGCCGCGATGACAGCGCGAAGAAGCAGCAGTGGCAGCAGCCCCGGACGAAGTGGCGGCGGACCACGCCCCAGCACCCGTGCCCGTACGCGACGCAGACCCTGGCGCCCCGCGGCGATCCTCGCCGCACTCGCCGTCGGTGCCGCATGGGTGCTCACCGGCACCGCGGCGCCCGCCGCAGGCGCGGCCGCCCGCGTGGACAACCCGTACGCCGGCGCCACCCCGTATGTGAACCCCCAGTGGTCCGCGAGGGCCACGGCCGACGGCGGCGCCGCCGTCGCCGACCAGCCCACCTTCGTCTGGATGGACCGCAGGGCCGCCATCGGCGGCGTCGGCGACGCCTGGGGTCTCGAACGGCACCTGGACGAGGCGCTGGACCAGGGCGCCGACCTGTTCCAGGTCGTCATCTACAACCTGCCGGGCCGCGACTGCGCCGCGCTCGCCTCCAACGGCGAGCTGAAGCCCGAGGAACTCGACGTCTACAAGTCCCAGTACATCGATCCGATCGCGGACATCCTGGCCGATCCCGAGTACGCGAGCCTGCGTATCGTCACGCTCATCGAGCCCGACTCGCTGCCCAACATGGTCACCAACGCCGGCGGCACCGACGGCTCCACGGACGCCTGCGTGCGGATGAAGCAGCTCGGCAACTACGAGAAGGGCGTCGGCTACGCGCTGAGCACGCTGGCCGACATCCCCAACGTCTACAACTACGTCGACGCCGCCCACCACGGCTGGCTCGGCTGGGACTCCAACCTGGCGCCCGCCGTGGACGAATTCAAGAAGGCCGCCACCTCCGAGGGCGCCACCGTCGGGGACGTGCACGGCTTCATCGTCAACACGGCCAACTACTCCGCCCTGCACGAGCCGTACTTCGAGGTGGGCGGCAACGTGGGCGGCACCCCGGTGCGGCAGGCGAAGTGGGTCGACTGGAACCAGTACGTCGACGAGCTGTCCTTCGCCCAGGCGCTGCGCGGCCTGCTCGTCTCCCGCGGCGGCTTCGACCCGGGCATCGGCATGCTGATCGACACCTCCCGCAACGGCTGGGGCGGCGCCGCCCGGCCCACCGGGCCGGGGCCGACCACCTCCGTGGACGAGTTCGTCAACGGCGGCCGCGTCGACCGGCGCATCCACGCCGGCAACTGGTGCAACCAGTCCGGCGCGGGCCTGGGCGAACGGCCCGCCGCCGCACCCGAGTCGGGGATCGACGCGTACGTCTGGGCCAAGCCCCCGGGCGAGTCGGACGGCTCCAGCCGGGCGATCGACAACGACGAGGGCAAGGGCTTCGACCGGATGTGCGACCCCACCTACGAGGGCAACCCGCGCAACGGCAACAGCCCGACCGGCGCCCTGGCCGACTCGCCGCTGTCGGGCCACTGGTTCTCCGCGCAGTTCCGCCAGCTCGTCGCGAACGCCTACCCGCCGGTCGACGGCGGCCCGGGCCCCGGCGACGACACCCAGGCGCCGACCGTGCCCACCGGGCTCCGGGTGACCGGGACGACGGGCGCCAGCGCCTCCCTGTCGTGGACGGCGTCGAGCGACAACGTCGGCGTCACCGCGTACGACGTCTTCCGCGACGGCACGCAGGTCGGCTCGACGGCCGGCACCTCGTTCACGGACAGTGGGCTGCGGGCGAGCACCTCGTACGCCTACGCCGTCCGCGCCCGCGACGCGGCGGGCAACGCCTCGGCGCGTACGCCCACGGTGACCGCCACCACCGGCAGCGACGGCGGCGGGGGCGGCGCGGTGAAGGCGCAGTACAAGAACACCGACACGGCCGCGGCCGACAACCAGATCCGGATGGGCCTCCAGCTCGTCAACACCGGCAGCACGCCGGTGAACCTGGCCACGGTCAAGGTCCGCTACTGGTTCAGCGGCGACTCCGGCGCGACGTCGTTCGCCACCTGGTGCGACTGGGCCGTCGTGGGCTGCGGGAGCGTCACGCACGGCGTGAGCGCGTCCGGATCCTCCGCACCCGGCGCGGACCGGTACCTGGAGGTGGGCTTCGGCTCCGGCACGCTGGCGCCGGGCGCGTCGACGGGTGAGATCCAGGTGCGGCTGGCGAAGAGCGACTGGTCGAACTTCGACGAGTCGGACGACTACAGCCGCGCGACGAACACCGGCTACGCGGACAACCCGCGGGTCGGCGTCTACACCTCCGGCACGCTCACCTGGGGCACCGCCCCCTGACCGGCCGGGCGGACCCTCCCCCGCCCGCCGCCCCGGACCACCCCGTCCGGGCCCGACGCCCCCACCCGGCCCACCACCGGCGTGGGGGCGTCTCGCACGGGATCGGCTCCCGCCTGCGGGCTGCGGGTGGTACGGGAACAGGAGCTCGGGCACCGTCCGGAGGCGGCGGCGCCGGCGTCCGCGTCGGGGGTGTGGCCGGCCGCGGGGTGCTGTCTCCCGCCAGGTGCCGCCCCGTCTCCGCCCCTCTCCGCTCCGGCCTCCGCCCGGCCCCGCACGCGCCTCCCCGGTCGCGACGCGGGGTCGTGGCGCGGTGGCGTGGCGCGGGGTTGTCAGGTGCCTTGGCGTCAACGAGCATGGCAGCGCCCGTAATTGACATGGCCACTGCCAGTTTTACGGAGGGGAGACCCCGTGTCGCCGCAACCGCGAGGTACGAACCGGAGGACCGTCCTGGCGGCCGGTGCCGCCGCCACCGCCGCCGCCGGGGTCACGGCCGGGCCGGCCGCCGCGAGCGGCCCCGCCGCGCCCGCGGACCAGGGCTCCGGCCGCCCGCCCGCCACCGTCCAGCGGCCAGGACGGGAGCTGCGGGCCCTGCTCGCCGAGGTGGACGCGGGACGGATCGAGGCCGACGTACGCCGCCTCGCCGCCTTCGGCACCCGGCACACCCTCTCCACCCAGGACGACCCCGACCGCGGCATCGGCGCCGCCCGCGACTGGATCCACCGCCGGATGCGTCAGCACGCCGCCGCCTCCGGCGGCCGGATGACCGTCGAGCTGCAGTCGTACGTCCAGCAGCCCGCCAACCGCATCCCCGTCCCCACCCGCATCACCAACGTCCTCGCCACCCTGCGCGGAGACACCGACCCCGACCGCGTCTACGTCGTCTCCGGCCACTACGACTCCCGCGCCAGCGACGTCATGGACGCCACCTCCGACGCCCCCGGCGCCGACGACGACGCCTCCGGCGTCGCCGTCGCCATGGAGCTGGCCCGGGTGCTGGCCACCCGCCGCACCGCCGCGACGATCGTGCTGGCCGCGGTGGCGGGGGAGGAGCAGGGGCTGTACGGGGCCGCGCACATGGCGGAGCAGTTCCGGATCAGGGGCACCCGGGTCCAGGGCATGTTCACCAACGACATCGTGGGCAGCTCCACCGCCGACGACGGCACCCGCGACCCGCGTACCGTACGGCTCTTCGCCGAGGGCGTCCCCACCGCCGAGACCCCCGCCGAGGCCAACACCCGCCGCTCCGTCGGCGGCGAGAACGACTCCCCGGCGCGGCAGCTCGCCCGGTTCGTACGCGACGTGGCGGACAACGACGCCACCGGGACGGGCGTCCGCGTGATCTACCGCCGCGACCGCTACCTCCGCGGCGGCGACCACATCCCGTTCCTCGAACGCCGCTTCCCCGCCGCCCGCTTCACCGAGCCCGCAGAGGACTACGCGCACCAGCACCAGGACGTCCGCGTGGAGGACGGCAAGCAGTACGGCGACCTGCCCGAGTTCTGCGACTTCGGCTACATCGCGCGCGTCGCGCGGGTCAACCTCGCCGCCGTCTGGACCCTCGCCCAGGCCCCGGGCACGCCGACGGGCGTGGGCATCGTCACCTCCGCGCTGACCAACGACACGGAGCTGATCTGGGACCGCGGTACGGAGCCGGACCTCGCCGGGTACGAGGTGGTGCGGCGGGAGACGACGGCGCCGGAGTGGACGCAGGTCGAGCCGGTCGGCGACGTGACCCGGCACACCGTGCGGGCGTCGAAGGACAATGTCTTCTTCGGCCTACGGGCCGTGAACCGCGCCGGGCAGCGCAGCCCGGTGGCCTTCCCGGTGCCGCGGAGCTGAGCGCAAGGTGCCACGGGGGCCGCCGCGGCGGGTGGCCCCCGGTCAGTCCAGGTCGGGGACCCTCGCCAGCTTGTCGGGGTTGCGCATGATGTCGATCGCCGTGATCCGCCCCGCGTCCACCGTGAACGACAGCACCGACAGGTGCCCGTCGTTGCCCCGCATCGCCAGCCCTGCCGTGCCGTTGACCTCGATCGGGCGGATGTGCAACGGGCCCACGTAGCCCGCGTACGCGACGATCATCTGTGCCACCCGGCCCGACTTGCGCTCGGTGCGCTGGAGCGTGACGGCCTTGCCGCCGCCGTCGCCCCGCAGCACCACGTCCGGGTCGAGCAGCGCGATGAGGCCCGGCAGGTCGCCGTCCTGGCACGCCGCGGTGAACGCCGCCACCAGCTCCCGCTGCTGCGTCTCCGTCGCCGGCGTCCGCGGCCTGCCGTCCTCCACCTGCCGCCGCGCCCGCGACGCCAACTGCCGCACGGCCGCCGGCGAGCGGCCGACGACCTCGGCGATCTCGGGGAACGGCACGCTGAAGACGTCGTGCAGCACGAACGCGGTGCGCTCGGCAGGCGACAGCCGCTCCAGCACCACCAGCAGCGCCATGCTCACCGACTCGTCCAGCGTCACCCGGTCGGCCGGGTCGTCGTCGGAGCGGCCCGCGACCAGCGGCTCGGGCAGCCACGTGCCCACGTACTGCTCGCGCCGCGCCCGCGCGCTGCTCAGCGCGTCCAGCGCCAGCCGGCTGACCGTCGTCGTCAGCCAGGCGCCCAGGTCGCGGACATAGCCGGGGTCGTCCAGCCGCCGCAGCCGCAGCCACGCCTCCTGCACGCAGTCCTCGGCCTCCACCAGGGAGCCGGTCATCGTGTACGCCACACGCAGCAGCCGCGGCCTGCTGGCCTCGAAAGACCGTGCGAGCATTTCCTCCGTGTCCCGCGGGGCGCCCTGTCTGGTGTCCGGTGCGGCGTCCTGCGCGTCCCGATTCGTCATTCCCCTGTCCCGTTCAGCCGAAGGGCCGGTCACATGGTGACACGGCCCGGTTCCGACGAGTGTCCATGTCACACCTCGAAGGGCTACGTCGTCAACAGGCTACGGAAGCCCGGGGCCACCCCGGGGACGCTTGACGACCCTCCGGGGAAGAGACCATGACGATTACCGATAATCGAGAAGAAACCGCGGAACCGCCCCTGCAAAAGGGGGTGTTCGTCCGGGTCGGGGGTTTCGCCTACCGACGCAAATGGCTCGCCGTGATCCTGTGGGTGGTGGTCCTGTTCGGCGTGTACGGCGTTGCCACCGCCGTGGGCGACACCTACAAGGACGACATGTCCCTCCCCGGCACCGAGGCGCAGGCCGCCTCCGACCTGCTGAAGGATCACGGCGCGGAGCGCGCCGGGGACACCGTCGACATCGTCCTGCACGACGAGGGCGGGCTCGCCCAGGTGCAGCAGCGCGTCGATCCGATGCTCGCGGAGGTCGCGAAGCTGCCCAACGTCGGGGGCGTCCAGAGCGTCTACGAGAACCCGAACGCCATCTCCGAGGACGGCACGATCGGCTACGCCACCGTGCAGCTTGAGGTGGCATCGGTGGACATGCCGGTGGAGGACACCGAGCGCATCCTCGACGCCGCGCAGGAGATCGAGGGCGAGGGACTCCAGGTCGAGCTGGGCGGTGAAGCCGTCCGGGCGCTGGCGGAGGGCGAGACCGGCGTCGGTGAGATGGTGGGCCTCGTCGCCGCGCTGGTCATCCTGGTGCTGATGTTCGGCACCTTCATCGCGGCCGGCCTGCCCATCGTGATCGCACTCTTCGCGGTCGGCTCGACGGTCGGCGTCATCATCCTGGCGTCGCACCTCTTCACCATCGCGTCCTGGACGCCACCGGTCATGTTCCTCGTCGGCCTCGGCGTCGGCATCGACTACGCGCTGCTGATCTTCGCGCGCTACCGGACCGAACTCGTGAAGGGCGTGGAGCCGGAACGGGCCACCATCACGGCCATGGACTCCGCGGGCCGGTCGGTGTTCTTCGCCGGCTGCACGGTCCTCCTGGCGCTGCTCGGCCTCACCGCTCTCGGGCTCGGCTCGATCCAGGGCATGGCGCTGTCCGTGGCGCTGACCGTGCTGATGACGATGATCGCCTCGCTGACGCTGCTGCCCGCGCTCCTCAGCATCTTCGGCAAGCGCTTCGCCCGCCAGTTCCTCGCGCGGGCCGAGAAGCGCAAGGCCAAGGGCAAGTCCCAGGACGGCGAGCGCTGGCGGAAGCTCGCGACGGCGGTGCAGAAGCGCCCGCTCGCCGCCCTGCTGACGGCGGCGGTGCTCCTCGGCGCCCTCGCCTTCCCGGCACTGAGCATCCGCCTCGGCTTCAACGACGCGGGCAACGACCCGAGCGACACCACCAGCCGCCAGGCATACGACCTGCTCTCCGACGGGTTCGGCCCCGGCTTCAACGGCCCGCTGCTGGTCGTGACCGACGGCGGCGACGGCGGCGCCACGGAGGCCGCCACGGCGGCGGCGCAGACGCTCCGCGAGACCGAGGGCGTCGCGGCCGCCGCAGACCCGATGCCCACGCCGGACGGCGAGGCCGCGACGGTCCTCGTCTTCCCCGTCACCTCGCCGCAGGACGAGGAGACCACGGAGCTGGTCGGCACCCTGCGCGACGACGTGCTGCCGGGGCTGACGGCGGACAACGGCGCGGAGTATCTCGTCGGCGGAGGCACGGCGGCGTCCGAGGACTACGCCGGCAAGCTCGCCGACCGGATGCCACTGTTCATGATCATCGTCGTGGGGCTCGCGATCGTCCTGCTGATGGCGGTCTTCCGGTCGATTCTCATCCCCCTGAAGGCCGCGTTCCTGAACCTCCTCAGCATCGGCGCCGCGCTGGGCGTGATGAAGCTGGTCTTCCAGGACGGGCGGTTCGGCTTCGAGGGCGGACCGATCGAGGCGTACGTGCCGGTGATGATCTTCGCGATCGTCTTCGGCCTCTCGATGGACTACGAGATCTTCCTGATCTCCCGGATGCACGAGGAATGGGTCAACTCCAAGGACGGCGACCCCTCGCGCGCCGTACGGGAGGGCCTGGCCCACACCGGCTCGGTGATCACGGCGGCGGGCTCGATCATGATCGTGATCTTCGCGGCCTTCATCCTCAGCCCGACACGGATGTTGCAACAGTCGGGCCTGGCCTTCGCGGTGGCGATCTTCGTCGACGCGGTCATCATCCGATGCATGATCGTGCCTGCGGCGATGGAGCTGATGGGCAAGCGCGCCTGGTGGCTGCCGGCGCCGCTCGCGAAGATCCTGCCGAAGGTGGAGCTGGAGAAGCACTGACGGCTGCCGGCTCGGAGGAGCCGGACAGCCGAGGGGCCCCGCCGGTCGTCGAAGGACGACGGGCGGGGCCCGTTGCCGTACGGGGACGGGCGTACGGGACGCAGGCGCGCGTCCCCGGTGAGCGTGACGGGCCCGTACGCGCGCTCACCCCCTGCGCGTACGCGGCTCCCACAGCGGCAGCATCGCGTGCCGCACCTCCGCCAGCAGCTCCCGCATCCCGGTCTCCGCGTCCCGCGGCCGGCCGCCCGCGACCGCGTCGGCGACGGCCTCGTGCAGGTCGAGGGCCGCGGGCTCGGGGTGGTGGGGCATGAGGCCGAGCTGGGTACGGCCCTGGAGGACGACGGCGACGACGTCGGCGAGCGCGCCGAACATCTCGTTGCCGCTGGCCTGGAGCAGCAGGGTGTGGAAGGCGATGTCCGCCTCCAGGAAGCGGTCGAGGTCGCCGGCCTCGCCGAGGGTGCGGAGGGTCGCGGCGATCTCGGTGGCCCGTTCGCGCTCCGCGGCGGAGGCACTGCGGGCGGCGGCACCGGCGGCGAGCGGCTCGACGGCGATGCGGAGTTCGGTCAGCGAGCGGAGCTGCGCGTTGCGGCCGGGCCCGGAGAGGCGCCACCAGATGACGCGGGGGTCGTAGACGTTCCACGAGGCGCGGGGCTGGACGGTGATGCCGACCCGGCGGCGGGAGCGGACCAGGCCCATCGACTCCAGGATCCGCATGGTCTCGCGGGCGACGGTGCGGGAGACGCCGAAGCGCTCGCGGATCTGCTCCAGCGTGAGCACGTGGCCCTCGGGGAGGGCGTCGCCGGTGATCTCCTCGCCGATGGTGTCGAGGACGGAGCTGTGCAGGACGGCGGCGTCGGCGGCGGGGGGCGGCGGGGACGTCTCGTTCTCCCGCTTCCCATGGCCAACGCCCCGTAGCTCCACCGCTGAAGAGTATCCCGGGCAGGGCCCTTCCCCGTTCTCGCACGTTGGTGCTACCTTTCCCGGCGATTGGTAACACCATTCCAGGGAGGTCTTGATGTCCCTGCCTTCCGCGCACGGGCCGACCGACCCGACCACTCCGGGCACCCCGGGCACCCACACCGGGCTCGTGGTCATGG
Source organism: Streptomyces sp. CMB-StM0423 (assembly GCF_002847285.1). NCBI lineage: Bacteria > Bacillati > Actinomycetota > Actinomycetes > Kitasatosporales > Streptomycetaceae > Streptomyces > Streptomyces sp. CMB-StM0423. The sequence goes on along the minus strand of NZ_CP025407.1, from coordinate 3,635,235 downwards.
GCGTCTCCGGCGCCGGCAAGAGCACCGTCGCCCGGCTCCTCGCCGACCGGCTCGGCTGGGCGCTCGCGGAGGCCGACGACTTCCACCCCCGTACGAACATCGAGAAGATGCGCGCCGGCACCCCCCTCACCGACGCCGACCGCGAGCCGTGGCTGCGGGCGATCGCCGCGTGGCTGGCGGGGTGGGCGGACGCCGGCGAGAACGCGATCGTCACCTGCTCCGCCCTCAAGCGCGCCTACCGCGACATCCTCCGCGAGGCCGGCCCCCGCGTCCGCTTCGTCCACCTGCACGGCGACCACGACACGCTTGCCCGCCGACTGGGCGGCAGGTCTGGCCACTTCATGCCGCCGGCGCTGCTGGATTCGCAGTTGGCGGACCTGGAGCCGCTGACGGCGGACGAGGACGGGGTGGCGGTGGAGATCGGGGGGACGCCGGAGGAGGTGGCGGAGGAGGCGCTACGCCGCCTGGCCCTGCCGCAGCCCCCACCGCACAGGTAACGCCCCCGTTCCTCCTGACCCACAGCCCGCTCGACTCGCTCAACCCACCCGACCCGCTCGACCGACCCGTCCCTCCTCACCCCCGTCCCCGTACCCGAGAAGCGATGGAGCTTTTCCGATGACGACGGTGCATCTGGCCCAAGAGGTCGAAGACTGGACCCAGACGATGTCCGCGGGCCCGCTGCTCGCGATAGCCGGCGCGGCCGTGGCCGTGCTCCTGTTCATGGTGATCTACCTGCGCGTGCACGCCTTCCTCGCGCTGGTCACCGTCAGCATCCTCACCGCCTTCGCCGCCGGCATCCCGGCCGCCCAGGTGGTCCCCGTGGCGACCGACGGCTTCGGCACGACGCTGGGCAGCGTCGCGCTGCTCGTCGGCCTCGGCGCGATGCTGGGCCGGCTGGTGGAGGTCAGCGGCGGCGCGCAGAGCCTCGCGGACGCCATGATCCGGAAGTTCGGCGAGGACCGCGCCCCGTTCGCACTCGGCGTCGCGTCGCTGATCTTCGGCTTCCCGATCTTCTTCGACGCCGGCCTCGTCGTGATGCTGCCCATCGTCTTCACCGTCGCCCGCCGCCTCGGCGGCGGCGTCCTGCGCTACGGGCTGCCCGCCGCCGGCGCGTTCTCCGTCATGCACGTCTTCGTGCCGCCGCACCCGGGCCCGGTCGCCGCCACCGAACTGCTTGGCGCGGACGTGGGTCTGGTCGTGGCGATCGGCGTGGTCATGGCCATCCCGATCTGGTACGTCACCAGCTACCTCTACGGCCTGTGGATCGGCGAGAAGATCGTCCTCCAGGTGCCGGACATCCTCACCGGCGGCCCGCAGGAGGAGAAGGACACCGACCCGCCGAGCGCGGCCACCGTCATCGGCCTGCTCATGCTCCCGCTGGTGCTGATCTTCGCCAACACCGGCCTGGACACCGCCCGCGCGGCGGGCTGGGTGGAGGACACGGAGTCCTGGTACAACGTCGCCCGCGCCCTCGGCTCGACGCCGGTGGCGCTGCTGCTGACGGTCTTCGTCGCGTCGTACGTCCTGGGCACGCGGCGCGGTAAGGGCCTGGAGATGATCGAGAAGCTCGTCGACTCCGCGCTCGGCCCGGTCTGCGCGATCATCCTCATCACCGGCGCCGGCGGCATGTTCGGCGGCGTCCTGCGCGCCAGCGGCATCGGCGACGCCCTCGCCGACGCGATGAGCGACCTGGGCCTGCCGGTCATCGTCGTCGCCTACGTCGTCGCCACCGCACTCCGCATCGCGCAGGGCTCCGCGACGGTCGCCCTGACGACGGCCGCGGGACTGATCCAGCCGGTCGTGCTGGACGCGGACTACAACGCGGTGCAGCTCGCGGCGATCGTGCTGGCCACGGCGGCGGGGTCGGTCACGGCCAGCCATGTGAACGACTCGGGGTTCTGGCTGGTGGGGAGGTTCTTCAACATGGACGTGAAGACGACGCTGAAGACCTGGACGGTGATGGAGACGACGATCGGCCTCTCGGCCTTCGGCCTCGCCTCCCTCCTCTTCGTCATCGCCTGACCCCTCCCGGGTTCCCCGGGCCCCTCAGTCCCACGGCCCGCCGGATGCGCGCGAGGGCCGGGCAGGAATCGTTTTGGCGATCTCCCCCGCCATCCCATATCCTGCTGGAGCCCCCGAGCGCGGCTCAGCCAGCGCCCCGGCGGGCCGTCGGCCCTCATCGTCTAGTGGCCCAGGACGCCGCCCTTTCAAGGCGGTAGCACGGGTTCGAATCCCGTTGGGGGCACCCACACACCAAGGCCCTGACCAGCAGGCATGCGGTCGGGGCCTGGTCGTGTCCAGATTTTGGGGGCCCCACGGGAACAGGACTGCGCAGTGGTGCGCAGTTCGTGCCCACCTCAAGAGGGGCGCAGTTGCAGAACCATCGCTTCGTACACCGGGGCGGTGGTTGCTGGCTGTGACTTGCCGAGCTTCCGGTACCCCCACGACCCGTACGCGGCTTGCGCCGGCGCCGCCTCGGGCTCCGGCCGCACCGTGAGCGTCACCCTCTCCACCGCCAGGCCGTCGAGGAGCGCGGCGTGCAGCCGGCGTGCAACTCCCTGCCGCCGCCAGGGCTTGCGCACGGCCAGCTCGATCACGGCGAAGGTGCGCTGCCCGTCCTCGGCGGTGAATTCGGCCGGCGGGGGCCGGAGGAGGTTGCGCCACCAACCGGTGTCCGGCGGCAGGCGGAAGCCGTAGGCGAAGCCGACGACCTCCTCGCGGCCGTCGACGGCCAGCGCCACACGGAAGCCGGGCCGCCCGGACTGGATGGCGAACAACTCGGCGAAGCCGGCGACGTCCTCCGGGCCCTCGCAGTACGGCGGCTCGGCGTAGACCTCCCGGTACGCGGGCAGGAACGTCTCAAGCTTCTCCGCGGCCGCGGCCCCGTCGTAGCACTGCACCGTCACCTCAGCCATACGGCCCTCCTCACCGGACATATGCGGCCAGCGCCTCGGATGTCTCGCGGGCGACGGTGGTATAAGCCGCATCGAGGAGGTTCCGCACTTCCACGACGCGGCGGTTCACCCGCTGAGATTCGACCTCTGCCAGTTGCTCAAGCGCACCCATCGCCTCCGCGGCACCTTCGTCGACCTCGCGGGCTTTGATGAGGCCGCGGGCGAGCGTGAGTCGGTACAGGGCCCGGTTGCGGCCGTACGCGCGGTCCTGGTGGGCCAGGGCGGCGCGCAGGAACGGCACCGCGGCCGTGTGCCGGTCCTCGTCGGCGTACATGAGGCCGTGTGCGTACTCCAGCTCGGCCGGGCCATGGAAGGCTGCCCACTCCGGCGGAGGCCGGCCCCGGTCGGCGCGTTCGACCATGCGCATTGCCTGCGAGAGCCCTTGCCGGGCGGCCCGGCCCTCGCGCATCACCGCCAGCGCGCGGGCTTCTCTCGCAGCGATGAGGGACAACAGCACCGGCGATGCCATGCCCTCGGCGCGCTGCCGCGCCGCGCGGGCGAGGTTGTAGCCGTCCCGCGGACGTTCCTCGTAAGTGGCCTGCATGGACAGGGACGCCAGCACCAGCACCTCCAGCGACGCGTCCCGGAGCATGGTGGCGGTGGTCAGCGCCTCGCCCCAGTAGCGACGGGCCGACGTCTGATCGTCGGCGTCGTAGTAGAGCCACGCGCATTGCTCGGCGGTTTCACCGGCGAGCAGTTCGAGTTGGCGGCCGATGCTCACTGGATAGCTGCCGGTGTTGATCACGCGGCGGATGCGGCGAAGGTGCCGGGCCGCTAGCGAACGTACGTCCTCGCCGCCGTAGGCGTCATCGAGGGCGTACAGCGACCGCAGACCTTCGCGTAGCTCTTCCACGTGAGCGGTGCCTACGGCGTCCGGAGTGGACGTGACGAGCGCAAGGCCGGCCGCAGCGCCGAGGGTGTCGGCGACGAAGCCGCGGCGGGCGACACCCGCCGCACGGCTGTGCTCCCCGGCTGTGGTGTCCGCCGCGTCGGTCGGCGCCGGACCGGGGAAGCCCAGCGCGAGAGGGCTGATGCCGAACATCGCGTGGAGCACTCGCCAGGCACGGGATCGTGGGCGCGGAGGGTGGGGCTCCCGCCACCGGCGCAGTTGCCGGTCTGTGATCGTCACCGGCTCCCCGATCAGAGCCGCGGTCTCCGCGAACACCCGTAAGAAGCGGCCGGGCGTCGCCCAGCCCCGTTCCGCACACGCCTGTTGAAAGTCCGTCTGCTCAGTCATATAGCGCCCCTGGCCGTGCTGCTGGCACCACACCGTAGTAGCGGACGTTCCCGGTGAACGTCCGGTACGAACGCGAAAGTCCGGCCCGGGGTCCGCCCCTGTGTCCACCGCGCAGCCGCATGCGGCGATTACCTGGGCCCATGACCGTCAAGCACAAGGCGCCGTCGGCGCCTGAACGCCCTCTGATGACGCTGCGTGTGTCCCACGACAGCGGAAGGACATGGGAGCCTGAAAAGCGCTTCTACGCACGCGACTGCGAGCCTCCCCTGCTCAGCATCACCATGCCGCCGTGCCGCTGCCGCCGCTGCCGTGGGGGGCGGTGACCATGTCCGCTCCCGGGGACCGCATCTCTATGAGCGACCCGGTCTACCTGCCGGGTATATGGCCCATCCCAGACGCCACCCCGGTCCCCGGCTGCGTCCGGTGCGCCGAGTTGGCCGCCGCGCGCGCAGCGGCCCGCGCGGTGGGGGACCTGTCGGCCGTCAGCGACGGCAACGTTCTCATTCGCAGGCACCCCCACTGAACGCCGATGAACCCCAGGGCCCTCGGAGAACATGCACCGTGCGCTGCGGTCAGCGGGGGGTGAGGTTCATGTGGATGTCTTCCGCTGCCCAGAGGACGAAGCGTTCCACCGGCGTCACCGTCTGGTCCGGTGTCAGCGTGAGGTGGAACCGCTTCAGCAGGACCGCCAGGACCAGTTTCGCCTCGACCAGTGCCAGTGCCGCGCCCTCGCAGCTTCGTGGGCCGATGCCGAACGGGATGTACGCGAGCCGGTGGCGGGCCGCGGAGGCTTCCGGGGTGAAGCGGTCCGGGTCGAAGCGGTGGGGGGCCGGCCAGTGTGCCGGGTTCATGTGGACGGCCCAGAACGGGTAGAAGATCGTCGTGCCCGCGGGCAGGGTGTAGTCGCCGATGCGGAGTTCGGCGGTGGTTTCGCGGGCGCCGTACGGGCCGGGTGGGTACAGGCGCATCGACTCGCGGAGGACCGTGTCCAGGTAGGTGAGGCGCTTGAGGTCGGCGTAGGCGGGCGTGGGGCGGGCGCCCAGGACCCGGTCCAGTTCGGCGGCGGTGCGGGCTGCCGCCTCGGGGTGGCGGGAGAGCAGGTAGAGCGCCCAGGAGATGGCGACGCCGGTGGTGTGCTGGGCGGCCATCATCGTCATCAGCACCGTGTCGCGTATCCGTGCCGGCGACTCGCCCGCCGCGATCAGGGCCGCGATCATGTCGCTGTGATCGGTCTCCGCGGCGGGGCCGCGCTCGCCGTGGGCCGCGAGCACCTGGTCGACGGTCGTACGCAGATAGGCCAGGGCCCGGTCCGAGCGGGCGCGGCGCTCCTCCGCGGGGCCTGCCACGTCCGCCTGGTAGAGCCGCGCCAGGTAGTCGGTGAGCAGGTCCTCGAACGCCGAGACGACCCGCCCCGCGGACTCCTCCGACGCCAGGCCGCTGCCCAGCGCGAACTCGCAGACCATCTGCAGCGACAGCCTGCTGAGGTCCTTCTGCAGCTCTACGGGACCGTGCCCCGCCCGCTCCGCCCACCGGTCGGCCATCGCCGTCGTCAGCGCCGCGAACTGCGCGAAGTGCGCCTCGTGCGCGGGCCGTCCGGCCAGTACCTCCAGCATCACGCGCCGCCAGGGCCCGTGTTCGGCGGCCGGGAGCGTCTGCAGGTTGCCCGATTCCTGGAGGGGCTCCAGGAACGCGAAGAGCTTCTCCGGCCGCTTGTCGATCTCCGCCGTGGCCTCCAGCAGTACCGGGTCGGCCACCGATACCGCCATGTCGGCGCCCGGTAAGGGGAACCGCACGAGCGGGCCGTACTCGGCGTGCAGCTTCAGTTGGTACGTGTGCAGCCCGCCCGCCGCCGCGATCGCCTTGACGCCCTCGCTCTCGCTCGCGGCGGCCGGGCCGGGGATCCGGTCGATGCCGTAGTCCGGCATGGCACTCCCTCTCGTCGGTGGGCACATGGTTCCACGTACGCGATGACGGGGCAGGAGGCCGAACCGGGGCCGTATTGCCGTACTAATGTGGCGGACGTCGAGAGGAGCGCAGTGTGACAACGGAGGGCTTCCGTTTCGAGGAGATCGACGTCAGCAGGCCGCATCCCGCGCGGATCTACGACTACCTGCTGGGCGGCAAGGACAACTACGAGGTCGACCGCCAGGCCGGCGAACAACTCGTCGCCGCCGCCCCCGAGGCGCGGATCGGGCTGCGCGCCAACCGGGCGTTCCTCCAGCGCGCCGTCCGCCACGTCGTCGCCGACGGCATCCGCCAGATCCTCGACATCGGCACGGGCCTGCCCACCGCCCCGAACGTGCACGAGACCGCCCAGGAGACCGCGCCGGACACGCGCGTGGTGTACGTCGACAACGACCCCATCGTCCGCGCCCACGCCGACGCGCTGCTCAGCAAGGCCGGCGCGACGAGCATCGTGCAGGCCGACGTCCGCGACGTGCGGTCCCTCCTGGACCACCCCGATGTCCGCCGGGTCATCGACTTCGACGAGCCGGTCGCGGTGTTCCTGGTGGCCGTGCTCCACTTCCTCACCGACGAGGACCGGCCCCGGGAGGTCGTCGCCACCCTGCGCGACGCGCTGCCGTCCGGCAGCTTCCTGGTGCTCTCGCACGCCACCGGCGACTTCGCCGACCGCACCGACGCGCAGGCCGTCTACAACAAGGCCACCGCGGGCCTCAATCTGCGCCCTCACGCGGAGATCGAGCCGTTCTTCGACGGCTTCGCCCTGGTCGAACCCGGCCTGGTGCAGGTCCCGTTCTGGCGCCCGGACATGCCGCCGCCCGAGCGGTTCCGGGAGGTCGGCATCTACGCGGGCGTGGGCCGCAAGGACTGACGGGCGCCCCGCGCCGCTGTCAGACCCCTGCTCTACGTTGGCGGGATGCGCGCTGACACCCCCCGTATCGACCGTCCGGCAGACCTCGACGCCGTCCGCACGTCCTATGACCAAGTGGCCGACGACTACGTCCACTTGATGCAGACGACCGGCATGGCCGACATCCGCAGGTACCCCTGGCTCAAGGCCGCGGTCGACGTGTTCGCCGACACCGTGGGCGACTCCGGCCCCGTGCTCGACGTCGGCTGCGGACCGGGCCAGGTGACCGCGTACCTTGCCGAACGCGGCCTGGACGCCTCCGGCGTGGATCTCTCGCCCGGAATGATCGAGAACGCCCGCCGGCTGCACCCGCAGTGCCGCTTCAGCGTCTCCTCGGCGACCGACCTCGAACTCGCCGACGGGTCGCTGGGCGGAGTGCTCGGGTGGTGGTCGCTGTTCAACCTCCCGCGGGAGGTCCTGCCGCAGGTGCTCGGTCTGTTCGCGCGGGCGCTGAAGCCTGGCGGGCACTTCCTCACCGGGACGCATGTGGGGGAGGGGGATCTGGTCCGGACGGAGGCGTACGGCAGGGAGGGCGTGCGCTGGACGACGCACAGGTGGCGGCCGGAGGAGTTCGTGGCCGTGATCGAGGGGGCGGGGCTGCGGCCGGTCGCGGAGCTGCGGCTGCCGGGTGACGGGCAGACCGGGCCGGGTGTGGTGGTCATGGCGAAGAAGCCGGAGGCGTAGGACGGAGGGGCGCGGGCGCCGGTCCCGGCCGTCCCCGCGGAGCCGGCCCGCCCGCGCCCCGCGGAAAACCCGGCGACACCCCGTGACTCGCCGGTCCTCGCGGACTACGAGGCCCAGTGCACCCGCAGCGACGAGATCATCGCCGCCGCCTCCCTGGACGACGTCGCCCGCCACCCCGACTTCCCCCGGAACCACGCCAACCTCCGCTGGATCCTCATCCATCTCATCGAGGAGACCGGACGGCACGCGGGCCACGCGGACATCGTCCGCGAACTCATCGACGGCACCAAGGGCTACTACTGACGCGGTGCGCACCGGCGCGGCCCACCGGGACGACGAACCGGGGCAAGCCGCATTCGCGGAGCCGCGTCCCGCCGGCCGGTGGTCAAATGTGACCACCGTTTTCCGTCTGAAGGGGCGCCCCCCACGTGACCACGATCTTCACCGTGTCCGTCGACGCCGTCGAAGGCCGCACGCTCCGCGGGAGGGTGCACATCGTCAACCCCGACGTGCCCCATGTCCCGAAGGAGAGCGTCTTCCCGCTGTCACTCCTGGCCGACGCCTGGTGGATGCTGGACCACGGGTATCTGCGGGACGAAGACGACGAGGACGGCGAGCGGTCCCCCTACACCGCGGAGCAGGGCAAGGACATCACCGCGGGCATGCGGCTGAAGGACGAGTTCCCGGATCTCTTCGAACTCATCCTCGGCAAGGAGATACGGGTCACCGAGGACGGGTACCTGCTCGCGGACGACGGCAGGACCGTCCTCGAACCCAGGCGCAAAGCGGAAGAGGTGTACAAGCTGAGCGGGGGCAGCCGCCCCGGCTATTCGGTGTTCACCTACGGTGACGCCGAGGAGTTCGACCAGCGCGCCGCCGCCATCGTGACCTCGTACGACATCAGCCCGTACCGGAACGTTCCGCTGCTGAGCGAGGTGGCGGCGGTACGGGACCCGGACGAGCCCTGGGACCCCGCGAAGCCGGACGGCCCCGCCGACCTGGACGACTACGACGTGTGGGATCTGTTCGGGGACCACACCCTTGCCGAACTCCCGTACGCGGAGATCGTGGTGACGGTCAGCGACGCGGGCTATCTGGAGCACATGGCGGCCGGGATGCGCTGGGACACGACCATGACCGGCGATGTGTGCTGACCGGGGCGACAGGCGGGAGGGGGCGACATGGTGGCGTCACGGGCTCCTCTGACCCGGGATGGTCTGAGGGTGAAGATCGTCGTGCAGAAGGTGCGGCTGGCGGGTACGGAATACCGCGTGATCCGGCCGGCCAGACCGCTGAAGAACGGGGCGCTGTACAAGACTCACGGCAATTTTTACGAGATGTACGTGGACCGGACGGACGGCAGGCGCATCGGCACCCTGTGGCTGCTTGCGGCGCGGTCGCCGCGTTCGCTGGTCTATCTGCCGATGCGGACCACCCGGGCCGTACCCGGTATCGGCGAGGACGGCGCGCGGCCGCTCGACCTGGTGCTGGCCCCCCGCACGGCGCCGCTCCGCCCCTCGCGCTGGAAGCGCGTACGGGAGCAGCTCCGCACGGCCCGCGCCGCCCGGGAGGTGCACACCGCGCGCCTGCCGGAGCGGGACGTTCCCGACCTCGACGGCGACTACGTCCTTCCGGACGACCCGAAGGAGGCGGACAAGTTCCGCCTCCGCAAGGATCTCTACGCCGAGACGCTGTTGCTGACCGGCGGGGCCGCGGCCTTCCGGGAGGGGGCCAAGGACATCTTCGCCGTCACGAAGTACGGACCGCCCGAGGCGGCGACCCGTCTCTACATTCCCGGCGCCTGCAACTACCACGTCTGCCGGCCCGTCTACGACTGGGACCTGGATCCGCGGAACATCCGTGAGTGGGAGCAACTGCACGTGGAGTTCTGCCCGCGATGGGCACGGTGACGGCCGCCGGGCAGCGGCGCCCCGCGGTCGCTCCGGCCGGTGCGGGTGGCTCTCGCCCGGCCCGCTGACCTGCCTCTTCCGGTGTATCTGAGCCGATGTCAGTCCCCGTCACTAGGCTCCTGCCGCATGACCATGATCTTCGACGTCTTCACCGAGGCGACCCGGGGGACGACCCTCTCCGGCACCGTGCAGTACCGCGATCCCGACAACTACGGGTTCAACCAGGGGCCCGCGTTCGGGCTGCAGCTCATCATGGACGCCTGGAGCGAGGGCGGCGACTTCGGTGCCGGGCCCGTATCGGCTGAGACCGAGGCCGAGTTCAAGGAACTCTTCGAGCTGTACTTCGGCCCGAAGGCGTGGATGGACGAGGACGGCTATCTGCTGGAGGACGGCTCCACCGACGTGCGGATACCGCGCGTGAAAGCGGAGGAGTTCCACAAGGGCCGCATCGACCCCTACGGCGGGCGGGGTACCTCGGGGGGCGTCCACTACATCTGTCTCACGCCGGAGCCGGGCGCGTTCGCCCGCCGTACCGAAGAGATCATCGTCTCCTGGAAGATCGAGGAGAACGACGAGGATCCGGCCGATGCCGACGATGACGAACCCGAGGGGACGTCCGCCTCCTTCACGCTCGAAGTGAGCGACCCCCGCTATCTGGAGCACTTCGCCAAGAACGCGTTCTTCCAGACCACCTTCACCGGGCACCTCCCGGGCGAGTAGCCCCGCCGGACGCACGGGCCCGCGCCTTCGCCCCCGACCGACCCGGGGGCGGGGGCGCGGTGTCCGTAGCGGACGGCGGACGGCGCCCCCGGACGGCAGTCAGCCGTCAGCGGCGGGCCGTCCGCCGGCAGCGATCAGGTCTCGCGGTAGGCGACCTTGACGGCCATCTCCTTCAGCCGCTCCCGCCAGCCCGGTGCCAGCGGGGCGTTCTCCAGCGCCTTGTGGGCCGTCGCCACCAGGTCCTCGATGCGCTGTTCCACTTCCTCCCGCATCCCCGACGCCCGCAGCGCCTCGTGCAGGCGGTCCGCGTCCCAGTCGCCCCCGTCCGCGACCAGGCGCGCCACCTCCGCGTCCTTCGTCGCGGCCAGCGCGAGCAGCAGGTTCATCTTGTGCTGGCGGATGTCCAGGCCCGCCGGCTTGCCCGTGACCTCCGGGTCGCCGAAGGCGTCGAGGAGGTCGTCGCGGAGCTGGAACGCCTCGCCCGCCGCCACGCCGTACGCCTCGAAGGCGTCGTCCAGGTCGTCGCGGCCGGCGATGGTCGCGCCCAGGGCCAGCGGCCGGTGGATCGTGTACTGGCCCGACTTGCAGACGGCGACGTAGCGCGCCAGGGCCGGGTCCGGGGCGAGTTCCGCGGCCAGGGACATGTCGAGCTGCTGACCGAAGATCATCTCGGTGCCGAGGTGGTTCCACACCCGGCGCGCCGGGCCCGACAGCGCCTCCACGGCCGTGTGGGCGTAGCCGTACGCCAGGTCGCCCGCGATGATCGCCGCGCCGTCGCCGTAGCGGCGGGGCTCGCCGGCCCAGCCCTGGTCGGCGTGCACGGCGGCGTGCTTCATGTGGACGGTGGGCCGGCCGCGGCGGGTCGGGGCGTTGTCCATCACGTCGTCGTGGATCAGGGCGAAGGCGTGCAGCAGTTCCAGTGCGGCACCCGCGGAGACGACCGCGTCCTCCGCCTGCGAGCCGTCGAGCGCGCCGCCGGCGGCGAGGTAGCCGCTGATGCAGAACGTCGGCCGCAGCCGCTTGCCGCCCGCCGCGACCAGGTGGGCGATCGCGTCGATCGGCCGCGTCATCCGGGCGTCGACGTCGTCCCAGGTCTTGCGCTCCGCCGCCAGCAGGTCCTCGATCCGGGCGGAGACCCGGGTGAGGAGCCGTTTCGTGGCCACGCCCGGGTCCGCGGCGGGCTCCGCCGCGTCCTTCTCGGCTGTCGTGCGCGCCAGGCCCGCCGGCGGCCGGAACACCACGTTCTCCTGCGCGGTCACGACCGCATCGACCTCCCCGTAGCCCATTTCCGCGAGCCGTGCCATCACCTGCTCGACCAGCACCTCCGGCGCGCTGGCGCCCGAGCTGACGCCGACCGTCTCGGCGCCCTCCAGCCAGGCCGGGTCGAGCGAGTCGACGGACGGGAGCAGCCTCGCGGGGGTGCCCGCGGTCTCGGCCACCTCGACCATCCGTACGCTGTTGCTGGAGTTCTCCGAGCCGACGACCAGCACGAAGTCGCTCTCCGCCGCGATGGCCTTGACGGCGTTCTGCCGGTTCTGGCTGGCGTAGCAGATGTCCTCGCTGCCCGCGCCCACGATCCCGGGGAAGCGCTCCCGCAGGATGTCGACGATCTCCGACGTGTCGTCCACCGACAGCGTCGTCTGGGTGAGGAATGCCGAGCGCGTGCCCTCGGGCAGCTCGATCTTCCGCGCCTCTTCCGCATCCTCCACGATCAGCGTACGGTCCGGCGCCTCGCCGTACGTGCCCTCGATCTCCTCATGGTCCGCGTGGCCGATCAGGAGCAGCGTCCGCTCGTCCCGCGCGAACCGCCGCGCCTCCTGGTGCACCTTCGACACCAGCGGGCAGGTCGCGTCGATCACGTTCAACTGCCGGTCCGCAGCGTTGCTGCGCACCTGCGGGGAGACGCCGTGCGCGGAGAAGATGCAGACCGCGCCCTCCGGCACCTCGTTCTCGGAGTCGACGAAGATCGCGCCGCGCTCCTCGAGTTCACGTACCACATGCTCGTTGTGCACGATCTGTTTGCGCACGTACACCGGTGCGCCGTGAATGTCCAGCGCACGCTCCACGATCTCGATTGCCCTGTCGACACCGGCGCAGAAGCCTCGGGGCTCGGCCAGGAGGACCCTGCCTCGGGGAGTTGGCATGTTCGCCTCTCGGTATTCTTCCGTACATCTTCGAGGTCGACGCGGATGGGTCCCGTCCGTCGCCGGGAAATCCCCGTTCCGGCCATGGTGCCGTCAGCATCTGGTAGCTGCCTTGTGCGGCACTGGGGGCTGAGTTGGTGCCGACTTGGGCCTGCCGGACACGGCGGGTCCTGTGCATGGCGCCGGCTACCGCCGCCGACCGGGCCCGACGCCAAGTGGGCGCCAAGCGGATTCACAGTCCGGGCCCGTAGGCTCGGCGAAAATCGGGGGAGTGGGGCAGCAGGCGGCGCCATGGTCTGGGGACACCCTCCGGTGAATGCCGATGTGCCGACGTGGCTCCACCCAGTCCGACCAGGCCCCCCACGAAGTCACTTGTGATCGACAAGCGGAGGATTCCATGTCCGGGGCTAACGACGTCGAACGTGTCTATTCCGCCATGGAGGAAGCGGCCGGGCTCCTGGGCGTGCCCGTCGCACGGGAAAAGGTCCGGCCGGTCCTGACCGCGTACCAGGAGGCGCTGGCGGACGCCGTCGTCGTCTTCTCGATGGCGGGCGGCCGCCGGGCGACGGAACTCGACTTCAGCATCTCGGTGCCCACGGACCACGGCGACCCGTTCACCACCGCGCTGCAGCGCGGCCTTACCGAGAAGACCGGCCACCCCGTCGACAATCTCCTCGCGGAACTGCGCGAGGGATTCCCGCTCGGTATGTACGCCATCGACGGAATGGTCAGTACCGGATTCAAGAAGACGTACGCCTCCTTCCCGACCAACGAGCCGCAGCCGCTGGCCGATCTGCTCGACGTGCCGTCGATGCCGGCGAGTGCGCGGGCGAACGCCAAGCTCTTCGCCGATTACGGTCTCGACAAGGTCCAGATGGTTTCCGTGGATTACCCGAAGCGGCAGGTGAACCTCTACTTCAGCGAGTTGAACACGGATTATCTCCAGCCGGCGCAGGTGAAGGCGCTGGCCGCCGAGATGGGCCTGGTCGAGCCGACCGGGATGGGGCTGGAGTTCGCCAAGGGATCCTTCGCGGTGTATCCGACGCTGAGCTACGACACCGACGCGAGCGACCGGCTCTGCTATGCCGTCATCAGCTCCGACCCGACCCTGGCCCCGACGACGTCGGAGCCCGAGGTCACGCAGTTCTCGATGTACGCGAACAACGCCCCGTACGCGTACGCGGGCGAGAACCGCACCCTCGTCTACGGGCTCACGTTGACGCCCAAGGAGGAGTACTACAAGCTCGGGTCGTACTACCAGATCACGGACTACCAGCGGAAGCTGGTCAAGGCGTTCGAGGCTCTGGACTGAGACACTCCGGGAACCGGGCGGCGGCACGTGCCGCCCCGCCCGCATGCTCCCCCGCCGCCCCGGGTCGCCCGTGGGCGGCGGGGTGTTCGGGTTCTGCCCCCCACCGAGGAGAGAGATGACCAAGAAGCTCCACGCCGCCCTCGTCACCACCGCCGCGGCCGCCGCCGCCCTGCTGGCCGCCCCGGGCGCGTCCGCCCAGGCGATGGCCGACGGCTACGACCGCTGTCCGGCCGAGCACTACTGCCTCTTCTCCGGCCCGGACGGCACCGGCGACATGGTCGCCCTCCAGGACGACACCCCGAACCTGGCGGCGGTCGGCATGGACGACCGCGCCAAGTCAGACTGGAACAGGACGGGTTACTGGATCAACCTGTGGTCCGACGCCGACTACACCGGCTGCATGGCGGTCACCAGCCCGGGCGGCAAGGGCAACTTCTTCTCCTCGTTCCAGGACTTCTTCAGCTCGGTCGGGATCGACGAGCCCAACGGCATGTCCTGCTGACGACGCCCAAACACGCGCCCAACGCGCGCCGTACGCGCCGCATGCCCCGCGCCGGGAAGCCACCCGGCGCGGCGGGCGCGCGCCGGCTCACTCCGGCCCGTAGCGGATGACGTGCGTGGGCAGGACGGTGCGCCGCGGCGGCCAGGAGGCGGCGGGGCCGCCGTTGATGCGGTCGATGAGGAGCCGCGCGGCCTGCCGGCCCATCTCGTCCGCGTCGTACGACACGATGGTCAGCGGCATCCCCAGGACGTCGGCGAGGTCGAAGTCGTCGAACCCGGCGAGCGCGACCGGCAGTTCGAGGGCGCGGACCGCGCGGATGGCGCCCTGGGTGAGGCGGTTGTTGGTGCAGAAGAGCGCCGTGGGCGCGGTGCCTGAACCCGGTGCGCTGCCAGGGGCCAGCAGCCCCCGAGCCGCCCGCTCCGCCGTCGCCACGTCCGTCAGCCCGCGCCTGACCAGCCCGTCGTCCGGCTCCAGACCGGCCGCCTCGTGGGCGGCGCGGTAGCCGCGGTAGCGCTCGGCGCCGGTGTGGATGGCCGGCGGGTTGCCGAGGAAGCCGATCAGGCGGTGACCCGCGGCGAGCAGCCGGGCGGTGGCGTCCCGGGCGCCCCCGAAGTCGTCGACGAGGACGCAGTCCGCCTCCATCCCGGACGGCGGCCGGGAGGCCAGCACCACCGGCATGTCCCGCAGCGCCGCGGGCGTGAGATGGCTGTGGCTGCCACCCGCCGGCACCACGATCATGCCGGCGACCTGCCGCGACGCCAGATCCTCCACCAGCCCGCGCTCGCGGTCCAGTTGCTCGCCCGTGTTGCTGAGCAGCATGCTCAGGCCGTGCTGCGAGGCGACTTCCTGGACGCCGAGCGCGAGCCGCGAGTAGAAGGGGTTGGCGAGGTTGGTGACGATCAGCCCGATCATGCCGCTGCCGCCCAGACGCAGGCTGCGCGCGGTCGCGTTGAGCCGGTAGCCGAGGGCGTCGACGGCGGCCAGGACGCGGCGCCGGGTCTCCTCGCTGACCCGGGCGTCTTCCTTGAGCACCCGCGAGACCGTCATGGTGCTGACCCCGGCGCGGTTGGCGACGTCACGCATCGTCGGCGCCCCGGCGTCGCCCGGTCGCTGCTGGGACATGCCCGTTCCCTCCGCCCGCTCCGCCCCGGTGTCCGCGGGCAGTCGGGGCCGCGAACCCGCCAATTCTAGGGAGGTGCCCCGGAGGCGGCGGCAGGGCGCCCGTCCGGGCCGCCGGCGTGCGCGCGATAGTGGCGGGGTGACACGTGTACGCACCCGCCGCGCCGGCGCCGCCCTCGCCGGGGCCGCCGTCGTGGCCGCCGCCCTGCTGGCAGCCCTGGTCGTCGCCCCCCGGGACGACGGCGACGGGGCGCGGGAGCCCGCGCTGCCCCCGCCGGGCGCCGGGGTCGACTACCAGCTCGGCGGCGCGTACGACCCGCCCCCCGGCGTGGAGGTCGTCATCCGCGACCGCGGCGACGCCCCCGCCCCCGGCGCGTACAACGTCTGCTATGTCAACGCCTTCCAGGCCCAGCCCGGCGCCGAGGACCGGTGGGACCCCGACCTGCTGCTGCGCGACGCGGCCGGCGAGGTCGTCTACGACGAGGACTGGGGCGAGGCCGTGCTCGACCTGCGCACCGCCGGGAAGCGCGAGCGCATCGCGGCGAAGGTCGGCCGCTGGATCGACGGCTGCGCCGAGCGGGGCTACCAGGCCGTCGAGCCCGACAACCTCGACACGTACACCCGCTTCCCGCGCCTGCTGACCGCCGGCCACGCCCGCGCGTACGCCGCGCTCCTCGCCGACCGCGCGCACGACCGCGGGCTGGCCGTCGCGCAGAAGAACACCGCGGAGCTTGCCCCCGACCGGGCGCGTACCGGGCTGGACTTCGCGGTCGCGGAGGAGTGCGGCGAGTACGACGAGTGCGCCGCCTACGCCACGGCGTTCGACGACCGGGTGCTGGTCGTCGAGTACACGCCGGGCGGGCTCGCGGCGGCCTGCGGACAGTGGGCCGACCGCCTGAGCATCGTCCGCCGCGACCGCGCGGTCTCCCCGGAGGGCGCCGCGGACTACGTCCGCGAGACCTGCTGAGCGACGGCCGCCTGGGGCTCCGCGGCGTACGCGGCCTCCGGCTCCGGCTCCGGCTCGGGCTCTGGGCGCGGCGTCGCGAGCAGCGACGTCAGGCACGCCGCGCCCAGCAGCACCGCCGCCCCCACCGTCAGCGCCGTCGTGTAGCCGTGCACCGTGGCCGCCGTCGCCGTGGTGCCGGCCGAGGACGTGAGGTGCGCGGCGGCGGCGCTCGCGGCGAGGGTGTTGAGCAGCGCCGTGCCCAGTGCGGCGCCCAACTGCTGGGACGCGTTGTACGCCGCCGAGGCCGCGCCGATCTCGTGCGGGCGCATGTGCGCGGTGGCCAGCGCCGCCGTCGGCGGCATGACGCAGCCGAGGCCGAGGCCGGTGAGCACCAGCGCCGGTACGAGGTACGCCCCCAGCACCGCCGAGGTGTCCGCCGTCAGCCGGGTCAGGATCAGCATGCCCAGTGCCGCGGCGACCAGCCCCGGCACGATCAGTGCCGCGGGTGCGACCCGCCCGTGCAGCCGCCCGGCGATGAACACGGAGCCGGCGAGCGCGGCGGCGGCGTTCACGATGAGCGTGAGCCCCGACTCCACCGGCGAGTAGCCGAGGACCGTCTGCGTGTAGTAGCTCATGAACAGGTAGAAGCCGAACATCGCGACGAACATCAGCGTGATCGCGGCGAACGCCCCGCCCCGCGCCCGGTGCAGCAGGACGCGCATCGGCAGCAGCGGATGCGGCGCCCGCAGTTCGGCGGCGACGAACGCCGCCAGCAGCAGCACCCCGGCGCCGAGCAGCGCGAGCACCTTCGGGTCGCCCCAGCCGTGCGGCTCGGCCTCGCTGAAGGCGTAGACGACGGCGGCGAAGCCGGCGGTGCTGAGCAGCGCGCCCGGCACGTCGAGCCGGCCCGCGGCGCGCAGCGGCGGGGCGTGCGGCACGAACGCGGTGCCGAGGGCGGCGAGGAGCGCCACGGGCACGTTGACGTACAGGCACCAGCGCCAGCCCGCGTACTGCGTCAGCAGCCCGCCGGCGATCAGCCCGACCGCCGCGCCCGCCGCGCCGACCGCGGCGAACACCCCGAAGGCGCGCCCGCGTTCGCGCGTCTCCTGGTACGTCGTGGTCAGCAGCGACAGCCCGGCGGGCGCGAGGAGCGCGGCGAAGACGCCCTGGAGCGCGCGGGCGCCGAACAGCATCCCGGGCCCTGTCGCGGCGCCGCCGAGGGCGGAGGCGGCGGCGAAGCCGACGAGTCCGGCGGCGAACGCGCGGCGGTGGCCGAGGAGTCCGCTGACCCGGCCGCCGATCAGCAGCAGGCCGCCGAAGGCGAGCGCGTACGCGGTGACGGCCCACTGGCGGTTCGCGTCGGTCATGCCGAGCGACTGCTGGGCGGAGGGCAGGGCGATGTTCACGATCGTGCTGTCCAGCACCACGAGCAACTGGGCCGTGCTGACGGCCAGCAGGGTCCACCAGCGGCGCCGGCCCCCGGCGCGCGCGTGCGTCTCATCCGGCACGGGATCCATCCTTCTCTAACGTCGTATGGCATTCCCTAACGGCGTTAGGGAATGTCGCACACTGTACTACACTGGGCCGGGTGGGCAGCGAGAGAAAGCCGCGTGACCAGCGGAAACGTGGCGCAGGAGGCGAAACGCAGAGCATCTGGCTGCGCCCCGGGCGGACGTCGGCCAGGGGCGAGCCGCCGCTGACCCGGGCGCGGATCGGGACCGCGGCCGTCGCGCTTCTGGACGAGGACGGCATCGACCGGCTCACCATGCGCCGCCTCGCCGACCGGCTCGCGGTCGTCGCGCCCTCCCTGTACTGGCACGTCGACACCAAGGACGACGTGATCGACCTCGCGGTGGACACGATCTTCGGCGAGGTGGAGCCGCCGGCGGCCGGGGCCGGCACCGCCGAGGAGAACCCGGACGCCGACTGGCGCGAGGGCGTCGCCGCCGTGCTCGGCACCTGGCGCGCCGTGCTGCTGCGCCACCCGTGGGCCGCCGCCCTCCCGGCCCGCCGCAAGCCCGGCATCGGCCCCCACTTCCTCGCCTGGATGGAGGTGTTGCAGGCCACGCTCGTACGGGCCGGCTTCACCGGGCGCGACCTCCTCGCCGCCACCTGGGCGCTGCACAACCACGTCCTCGGCTCCGCCTCCACGCAGGTGGCGCTGGACGTCACGGCCGCGGAGCGGGACGTCGCCCAGGAGCGGGTGCGCGCCGCCGCCGACCGGTACCCGACGCTCGCCGCCGGCGACTACCTCCGCGACGACGACTGGAACGGCACCTTCGCCGCGGGGCTGGACTTCATCCTCGACGGCCTGGAGGCACGGCTGGCGCGGACGGCGGCGCGGGGTGCGGGGCGGTCGGGGCGCCGGGCGTAGAGACGTCACGCCTTCGCGGTGACCGGGCTCTGCTGTCGGCGTAGCGATGCTGTGCCGGGGCGGGATCGGTGCTTGGGTGCGGGGATGGACATTCTCGTGCTGGGCGGTACGGCCTGGGTGGGCCGGGAAGTGGCGCGGCTGGCGCTCGATCGGGGGCACCGGGTGACGTGCCTCGCGCGCGGCGAGAGCGGCGGGGTGGCGGACGGCGCGGAGCTGGTGGCCGCCGACCGGCGGGAGCCCGGCGCGTACGACGCGCTGCCGGCCCGTACCGCGGACCGCCCCTGGGACGCCGTGGTCGAGGTGTCGTGGCAGCCCGGCTTCGTCCGCGGCGCCCTCGCCGCGCTCGCGGACGTCGCGCGGCACTGGACCTACGTCTCCTCCGGCAACGTCTACGCCACCCACCACCGGCCGGGCGCCGACGAGTCCGCGCCGCTCATGGAGCCCACCGACCGCGACGAGGCCGACCGCGAGCTGTACGGCGAGGCCAAGTCGGCCTGCGAGCAGGCCACCCGGGTGGCGGTCGACGGCGACCGGCTCGTCATCGCCCGCGCCGGCCTCATCGGCGGCCCCGGCGACCACACGGGCCGTACGGGCTACTGGGTCGCCCGCGCCGCCCGCGACCCGCAGGCCCCGATGCTGGTCCCCTCGGGGCCGCATCTGTCGACGCAGGTCGTGGACGTGCGCGACCTCGTCGACTGGCTGCTCCGCAACGCGGAAGCCGGCGTCGCCGGCACGTACGACACGGTCGGCCCGGTCGTCTCGCTGGAGGACTGGATCCGGCTCTCACGGGAGGTCGGCGGGCACACCGGCCCTGTGGCGGCGGCCGGTTCCACGTGGCTGCGGGGGCAGGGTGTGGAGCAGTTCATGGGGGCCGAGTCGCTGGCGATGTGGCTGGACGAGCCGGGCTGGGAGGGCTTCACGGCGCGCAGCGGCGCCGCGGCGGTGGCGGCGGGGCTGACGCACAGGCCGCGCGCGGAGCTGCTGGCGGACACCCTGGCGTGGGAGCGGGAGCAGGGTCTCCACCGGCCGCGGCGGGCGGGGCTGAGCCCGGCCCGGGAGCGCGAGCTGCTGGCGGCGCTGGCGGCGGCGGAGGCGTAGAGCCGCGGCCCTGCGGGGGCGCGGGGGGCGCTCAACTGCCGTAGGGAAGCCGGTTGTCGGTGGGGCGACATACCCTAAGGGCGGGTGTGCGGGGGACATAGGGGGACATTGCCGATACGGGCTGTGCGGGCTGTGCGGGAGGCACCTGCTGCGCGTGCCGGGCGGATCGCGTCGGCTGAGCGGATCGCGTCGCCCAGCGGACCGCGCCCGCTGAACGGGCGGCCTGCTCCTGCCGGTCCGCCCCCGGGGCGTCCCCGCCGGGAGACCGGCACGGTGCGCTCCGCCCAGCCGGGCGCACCGTGCCGGCCGGTCATCGGCCCGTACTCTCCGCCTACCCCGTCGTGAAGGTGAAGGCGTCGATGTCGAGCAGGTTCCCCTGCCCCGTCGGTCCCGCGAACCGCAGGTACAGCGTCGTCGCCCCCGGCGGCGCCGCGGTCAGCGAGGCGCTGACCTCCTGGTAGTTCTCCCAGCCGCCGGTCGGCGGGACCGTCAGGGTGCCGAGCAGGCCGCCGGTCGGCGAGCCCGTGCGGACCTCGATCGTGCCGCCGGGACCGCCGGAGGCGACCCGCGCGCTGATGCCGGTCACGTTGTTCAGCGCGTACGGCTCGAACGACACCCAGTCGCCGTTGTCCGTGAACCCGACCGTCGCGCCGCCCTCCGCGCCCCCGTGCCCGGCGATCTGGATGCCGGACATCGCGCCGAAGTGCTCGGCCTGCCGGTGCCGCGGCTGGAGGGTGCGGGTGCTGGTACCCGTCAGCCCGCCGTCGTCGGTGTACTCGGCCTTGAAGACCCCGTACAGGTTCGCCGCGGTGTCGTGCTCGCCGTCCTCCGGGACGCTGACGGTGCCGCTGCAGCCGTTCGCCGAGGTGATCTCGTGGGTGTGGCTGTCGTGCCCGAGCGAGTACGACACCCGCACCTTCGCGCAGTCGACGGAACCGTCCTCCGGGTCGCTCGCCGCCACGGTGAACGGCACGTCGTCGCCGAAGGAGAAGAGCCGCCCGTCACCCGGCGTCTGCAGCGTCACCGTCGGCGCCGTGTTGCCCGCCGTCACCACCAGGCTCGCCGTGCCCGTCAGGCCCTCGGGGTCGGTGACGGTGAGGGTCGGGGTGAAGGTGCCCGCGGAGGTGTACGTGTGCGAGGGGTTCGCCTGGTCCGAGGTGGCGCCGTCGCCGAAGTCCCAGCGGTACCTGAGCGCCCCGCCCTCCGGGTCCGCGCTGCCCGCGGAGCTGAACTTCACGGTCAGCGGCGTGCCGCCCGAGGTGCGGTCGGCGGCGGCCTGGGCGACCGGGTTGCGGTTGGAGCCCGCGAGGTACTCGATGCGGTACAGCGCCTGGTTGCCGCCGCCGGAGCCGTAGTCGAGGACGTACAGCGCGCCGTCGGGGCCGAAGTCGGTGTCCATGACCTGGGTGCCGTCCCACGGGAAGTCCTCGATCAGCCCGGGGGAGCCGTCCTGGCCGACCTCGATGGCCTTGATCCACTGCCGGCCCAGCTCGCCCGCGAAGTACCGGCCGTCCAGGGACTCGGGGAACTTCACGTCCGAGTCCAGGTCCGGGTCGTAGCGGTAGACCTCGCCGCCCATCGGGGACTCCGAGCCGCCGCCGAACTCCGGCGGGCTGCCCGCGTCGCCGCCGTAGCGGATCCAGGCGGGCTTGGCCGGGGGGAGCCTGTCCTGCCCGGTGTTGTGCGGGGAGTTGTTCACCGGGCCGCCCGCGCAGTCGTACTTCGCGCCCGAGGGGCCGTTGGGGAAGGTGAACTCGTTGTACGTCTCCGCCGCCGTGTTCGTGCCCGTGCAGTACGGCCAGCCGTAGTTGCCCGGCCCGGTGATGCGGTTGAACTCGACCTGGCCGCTCGGCCCGCGGTTCGGGTCGCTGCCGCCGGCGTCCGGGCCGTAGTCGCCGAGGTAGACGGCGCCGGTCTCGCGGTCGACGGACATCCGGAACGGGTTGCGGAAGCCCATCGCGTAGATCTCGGGACGGGTCTCCGGCGTGCCGGGCGCGAAGAGGTTCCCGGACGGGACGGTGTAGCCGTCGGCCGTGGGCTTGATCCGCAGCACCTTGCCGCGCAGGTCGTTGGTGCTGCCGGAGGAGCGCTGGGCGTCGAACTGCGGGTTGGTGCCGGCCCGCTCGTCGATCGGGGAGTAGCCGCTGGAGGCGAAGGGGTTGGTGTCGTCGCCCGTGGTCAGGTACAGGTTGCCCTGGGCGTCGAAGTCGATGTCGCCGCCGACGTGGCAGCACTGGCCGCGGTCGTTGGGCACTTCGAGGATGACCTTCTCGCTGCCCATGTCCAGGGTGTTGTCCGCCTTGAGCGTGAACCGGGAGAGGTTCAGGTGGCCCTTCCAGCGCTCGAAGTCGGCGGGGCTGCCGGTGACGGGTGCGTCGCCGGGCGGGGTGTCGAGCGTGGGCGAGTAGTACAGGTAGAGCTGCCGGTTGGAGGCGAACCCCGGATCGGCGGCGACGCCCTGAAGGCCCTCTTCGTCGTGGCTGTAGACGTTGAGCTTCCCGGCGACCTTGGTGTTGCCGGCCGCGTCGGTGACCCGGACCGTGCCGTCGCGCGCGGTGTGCACGACCGCGCGGTCCGGCAGCACGGTCAGCGACATCGGCTCGCCCATCTCGGCCGGACCTGAGGCCAGTTGGACGTGCTGGTAGTCGCCGGGGGGTATGTCGGCAGCGGCGCCCGCGGCCGGGCCGCCGGCGGCGACCGCGCCGCCGCCGAGCACGAGCGCGAGGACGGCCAGCAGCCGCGGGGCACGGCCGGGTCTGTCCACCCGTCCCGGCCGGGACCGGCGGTGGGGGGTGCGTCTCATCGGGTTCCTTCCTGGTGCGTGAGTGGTGGCGGTTTCGTACGAGGGCACGGGGCCCCCGGGTCGTTGCGGGCCACGGGCCCCGGGCCGGGACGAGGGCGCAGGGCCCCCGGTCGTACGGTTCACAGGGCCCGCAGGGCCGTCCCGCCGCGCAGCCTCGGGGTGAACGCGGCGTGGAAGATCGTGGAGGCGGCGCCCACCGCGGCGGCCTCGGGGCCGAGCACCGACCGCTCGACGTCGACGTGCCGCAGCCGGCGCGCGGTGGGGAAGTCGTTGACCATCTCGCCGATGTGGGACAGGTACAGCGGGGCGGCCGGGTCGGTGAAGAACGGCCCGCCGAGGACGACGAGGTCGATGTCGAGCAGGTCCACCAGGCTCGTGGTGCCCTGCCCGACGGCCCGCGCCAGGTCCCGTACGGCGGCGGTGGCGGCCGGGTCGCCGGCCGCGGCGGCTTCGGTGACGGCCCGGTAGCCGGCGGTGGTGCCGGCCAGCGCGGCGTCGAGCGGGAAGCCGTGCCGGGCGGCGAGCCGGGAGAGCCCCAGCGGCGGGTTGCACTCGGGCAGCACCTCGGGCCGGCCGCCGGGCCCGGTGCGGCCGAGCGCGACGGCGCATAACTGGCCGAACTCACCGGCGTTGGCGCTGGTGCCGCGGTGCAGGTCGCCGTTGAGGTAGAGGCCGGAGCCCACGCCCGTACCGAGGTAGACGTACGCGAAGTCGCGGGCGCGCCGGTCGCGGCCGATCCACCGCTCGCCCGCCGCCGCGGCGGCCGCGTCCTTCTCCATGATCAGCGGGCACTGGAAGTGGTCCTTGAGGAGGTAGAGCAGTGGCAGGTCGGTCCACACCGACATCAGCGGCGGGTCGAGCACCGTGCCGGAGTCGGTGTCGACGGGACCGGGGACGGCCACCCCGATGCCGAGGAACCCCCCGGGCCGTACCGCGCCGCGGGCGTCGGCCAGTACGCCGCGGCCGAGGTGGGCCACCTGCCTGACCAGCACGTCGGGGTCGGCCGTCGGGTGTACGGGCCGGGTGCGCTCGGCGACGATGGCGCCGTCCAGGTCGATGACGACGGCGGTGAAGACCTCCGGGTCGATGTGGATGCCCACGGCGTGCGCCGCCTCGCCGCGCAGCCGCACGGGCGTGCGCGGCTTGCCGGAGGTGGCCTGGCGGCGGTTCTCCTCGACGAGGATGCCGCGGGCCAGCAGCGAGCGGGCGATCCGGGACACGGACTGCTGGGTCAGCCCCGTGCGGTGGGCGATCTCGCCGCGGGTGACGGTGCCGGCGAGGCGGACGGCCTCGATGACGACGCACTCGTTGAACGAGCCGAGGTCGATGTGGTTCGCCCCGCCCACGGCCTCCCGCCGCCCCGCCCCCGCCCCGCCCCCGGAGCGGCCGCGGGGGCGGGGCGGGGCGGCGTGGCTGGCGATGGACTCGCGCAGCCACTGGAGGGGCTCGCCGGCGGGGCGCCGGGCGTACGCCTCGACGGCGCCGGCGAGGTCGAGGTAGACGCGGCGGGAGGACTCGGGGTGGCGGGAGCTGTCGAGGGCGACGAGGGCGCGGAGGTAGCTGCGCCAGGTGCAGGTGGCGGGGATGCCGTGGAGGGTGGCGGGCGTCGAGGCTTCGGGGCGGATGGCGGGCGGCGGCTGCGGGGGGACGGGGGCGGCCGCGGGGGCGGTTGCCGAGGCGGGTGCCGGGCCGGGTGGGCGAAGGGCCGTGAGTGGGACGGCCGTTCGTGCGGTCGACGGGCCGGACGTACGGGAGGCGGCGGCGGTTGCCTTCCCGGGTGCGGCCGGTGGGGAGGCGTGCGGGTGGGCCGCCGCGGGGTCCGCGGTCCAGAGCGTGAGCGCGTACAACTCGATACGCGGATGGCGCCTGCGCGCCTTCGTGAGGAATGCGGCGAGCGCGCGGTGCGGCGCCGGCGGGCGGCTGCCGGCGACGGCGCCGGGCAGCGCGTCGCAGGCGCGGTCGAGCCCGGCGAGCACGTCGGCGCCCACGGCGCTGCCGGCCGGCCGCGGCTGCGCGGCGGCGCCGGTCCTGGCGCCGGCGAGGAGCACGGCGCCGTGGGCGTCCGCGTACAGGCCGACGACCCAGATGTCGGAGCCGGGCAGCGGCGGGTCGGCCGGCGGGTGGTCCGACCAGCGGCGCCGGATGGCGGCCACGGTGGCGTGGGACAGGCCCAGTTCGCGGCCCACGGCCCGGGAGGCGGCGGCGCCGTCGCTGGCGAGGAGCGTACGGGCGATGACCTCCGCCTCGTCGACGGTGGCCGGCCGGCCGGGGCGGGCGCGGTGCCGCAGCCCGGCGATGCCCTCGTCCGCCCACTTGTGCCGCCAGGTGCCGACGGTCTGCCGGGAGACGCCGAGCCGCCGGGCGATGTCGGTGTCCCGCATGCCCTGCCCGGCCAGCAGCACGATCCTGGCCCGCAGTTCGAGCGCCCCGCCCTCGGCCGCCCACTGCCGCAGCAGACCGGTGTCCTCGGCGGAGGGGCGGGCGGCGGGTATGGCTGCGGACATGGCGGCGGAGGGCGGTGCGGCAGCGGTGACGGTCGCCTGCTTGTGGGGGTGCATGGCGTGGCCTTCCTGTCCAGCTCGTGCCGCACATGTAAAACCAGGTGTGTTATTAAGTCAACGGCCCGTCCTCTCCTTTTAGTTGCGGGCCTGTAAAAGCCGCTGGTGAATTGTCAGGGGAATTAAAAGACGCCCGGCGCAATGCCGGAAAGAAACAGCCTGACAACCGGACCCCGGGGCCCGGACCCGCGGCGCACATCGCGGGCCCGGGCGGCATTCCGGCGGGGTCAGCCGAAGGTGTACGTCTGGCCCGCCACCGCGTCGACGACCTGTTCGCCGCCGGGGAGCAGGTCGCTGCGGAGGGTGAGCCGGCGCGTGCGGCTCGCGTGCAGCACGATGCGGGTCGCCCGGCCTTCGGCCCAGGTGATGTCGAGGGTGGCGCCGCCGCGGGCGCGCAGGCCGCGTACGGAGCCCGAGGGCCAGGCGCCCGGGAGGGCGGGCAGCACCTCGATGGGGCCGTGCTGGCTCTGCAGCAGCATCTCCGCGATGCCGGAGGTGGCGCCGAAGTTGCCGTCGATCTGGAACGGCGGGTGGGTGTCCCAGAGATTCGGCAGGGTGGAGGACTTGAGTTGTTCGCTCAGCATCTTGTGCGCGTGGTCGCCGTCCGTGAGCCGGGCCCAGAAGTTGATCTTCCAGGCTTTGCTCCAGCCCGTACCGCCGTCACCGCGTGCGGTCAGCGACACCTTGGCCGCCTCCGCCCACTGACTGCCGACCTCGATCTGCCGCCCGGGGTGCAGGGCGAAGAGGTGGGAGACGTGCCGGTGGTCGTTGTTCTGGTCGTCCAAGTCGGCCTTCCACTCCTGCAACTGCCCCCAGCGGCCGATCCGCAG
This sequence comes from Streptomyces sp. CMB-StM0423, assembly GCF_002847285.1. Taxonomy (NCBI): domain Bacteria; kingdom Bacillati; phylum Actinomycetota; class Actinomycetes; order Kitasatosporales; family Streptomycetaceae; genus Streptomyces; species Streptomyces sp. CMB-StM0423. Next base: position 3,609,172 of record NZ_CP025407.1, on the reverse strand, counting down.
CCCCGGGTCGAGGGCGGCGAGGGTCTGCTCCAGGCGGGTGCGGAAGTCGGGGCTGTCGCCGAGGGTCTGCGCGGCCTCCAGGGTGTTGGTCAGCAGGTCGTACACGATCTGCTGCGACATGGAGCAGCCCGCGGTGAAGTTGCCCTGCTCGGGCGAGTAGCTGGGGGTGACCACCAGCTTGCCGTCGCGCGGGTCGGTGCGCAGGTTCGCGAGCCAGAACTCGGCGGCCTCCTTCATCACCGGGTACGCGGTGTTGCGGAGGTAGTCCGTCGAGCCGTCGAAGCGGTAGTGCTCGTACATCTGCTGCGTCAGCCAGGCCGCGGCCTCCGGGAACCAGAAGGACGACGCCCAGTCGTGCACGCCCGTGAAGCCGAAGGGGTTGGTCTCGTTGTGGACGACCCAGCCGCCGCTGGTGTGGATCTCCCGCGCCGAGACGCGGCCGGGGGCGCGCAGGGCCTCGACGAAGTCGTCGTACGGGATCGTGGTTTCGGCGAGGTTGGTGATCTCGGCGGGCCAGTAGTTCATCTGCAGGTTGATGTTGACGTGGTAGTCGGCGCTCCACGGCGGGTTGGTGACGTTGTTCCAGACGCCCTGGAGGTTCGCGGGGGTCGACCCCGCGCGCGAGGAGGCGATCAGCAGGTAGCGCCCGTACTGGAAGAACAGCGCCTCCAGCGCCCGGTCGGCCGCCGACCCGCTGCCGTAGCCGGCGAGGAGCCGGTCCGTGGGCTGGGCCGGCTGCTGCTGGCCGATGTCGAGCGCGACCCGGTCGAACAGCCCGCGGTGGTCGGCGACATGCCGCTGGCGCAGCGCGCCGTGGCCCGCCTGGACTGCCCGGTCGACGGCGCCGGTGACGCGGTCGTGCGGGTCGGCGCCGCGGTAATTCGGGTAGGCGTCGGCGTAGTCGGTGCCCGCGGCCAGCACGAACCAGGCGCTGTTCGCGCCGCTCACCGTCAGCGTGCCGTTCCCGCTCGACACGTTGCCGCCCTCGGTCAGCAGCCGTATCTGCGCCTCGAAGACCATCCCGTTGTCCTGGAGCTTGCCGCGGATCGTCAGCCGGTCGCCACTCGCGGTGGCCTGGAAGTCGTTGCGCGGCGAGGTGTAGCGCAGGGTGAAGGCCACCCGCCCCGGCTGGCTCGCCGTCAGCCGGCCCACCGCGACCCCGTCCGGCTGGGAGACGAAGTACTCGCGGCGGTGGTCCGCCCCCTGGTGCGCGTACGCGACGGCCGCCACGCCCTCGGCGAGGTCCAGGTCGCGCCAGTACGAGCCGTCGGGCCCTCCGGGCGCCGACGGGTGGTCGAGCAGCAGCTCGCCGAGGATCTGGTACGCGCCGAAGCCGTGCTTGGACTGGCCGAGCTGCTGCGCGACGGTCTCGGGGCTGAGCTGCCCTTCGGCGTCGAGCCGGTCCTGCACCGCCTTCAGGGCGCCGGGCCGCGGATCGCGCCAGTTGCCGAAGTCGTAGCCGCCGCCGGAGCCGGGGCCGCCGGTCCACAGCGTCTTCTCGTTGAGCGTCAGCCGCTCGGAGGCGAGCGTGCCGAACACCCCGACGCCCAAGGCCCCGTTGCCCAGCGGCAGCGACTCGCGCTCCCAGTCGGCGGCGGGCTTGTCGTACCAGAGGCGCCAGGCGTCGCCCGGGTCGGCCGCCGCGCGGCGGGCGGCGTACGCCAGGGCGGGGGTGCCCAGCGTGAGGGCGCCCGCGGCGGCGAGGGCGGATTTCACGGTGGTTCTGCGGGTGATGTCTCCGGACATGTCCACTCACCTCGAAGGTCGTTCGTGCGACGGAAGGACTCGGGTGGTGCGGGCGCCGGGCCGCGGCGTCGGGGCGCGGCGCCTGGGCGCCCTGGGCGCGCGGGGCACGGCGCCGGGACGGACGGCCCGCGGGCGTGCGGGCAGGGGCGCCCGCCGGACCCGCCCGCGGGGGCGGTACGGGCGAGTCCGGCGGGGCGCGATCAGGGCCGCGGCGGCGTGGGCCGGTTCGGGGTCAGGGCGAGCTGACCCTTCAGCATCCGGCCGCCGTCCGCGGTCAGCCGCAGGTAGTAGTCCGAGGAGCAGGACGTGCCGTCCTCGTCCAGCGCGCGGATACCGGAGCCGGACGGCACCTGGGACGCGTTCTCCGCGGTCTTGGCGATCTGGTTGGCCTCGTTGTACTCGTCGAACATGGAGATGTAGACGCCCGCGACGTCCAGCCGGACCATGTGGTAGAACTGCCGCCACATCAGGTCGCCGTGCGCGCGGTGGCCGCTCTGCAGGTCGCCGGGGATGATGCACGGCTGGTAGTCGATGCCGTGCGCGTCGCAGTCCGCCTTGTCGGGGCCGTTGACGTTGTTGGAGAAGTGGTCGGCCCCGCCGACGTCGGAGATCCGGCCGACCATCCACGGCGAGATCATGTTGAACGCGTGGTACACGTCGAGGAAGCCGGGACGCGAGTCCGACTGGCCGGTGCGCCAGTGCGTGGGGACGCCGCCGATGACGTAGCAGCCCTGGTTCTTGAACCAGTTGACGACGTCCAGGCAGGGGCCCGGTGTGAAGGGGCGGCCGTCGTCGTTGAAGCCGAAGCCCCAGATGCACACCACCGGCTTGCCGTTCTGCATCGCGTACGCGCCGGAGGACGTGTACGCCTTCATCTTCGTCGTCCAGTCCTCCTTGATCTGGGACTGCATCTGCGTCCAGGAGGTGACGTCGTACATGATGTAGAACTTCCGCCCGTGCCTCTCCGCCGCCGCGCGCACCTTCGCGGCCATGCCGTCGCGCGTGGCGCCCTCGCCGCCGAAGGGGTTGAAGCGCTGCAGGGCGGCGGTGTCGCAGTCGTGCTCGGCCATCCAGCGGAAGTGCGTGTCGACGGTCTGGTCGTCCCAGGAGGAGAACAGGGTGGCGGGGCCGCCGCCGTTGAGGTTCGCGTAGGCGGTGGGGTACGTGTGCTCGTACTCCCGCATGTCCGGCCAGGACGCGATGGTCGTGTTGTCCGGGGACGGCGGCCGGCTCATGTCGCGGCTCCAGTGCCACCACCCGTTGATCGGCGCGCCGTCGCCGGGGCAGGCGAACCAGCCCTGGTAGCCGACGGTCACCTTGCCGACCACGTCGCCCACGGGGCTCGCGGCGGGCCGCGCGGCGGCCTGCGCCGCCGCCGCGGGCTCCTCGGCGGCGCCGGCGAGCCGGGTGGAGAACACGCCGCCCGCGGCCGCGGCGGAGGCGGCGGTGCCGGAGAGGATGAGCTTGCGTCTGGAAATCGTCACGAGGGCTTACCTCACGTTCGGGTCTGCGGTGGGGGAATTCCCGGCGGCGGCGAAAGGTGCCGCGCCAAGGGACGCGAGCCGTAACGTAGTCGGGCGCAAGTCGCCTAGCAAGAGATCCGACGAATTGAATTCGATTTCCCAACCCGGTTCTTTGTCAGGCTATTTATTTGACGAAATCGGGCGCGCCGGAAATCAGTCCACGACCTTGATCTTCTTCATCGTGGGCTGCGAGATCACCCGGGCGACGCCCGGGATCCCGATGATCTTCCCGGTCTGGAACTGCTCGTACGCCGCGTAGTCCGCGACCAGCACCCGCAGGAAGTAGTCCGGCGTGCCGAACACCCGCCGGAACTCCACCACCTCGTCGTACGCGCCGATCGTCGCCTCCAGCCCGGCGAGGGTGTCGAGGTCGCTCACCGACACCTCGATCGACACGATCACTTCGAGCCCGCGCCCCGCCGCCTCCTCGTCCACCCGTGCCCGGTAGCCCGTGATGATCCCGGCCTCCTCCAGCCGCTTCACCCGGCGCAGGCAGGGCGGCGGCGTCAGCCCGACGCGGCGGGCCAACTCGACGTTCGTCAGCCGGCCGTCCCGCCGGAGCTGGCGCAAAATTTCGCGATCAAGCTCGTCGAGTTTTCGTTCATTGCTCACAGCGCCACCTTAGCGCCACAATCCGCAACCATATGAGCCGCGGATATTTCTAGGATCGGCACATGCCACACCAGCTACGCGCCGACCTCTCCCGGGCGCTCGCCGACTCCGGGTCCGTCGGGCTCGGCGCCTTCCCCATGGGCGTCGCGTTCGGCGTCCTCGTCGTCCACTCGGGCCTGGACTGGTGGTGGGCGAGCGTCTTCTCGGGCCTGATCTACGCCGGTTCGCTGGAGTTCCTCTTCCTCGGCCTGGTGCTGGCCGCCGCGCCGCTTGGGCAGATCGCGGTGACGGCGTTCACGGTCAACTTCCGGCACGTCTTCTACGCCCTGTCCTTCCCCCTGCACCGCGTCCGCGGCCGCGCGGCCAGGGCGTACAGCACCTTCGCGCTCTCCGACGAGGCGTACGCCGTCACCGCGCACCCCGCCGCGCAGTCCTACCCGGGGCGCCGCGTGCTGTGGCTCCAGGTCTTCATCCACCTCTACTGGGCCGGCGGCGCCACGGCCGGCGCCCTGCTCGGCGCCGCCGTCCCCGCGGGTGTCGAGGGCCTGGACTTCGCCGTCACCGCGCTCTTCACCGTCCTGGCCCTCGACGCGCTCCGCGACCGGCCCGGGCTCGCCGTGCCCGCGCTGGCGCTGGGCTGCGCGCTGGCGGCGCGGTTCGCGGTGCCGGGCGGTCAGCTCTTCGCCGCCTTCGTGCTGTTCGCCGCCGCGCTCCTCGCCCGCTACGCCGTCGTACGGCGCCGGGAGGCGGGCGCGCGTGCCTGACACCCCCGCCGCCGGCTACCTGCTCGCGGCCGTCGCGGTCGCCGTCGCCGTCACCTGGGCGCTGCGCGCGCTGCCGTTCGCCGCGCTGGCGCCGCTGCGGTCCAGCCCGCTCGTGGCGTACCTCGACGCGGCGATGCCCGTGGGCGTCATGGTGATCCTCGCCGCCTACACCCTGCGCCACCTCACGCCCCGCGACCCCGGGACGGCGTGGCCTACGGTGCTCGCGCTGGCCGCCACCGTGGCCGTCCACCTGTGGCGGCGGAACGTGCTGCTGTCGATACTCGGCGGCACGGCGGTCCATGTGGCGCTCGCCAGCGCGGTGTTCTGAAGCCCTCCGACGTCTGCACCCGTGTCGTCCCGGTAACCGGGGAATCGCCGGGGAGAAGTGGATTGCTCTCGACTCCCGTGCGGGGAATGGGCTTTTGCCGCCCGCACGTGCCGCGGCCCGGCGGACGAATCCGCCGGGCCGCGGGGGTGCGGTACCGCTCAGCCGCAGGTGACCTTCGGGTCCGCCCAGTCCGCGTGGTCGTAGCTGATGCCGTCGCCGCCGTCCGCCACCTCAAGGGTGAGGAGGCCGACGCCGGTCACGTCGGCCGACACCGGCTGCGCGGCGTCCGTGCCGCGCAGGGTGCCGGTCGTCGTCAGCTCCGTGCCGTCGCCGAGGACCCGGAAGCCCACCGAGCCGCGGTCGCCGACCTCGTCGTCCACACCGACCTGTGCGGTGAAGGAGGTGCACGCGCCGCCGAGGTAGACCGTCACACGGGACGGCGCGTGGGCGCCGAGGCCCTTGGCGTACGTCGTGCCGCCGATCGTCAGCGGCGCGCCGTCGCCGGCGCCGTTGTCGCCGACGCTGGTGTCGATCTCGACCGGGCCCCAGCCGTTCGACGCGGTGAGCAGGTGCAGGTCGCCGACGTGCGCGTCGCCCTGGGGCACCGGCGGGGCGACCAGCACCCGCACGGCCTGCTCGACGTGCACCCGGGGCTCCGCGGGGCCGGCCCCCGGCGCGCGGTACTCCGCGACGACGGGCACGTCCACGTACCCCGGCTCCGCCGACTCCGGCACCCGTACCTTCCAGCTTCCCGACAGCGCCTGCCCCGGCTGCAGCGCCGGGCGCGTCACGTCCTCGCCCGCCGCCGTCCAGCCGGCCCGCGGCCGGGCGCCGAGGGTGACGTTCCGCAGCGTCGCGGACTCCCCGTCGGCGGCGGCGAAGCGGCCGGTGACCTCGATCTCGTCGCCGGGCGCCGCGGTTGACGCGTCCGGGGTGATCGCGAGCCCGGTCGCCGGCGTCGTCCGTACCGGCTCGTCGCACGTCGTCCGGCCGCGCTCGGCGGCGCAGACCTGCGCCACGAACCCGCCGTTCTCCGCCACCGGCACCGTCAGCCGGGCGTCACCGTCGACCCTGCGGGTCTCGCGGGCCAGCCCGTCCGCGCCGTCCGTCACCAGCTCGACGAGCAGCCGCTCGCCGTCGTCCGCGCCGAGCCGGCCGAGGTCCACCTCGGCGGTGCCGGCCGCGCCCGCGTGGATGCCGCCGACGAACCACCGGTCGCCGGCGCGCCGCGCCAGCACGGCGTCGTCGCCGGGCCGCCCGCCGAGGTAGCGGGTCTCGTCCCACACCGTGGGCAGTTGGTCGAGCACGCGCTCGGCCTCGGGCAGCGTGGCGTACGTCTCCGGGCTGTCCGCGGGGTGCTGGAGCCCGGACTCGTACACGACGGGCAACGCCAGCTCGTGCGCGTCGCTGTGCGTCCTGTTGGTCATGGAGAAGGTGCCGGGCGTGACGTCGGCGGAGCCGACGACGTTCCGGGTGAACGGCAGCATCGTGTTGTACGTGGGCGTGAGGGGCTGGTTGAAGGAGTAGTACTCGTGCCCGCGCACCGCCTCGTACGTCATCAGGTGCGGCCAGGTGCGCTGGAGGCCCTTCGGCAGCGTCGCGCCGTGGAAGTTGACGAGCAGCTTGTGCTCGGCGGTGGCGGCGAGCACGTCCTCGTACCAGGCGTGCCTGCCGACGCCCTCGGGCTCGCCCCCGCCGGAGTTCATGAAGTCGACCTTGACGCCCTTGACGCCCCAGTCGTTCAGCTCGCCGAAGACGGTGTCCATCTCCTCGGGAGCGTCCACCTCCCACCAGCGGAACCACAGCAGGATGTCGACGCCCTTGGTGCGCGCGTACCGCACCAGCTCCGGCACCCACTCGCGGCTCCAGCCCTCGTCGACGAGCGTGTACTCCCAGCCGTGCGCGGCCGCGTAGTCGACGTAGTCCTTCTGCCGCTCGAAGTCCCGCGGGCTGTCGTGCTCGACGAGCCAGGACCAGGAGACGGTGCCGGGGCGGATCCAGGAGGTGTCGGAGAACCCGGCGTCCGGCGCGAGGTCGCTGACGAGCGTCGACTCGGTGACGGTCGCCAGGTCCCCGACGATCGCCGTACGCCACGGGGTCGCCAGGTCGCCGGGGGAGACGACCTCGGCCTCGGCGAGCGCCACGTCGTACGCGCCGCTGCCGGCCGCGTGCGCGAGCTTGCTGCCGGGGTACGTGGAGTCCATGCCGGACTCGGTGAGCAGCACGTAGTCATCGGCGGCGACCTCGAAGAGCGCGGGGTAGCCGTAGTCGTCCGCGGCGGCGCCGCCCGCGGTGGTCTCGCCGCGTACCTCCTCGTACCAGGAGGTGTGCGGCAGCAGCCAGGCGGGCGCGTCGGCGGGCAGCCGGTAGCCGCTGGCCTCGCCGGTGACGACGGTGCCCTCGGAGTCGGGCAGTTCGTAGCGGAACGCGACGCCGTCGCGGGCGACGCGGACGACGAGGTCCATGCGCACGCCGCCGTCGCCGCGCAGCGCGAAGCGGGACTCCGTCATGGGGGAGTTCACGCGGCGCTGCTTGCCGGTGGTCATCTCGTACTGCTCGCGCACGCTGCGGTCGTCGCGGCCGAGGACGTCGAGCCCGCGGGTCAGGTCGGCGCCCTTGGTGCGCAGGCCCAGCGGGGAGCCGGGGAGCACTTCGTCCGCGCCCCGGCGGACGGTGAGCGTGAGGGCACCGGTCGCGTCGTCGCGTACGACGTCGGCGGTGAGTTGATCTTTGTTGCCTTGTGGTGCGGCCACGCTCCAGACATCGGAGGTCGTGGCCGTACGGGTCGGAGAGTCGGAGACGGGCGTCGCCGCGGCGGGCGACAGCCAGGCGGTGGCCAGGACAGTCAACGCGGTCAGCATGGTGCCGGCCGGCCGCCGTCCCAGCGGGCCGAGGATGGGCACGGGTGCTCCTTACACATCGGATGAGCAGGAGGAACCGATGAACTGACGTGTTGCACTCTGTTGGTTCGCGTCTGGTTGAGTTAATTCTTGTGAGGGAGGGCTGTCAAGAGTCCTCGCCGGGGGCACCCGACGGGTCCGTCCCATCGGCGCCACCGGGCCGGTTCTCCTCCATGAGATGGCGGCTGACCTCCGCCGACGTCATCCCCAGCCCGCCCAGCGTGATCTCGTCCCACGCCTGCAGCCTGCGCGTACTCCGGTCGAGATAGAGCACGGACGCGCTCACCTTCTCCGGTGCGTCCTCCTCCACCGCGCGCAGCCCGCCGCCGCCCGCCGAGCCCTCGACCATCAGCCGCGTACCCTCCGGCAGATCGTGCTGCTTGCGGTGGTGGCGGTGGCCGGCAAGCGCCAGCGGCACCAGGCCGTCGACCTGCTCCAGCGCGACCGGGTTGTGCGCGACGGCCAGGTCCGCGGGCCGGCCCCGGTCCCGTAGCCCGGTGAGCGCCGCGGCCAGCCGCTCGCCCGCCGCCGTCTCCGCGGGGTCGCCGGCCGCGGCGACGGAGCGGTCGGGGGTGAACTGCGGATCGCCGATCCCCGCGATCCGCACCCCGGCCACCACCACCGACTCGCCGTCGTCCACGACCCGCGCGTTCTTCTGCCGCTCGACGGCGGCCTGAGTGGCGAGCGAGTCGTGGTTGCCGCGGACCCACACGTACGGGACGCCGAGCGTGGCGATCGGGTCGAGATAGACGTTCTCGGCCTCCGAGCCGTGGTCCATCGTGTCGCCGGTGTCGATGACCGCGTCCAGCTCGTACTGGTCGACGAGGGAGCGGATGATGCCCCAGGCGGCGGGGTTGAGGTGCATGTCGGAGACGTGCAGGAAGCGGACGGTGGAGGGGTCGGGGCGGTACGCGGGGAGGGTGGAGGCGGCGTCGTACAGCTTGCTGACGTTGGTCACCAGGCGGGCCAGCTCCTGCTGGTACACGTCGAACTCGGTGACGATGCTGCGCGCGTCGCCGATGACGCTGGGCGCGCTGGTCAGCAGCCCGGAGTACTTCGGCTCCAGCACGGACTTGGGGTTCCACGTCGCGAAGGCGGCGGCGCCGGAGGCGGCGAGCAGCGCGAGCGCCAGCCCGCCGGCGGCCAGCGCCCGGCGCGGCGTGCGGTAGACGGCGAGCCCGAGCGCGGTCGCGCCGACGAGGGCGGCGCCCCCGGAGCGTACGCCCAGATCGAACATGCTCCGGAGGATGTCCGCGGCCACCTCGTCCTCCAGCCCGGAGAACTCCTCGGGGTGCGCGACGAGCGCCCGGGAGCGGTCCGGGTCGAGCCGCTCGACCTCGACGTCGAGACGGAGGGGGGCGTCGTGGCTGTCCATGTCGATGGCGCCGAGCGGCGAGACGCTGATCCGGGTGTCGCCGGTGACGCTCGGGGTGAGCGCCATCCGGGTGTCCATCGGCCCCACCGACGTCTCGACCCCGCCGACGACGAGCAGCCCGAGCCCGGCCCCGACGACCGTGACGGCGGCGAGGCCGAGGGCGCGCGCGTACGGGTGGGGGCGCTGGACGAGAGACGACTCGACCCGGCGCCGCCGGGGCGCGCGCGGCGGGCGCGCCCGCCGCGCTCCGCGCGCCCGGTCGGCCAGGCGGCGGACGGCGGCGGGGAATCGGCGGACACGGGCGGGGGCGCGGCGGAGCCGCTCGAACAGTGCGCGGACGGGCGAGACCGCAAAAGGCACTTCGCGGGCCATTCGCAACGTATGCCCGGTGTGACCCGTCAGTATTCAGCGGCCTGAAGCAGAATGGGCCATGTGCTGGACATGTCGAACGAGGAGTTCGAGGAACTGGTCGCGCAGGCGCTCGACCGGATCCCGGCGGAGCTGACCCGCCTGATGGACAACGTCGCGGTCTTCGTCGAACCCGAGCCGCCGCCGGACGACCCCGGCCTGCTCGGCCTCTACGAGGGCACGCCGCTGACGGAGCGCGGCGAGTGGTACGCGGGGGTGCTGCCGGACCGGATCACGATCTACCGCGGACCGACGCTGCGGATGTGCGAGTCGCGGGAGGACGTGGTGGCGGAGACGGAGATCACGGTGGTCCACGAGATCGCCCACCACTTCGGCATCGACGACGACAGACTGCACGCCCTGGGGTACGGCTGAGGAAGCCGCCCGGGGGCGGCGCGCGTGCGGCGATGATGCAACTCACCGTGCGGGACGGGGTGGTGACGCGTTTCGCCAGGAGCGTGGGGGCGTGCGCGGGTACGCATCGGAGACGAGGGACGGCCCGGGGAACCGGGCCCCGGCGGCGAGGACCTGACCGCCCGCTTCGCCTGCCGGCTGGCCGGGGACCGGACCGTGGGCCGGCACGTCACCATCGCCGGGCAACGCGCGGACACGGGCACCGGCGGGATGCCGGAGCCCCGCTGGAGTGGATCGCCCTCACCCTGAGCACCGGGTTCTCCGCGGCGAGCCTCGTCTCCACCCGCCTGGACTTCCGCGCGTGAGCCTGCCGCCCGTCATCCGGGAGTGGTGGCGGTCAGGCTGAGGGGAGTCGGGGGGAGGAGCCGCCGGCGCCGGCGGCTGTGCCGCCGGTGGTCGTGTCGTCGTCGGTGGGCGTCGGGGTCGGGGTCGGTGTGGGGGTCGGCGTCGGGTCCGGGACCGTGGGGGTCGGGGACGGGGTCGTCGGCTGGGGGCGGGGGCGCGGGGTGGTGGGCTGCGGGGGGTCCGGGGTGCCGCCGGTGCCGCCCGCGTCGGCGGGTTCGCCGGCGCGGGGGGACGGCGACGCCGGGTCGGCCGCGCCGCCGCTCTTCCGGCCCGTAGCGGAGGGGTCCTTCTCGTCACCGTCGCGCTCCCCGGCGGCGCCCCCGGCGCCGCCCGCCTCGCCGGTGCCGGTGGCGCCGGCCGCGGCGGACGGTCCGTCGTTGACCCGTACGCCGCCGTCGGGCTCGGTGCCGCTGCGGCCCGGGCCGGGGTCGGGGGCGCCGGGCCTGCCGGAGCCGGAGACGGTCATGCACCCGCCGAGCGCCAGCACCGCCAGCGTGGCGGCTGAGATCCGCAGGGCGGCACGGGCTGTCGGCTCAGGCATGGGGAGCCCCTTTCAGGACGTGTCGTACGCTCAACTCCCCAGCGCCCGCGGAGGACACGGGGCGCGTCGTGGGGCGCGCCGACCGGCGCGTACCCGATCCACGCGCCCTGGGACGCCACCCCGCGAGCCGTGCCCGCGGAACGGATTTGCCAGCCGGCCCACCGGGTGCGTACTCTGGTAGATCGTTTGATCCCATTTGCCCGGCGCCCCACCGAAGCGCGCCGTGTGTGGCGCGTTCCCTTCCCTGCCGTGGCAGACCGCAAGAGGCGGTCCGTGTAAATCCGCCGCGGAGTCGTGGCGCGTGCCGACGACTGCGGAAGGCTTTCACTCGCTCATGTCTGAAATCCCTGTGCTCGCCCCTGCCCTCGACGAGGCGGAGACGCCCGAGGTGACCGAGATCACCGAGGCGACCGAGACCACCGAGGCGACCGACACCACCGAGGCGACCGACACCACCGACACCACCGACACCACCACCGCTACCGACGACGCTCCGGAGGCCGCCGCGCCGACCTTCGGCGACCTCGGCCTGCCCCGCGGCGTCGTGGCCAAGCTCGCGGACTACGGCGTCACCACCCCGTTCCCGATCCAGGCCGCCACCATCCCCGACGCCCTCGCCGGGCGCGACGTCCTCGGCCGCGGCCGTACCGGCTCCGGCAAGACCCTCTCCTTCGGCCTGCCGCTGCTCGCGACCCTCGCCGGCGGCCACACCGACCCCAAGCGCCCCCGCGGCCTCATCCTCACCCCGACGCGCGAGCTGGCCATGCAGGTCGCCGACGCGCTCCAGCCGTACGGTGACGTGCTGCGGCTGTCGATGAAGGTCGTCTGCGGCGGTACGTCCATGGGCCGCCAGATCGGCGCGCTGGAGCGCGGCGTCGACGTGCTCGTCGCCACCCCCGGCCGGCTGCGCGACATCATCGACCGCGGCGCCTGCTCCCTGGACCGGGTGCAGATCACCGTCCTCGACGAGGCCGACCAGATGGCCGACCTGGGCTTCCTGCCCGAGGTCACCGAGCTGCTCGACCAGGTGCCGCCGGGCGGCCAGCGGATGCTGTTCTCCGCGACGCTGGACAAGGGCGTCGGCACACTCGTCGAGCGCTACCTCGTCGACCCGGTCAGCCACGAGGTGGACCCGTCGGCGGGCGCGGTGACGACGATGACGCACCACGTGCTCGTCGTGAAGCCGCGCGACAAGGCGCCGGTCACGGCCGCCATCGCGGCGCGCAAGGGCCGCACCATCGTCTTCGTACGCACCCAGCTCGGCGCCGACCGCGTCGCCGACCAGCTCCGCGAGACCGGCGTGCGCGCCGCCGCGCTGCACGGCGGCATGACGCAGGGCGCGCGGACGCACACGCTGGCCGACTTCAAGGACGGCCGGGTGCACGCGCTGGTGGCGACGGACGTCGCCGCGCGGGGCATCCACGTCGACGGCATCGACCTGGTGCTGAACGTCGACCCGGCCGGCGACCACAAGGACTACCTGCACCGCGCCGGCCGCACGGCCCGCGCGGGCGAGTCCGGCACGGTCGTCTCCCTCGCGCTGCCGCACCAGCGCCGCACGGTCTTCCGCCTGCTGGAGGACGCGGCGGTGGACGCCTCGCGGCACATCATCAGCGGGCGCGGGGCGTTCGACCCCGACGTGGCGCGGATCACCGGCGCACGGTCGATCGACGAGGTGCAGGCGGACTCGGCCGCCCAGGCGGCGACGGCTGCGGAGCGGGATGTGACGCAGTTGGAGGCCCAGTTGGAGCGGGCCCGCAAGCACGCGGTGGACCTGCGCGCGGAGGCGACCCGCCTGGCGACGCGCGCGGGCGTGACGCCGGAGCAGCCGGCGGAGCCGGTGGCGCAGGACGAGGCGCCGGCGGAGCTGCGGGCGGAGGAGGCTCCGTACGAGGCCCGTACGGACCGCACCGACCGGGGCGACCGCACCGACCGCCCGTACAACCGCACCGGCACCCGGCCCGACCGCAGGGAGCAGCGCTTCCGCGACTTCGACAGGTCGGGGGACAACCGGCGCAACGACCGCGACGGCAGGGACTACCGCGAGCCGCGGGAGACCCGCGGCTACCGCGGCGACCGCCGCGACGAGCGCTCCTACGACCGCCGCGACGAGCGCTCCTACGACCGCCGCGACGAGCGCCCGTCGTACGACCGCCGGGACGACCGCCGCGACGACCGCCGCGACGACCGCTCGTACGGCAGCCGTGAGCCCCGCTCGTACGACCGCCGCGACACCCGCCGCGACGACCGCGGCACCCGCCCGTACGACCGCGGCACCCGCTCCTACCCCCGCCGCGACGACCGCGGCGCCGCCCGCCCCTACGACCGCGACAACCGCCGCCCCTACGAGCGCCGCGAGTCCGCGGACCGCTCCCGTTTCGGCGGCGACCGCCCGGCCGGCCGGGACCACCGCGACGGCCGCCCGTACAGCCACGACCGCCGCACCACGGACGACCGCCGTACGGACAAGCCCCGCTGGAAGCGCCAGGACCGCAACAACCGCAAGGGCTGACCGCACCACCGACGGGCCCCCTCCCCCGGGAGGGGGCCCGCACGCGTCCGCGCCCTCTTGCCGGAACTGCGCGTAGATGCATTGTCACAGCGGGTTGTTAGGCTGCGCGAGCGCAATGCCTTGAGGGGCCCCACACCCTCCGCCAGGAGAAATCCCGTCGGTTCTCACCCAGGAGGGAAACCTTGGCCCGTCACGCTCTCTTACGTTCCGCCTTCGCCGCCGCGGCACTGTCCGCCGCGCTGGCGGCGACGCCCCTCACGGCGGCGGCCGCCGCGAACGCCGCGCCCGACCGGCCGGCCACAGCCGACCTCACCACGTGGTCCCGACCCTGCGCCGCGGGGGCCGACCGGCCGTACGTCAAGGGCGCGCCCGTGCTCGGCGCGGTCCTGCACGACCCGGACGGCGACAGGCTCGTGGCGCAGTTCGAGCTGGGCTGGCAGGACCCGACCGGGCAGGCGCAGAAGCGCGAGCTGACCACGACGTCGGAGCCCAGCGGCGCCGAGTTCTTCTGGCATCTGCGGCGGGAGGGCATCCCCGAGGACACACCGGTCCAGTGGCGGGTGCGGGCCTGGGACGGCACGGCGTGGGGGCCGTGGAGCTCGGAAGAAGGCGCAGGCCCCTGCGAGTTCGTCTACGACACCACCGTGCCCGCGCCGCCCGTGATCTCCTCCCCCGACTACCCGGCGGACCCCGAGGGCTGGACCGACGGCGTCGGCGTCCCCGGCCGGTTCACCTTCGACGCGCCGACCGAGGAGACGGTCAAGTACCTCTACACCATCAACGGCTCACACACCGGCCTGGTCGACGCCCCCGCCCCCGGCGAGCCGGTGACCATCACGTGGACCCCCGAGCGGTCCGGTGTGTTCTTCTTCGAGGTCCAGTCCGTGAGCAGGGCGGGCGTCACGTCAGCGCCCGCGAGTTACACCATCCGCGTCAGCTCGGGCCGGGCGCAGGTGGCGAGTTGGGCGCTCGGCGACGCCGCGGGCGCGAGTGAGGCGGTGCCCACCACCGGCAGCGCGGCGGCCACGGCGGGCACGGGCGTCACCTTCGGCGCCGCAGGTCCGGAGGGCACCGCGTACGGGACGGCCGCCGCCCTGGACGGCACCCCCGGCGCCTACCTGACCCCGCGGACCGCGATCGCGGACACCTCCGAATCCTTCGCCGTCGCCGCGTGGGCGCGGCCGGAGACGACGGCCGGGGACGGGATGACCGTGCTCAGCCAGGACGGCGGTGCGATACCCGCGTCGTTCGCGCTGGGCATCCACGACGGCCGCTGGTCCCTCGCGGTCGCGGACGGGACCGCCGACCCGGTCCGGGCGACGGGCGGCGCGGCGGCGACCGGCAAGTGGGCGCACCTCACGGCGGTGTACGACGCCCCGGCCAGGACCGCCCGCCTCTACGTCGACGGCCGCCTCGCGGCGACGGCGGAAGGCGCCACCGCCGCCGCGGCGGCCGGTGACCTGCAACTGGGCCGGGTACGTACCGCCGCGGGCCATGCGGGCAACTGGCGCGGCCGCCTGGCGGACGTCCGTGTCTGGGACCGCGTCGTGGTCGCGGACGAGGCCACGACGCTGGCGACCCGTAAGGCCAAGCGCACGGGCTACTGGATGCTCGACGAAGCCTCCGGCGGCACCAGCCCCGAATACACCGGCGGCCGGCCCCTCACCCTGTCCGACGGCGCGGCCGTCACCGATGCCGACCCGATCGCCGGGACCGGCCACCTCGAACTCACCGGCAACGGCGGCTACGCCGCCACGGCCACCCCGCCCGTCGACACCACCGCCGGCTACTCGCTCGCCGCGTACGTCCGCTTCGGCTACGACCTGCCCACCCGGGACATGACCCTGTTCTCCCTCCCAGGCGACCACACCAACGCCGTCGAGGTCCGCTACGAGGTGGACACCGGGGCATGGGAACTCGTCGTCGCCGATGCCGACACCCCGACCGCGACGCACACCGTGACGGAGGCGTACGCGAACCCGTGGGGCCAGCACGTCGCCGTCGTCCACGACGACGCCGCCGACCGCATCCGCCTCTACACCGACGGCATGCTCGCCGCCGACCTCCCCCTCCCCGACGCCGCCACCTGGCCCGCCACCACGGGCCTCCAACTCGGCCGCGCCCGCACCGCCACCGGCTGGACAGACCCGATGACCGCCGCGATCGACGAAGTCCGCACCTACACCGGAGCGCTCTCCGGGGAGCAGGTGGCCATGATCAGGGGCCCCTGGACGGACCCGGACGTCTGACCGCCGCCCACCCGCGGCCCCTCCCGCCCCAGGGAGGGGCCGCGCCCCGCCCGCCAGGGGATATCCGCTCGGGGGCACGCCGGGGTCCGGGCTATGCTGGCCGGGCGGGCCGCTAGCTCAATTGGCAGAGCACCGGACTTTTAATCCGTTGGTTGTGGGTTCGAGTCCCACGCGGCCTACCGCTGGAGCCCAGGTCAGAGCGTATATGACCTGGGCTCTTCTGCGTTTTAGGCTAGTTGGAGATCGATTGCTGGCCCGCTGCTGGCCCGAACGTCAGTGATCATGAGTTCGGCATCCTGCGAGTTGGGGACTTCTTGCTGGTGAGGTACCACGCGATGCGCCGCAGCGAAGCCGTCGGCGCAGCGTGGGAAGACCTCGACAGCCAGGCGCGGGTCCTGATGGTGTCCACGGCGGTCACGGTCGACGGCTGGACGCCGGTCGAGTCGGAGCCGAAGACGGACGGCAGCGCGGCCCCGGTCTCCCCCGACGCCGGGACCGTCGCGGTGTGCGGGGAGCACCGGAAGCGGCAGCTTGCCGAGCGGGATGCCCGTCTGGCCGCAGGGCTGCCCTTTGGACGGACTCCGGGAAGATCCTCACGAACGAGGACGGGACCGCGATCAACCCCACGTGCTCAGCGACGAGTTCGAGCGGATCCGCGACGGGGCCGACCTGCCCCCGATCACGCTGCGGGATCTCAGGCACGTCGGGGCGGGGCTCGTGAAGGCGGCCGGCGGCGACATCGACGACGCCAAGGTGAAGCTGCGCCACCAGAGCGTACGGCTTGCGACTGATACGTACGTGGTCATGTTCCAGGAGATGGAGCAGACCCTGGCCGAGGGAGTCGTCGCGGTGGTACCCCGGGCGAAGGCAAAGTGATCCGGGTGCTGCCGGAGAGCGTCGGCCAGCATGCGGCGAAGTCCGTGACCACGCCGCGGCCCGCCGATGGGCCGCCTGGAGTTGGCCGGCGACGGCTGCGTACTGACCGGCAGCACCAGCGCGCGTGTGATGTACGCGCGGGACTGGCAGGTGCGGATGCCGCTTTCCGCGTGGAGGGGGCCCGGAGCTGCGCGCGGCGCTCGCGGCGCGCCTGACGGCTGCGGCGGAGCCGGGGCCGTAGCAGGGGTGTAGGAGAAGGACGTCACGTCAGGGCGTCTACGAGGAGGGCGAGCAGCGCGGCCGCCACGGTTAGCGTCGCGCCGAAGGCGGCCCCGGCGCGCAGCAGGGCGGCGGGGATGGAGGCACCGTCGGTGCGGGCCAGCAGCCCAGTGGCGATGGCGGCCAGGACGGCGAGGAGGGCGGCATCGAGCAGGGCGAGCGCGAGGATGGTGAGCGTGGTCGGCGATGCAGGCATGTATTTGTTCCCTTCCGGCGAAACCGTGCAGTCGGGAACGAAAATGGCCTGAGAGGCGTACGCGGGCGTACGGAGCGTACGGGAATGAACGTTGGCGTACGGACTGTGGGAGGGACTGCGCGTGGGGGCGGACGGCAGGATGGGAGATCGGGACGAAGCGCGCGTGGAACTGGCGAGGCACTTACGGCTCTTGCGGGCCGAGCGGCGGCTGACGATGGGCGGGCTTGAGCGGCGGGCCGGGCTCGGGCACACGACGGTCAGCCGGGCGCTTAACGGTTCGGCGGTGCCGAGCGAGACCACGGTGGTGGAGCTGGCGCGGGCGCTCGGGGCGGACGCAGAAGAGTTGCTGGAGCTACGCGGCAGAGCGCTACCGCACGGCCCGCAGACAACTTCCGTGAAACCCTCGGGCGGCGAAGCGGCAGGATTCGAGGAGCGCTATCGCCAGTACGTCGCCGAACGCCATGGCATGCTCTCGGTGATCGGTCTGGACCTGTCGCGCCCCGACCGGGCCCGGTGGCCTCTGGACGCCGCGTACCTCAGCCTCGAACTGGCCACCCCCTTGCACGCCGCGGTCACCGAAGGCGGCGCCACGGCATCTGGCCCCGGCCACCGCAACGAGGTCAGGGTGGAGCGTGCCGAGCAGGCGCTGTCCGGGCTGCGCCGGGTGCTGGTCCGTGGGCTGGCCGGGTGCGGCAAGACGGCGCTGCTGCAGTGGCTGGCCGTGTCGACCGCTGGCGGCACATTGCCGGGCAGGCTGGACCAGTTGAGTGGAGGTGTGCCGTTCTGGCTACCTCTGCGCACTCTGGTACGCCGGGGTGAGCTGCCCGCCCCAGAGGAGTACTTAGCCGCTGTCCGTTGCCCGCTCGCGGCCTCGCAGCCGCCCGGCTGGGCGGACGCACTGCTCACAGCGGGGCGAGCGGTGCTGCTGATCGACGGGCTGGACGAGGTTCCTCAGGCCCAGCGTCAGGGGGCTCGCCAATGGCTGTACGACCTGCTCGCCGCCTACTCCCGGGCGACCTATGTGGTCACTACACGGCCGTCCGCGGTACCCGAAGGCTGGCTGGTCGACAGCGACTTCACTGACCTGACGATCCGGCCGATGAGCAGCCGGGACGTGGCGGTCTTCGTCGACCGCTGGCACCGCGCGGTAGCCGCCACGGCAAGCAGCGAAGCGGAACGCGCCGACATCGACGGCCTGGGCGAGAGCCTGAAGGACACGGTTCGCGCTCAGCGAGACTTGGCACGCCTGGTCACCACTCCGCTGTTGTGCGCCTTGGTGTGCGCCCTGCATCGCGACCGCCGCGGCCACCTGCCGTACGGACGGATGGAGCTGTACCAGGCGGCCTTGTCGATGCTGCTGCACCGACGCGACGACGAACGCGACATCACGGCGCCGGAGGCCGTGGTCCTGAGTGAGCAGCAGAGCATCCAGTTGCTCCAGCGCCTGGCGTACTGGCTGATCCGCAACGGCCAGACCGAACTCGACCGCGACCTGGCGACGGGTCTCATCGCGGACGCGCTCCCCGCGATGCCCGCCGTTGCCGAACAGGTAAACGCTGAGAAGGTCCTCGCCCACTTGCTGGCCCGCTGCGGCCTGCTGCGCACCCCGGCCGCCGATACCGTCGACTTCGTGCACCGCACGTTCCAGGACTACCTGGGCGCCAAGGCGTCCATCGAGGCACGTGATATCCCGCTCCTGGTCCGCCACGCCCACGACGATCAGTGGGAGGACGTGCTGCGCATGGCCACCGCCCACGCTCGCCCGGATGAACGCGCACGCCTACTGAAACGCCTTGTCAAGCGCGGGGATCAGACACTCAGACACCGCACGAGGCTGCACCTGCTGGCGACGGCATGCCTAGAGAACGCGACGGAACTCGCCCCAGAGGTACGCGAGGAAGTCCAGTCCCGCACACGAGCTCTGCTGCCGCCGCGGGATTGGGAAGAAGCAGAGATCCTTGCCGCCGCCGGCCCTGTCGTACTGGACCTCCTGGATGGGCCCGACGGCCTCGAAGACGACGAGGCTGGGGCCGTCGTGCATACGGCGACCAGGATCGGCGGCGACGCTGCCCTGGCCGTCCTAAAGCGGTTCCGAACTTGCACGCGTGGAGAAGTCGCCAGGGCACTGGAGAGCGCTTGGGACCGTTTCGACGCGGCGGAATACGCTCGCGATATCCTCGCGTACTCTCCTGGTCTCACCTACCTCAACGTGATATCGGCCGACCAGTTTTCTGCTTTACCCGCCCTGGGTAAATTCGAAACTATGAATATTCAGGGAGACTTCCCCGTCGGCACTATTGACGCCGTTCTCGACCCGGGTAAATTGCAGCGACTGAGCATAGGCCGCAACCCGGCCCTGCGCGACCTGGCATTCCTCCAGCCCTATACGGCGCTGATCAAAGTTGCTCTCAACGATTGCGACAACCTCACAGACATTACGGCCCTGACGGACACGCAGGTCACCGAACTTGATCTTTCGCAGTGCCAGCCCGAACTCTTCTCGGGCCTTGCCCGATTGCAGAGACTCACCAAACTCGTACTGCGAGATGAGGTGCCCTACCAGGATCTCGGTGCTCTGCCCGTCGAGGCCGACCTCACCTCCCTCATGCTCGGCCCGACAGCACACCATCACCTTCGACTCGACGGCATTGGGCGCTGGCCTCAACTCGACACCCTCAATTTGTGCTGCCCCATCAAGGGCTTCGCGCTCGCAGCCGAACTACCCCAGCTTGAGAGCCTATGGTTACAGCTTGACGCCGGACTCTCGATGCTCGAACTCCTGCCACCCGCTCCGCAGGTCCGTCGTCTGCATGTCTACTCGCAGCGAGCGGCCGTCGACCTCTCCCTCGTGCCTACCAAGCTGCCCGGACTCGCAGCCCTCACCATCTACTGCGCCGCAGAGCATCGGGAGATCGACCTCACACCCCTGCGAGGCATGGGTGACCTCACCGCAATCTCGATCGAGAGGGCCACCATCGTCAGGGGCATCGAACCTTTCCCGAAGGAACCATCAGTCGCACCCCCCGCCCTCGGAGCGCCACTTCGCATCTCCGAGCGCGAATGCCCGGAGGAAGAGGTACGCCGACTGGACCATTCAGCTACGTAACGTGACCCCCGTGGTCAGTGACACCACGCAACCTTCCGTTCCGAGCTCAGACCCACGATCGACGAGCAGTCGCGGGTCGCGCTGCTATACGGAGGTGCAGCGTCGCTCCGCAAGGGTTCGTACATTCCACGCCAGTCCCGATGTCTCCTCGTCCTGCGCGGGCAGTTCACAATCAGGACGACCTACGGCAGCGGGAGCCGCCCCGGGGACGTCGGAGTCCTCCCGGTCGGAAGCGGATCAGGATGCGGGCGCTGGAGCGGACCGCGCCGACGCCGGGGAAGGCTGGGATGGGCTCGCCTGGCTGCTCCTGCGGCCACGGTTGACCGACCTGGGCGGAAAGGTTCAGCTCCCCGGCTCCCGGTCACCGCGTACACGTTGTTCGCTAACATCCCTCCGCATGGGGAGAAGGGGGTGGCGGCTGTGTGCCGTGGCGGGAGTGGCGGCGTTGGCGGCGATCTGTGCTTCCGGCTCCGAAACCCCGGACCTCATACCCACGGCAACGGACCTCGGTCCGTTGCCGGCCAACCGCTACGACTACACGCCTGAGGACTACCGGAGTAGCCAGCGGGCGTCGGCGCTGCTGGTTCGGCAGTGCATGGCAGACCGTGGCCACCCGGACTTCCCGCTCGATCCCCGCTACCCCAGCGACCCGATTGCCGCCACTGCGGTGGGTACCGACTACGGTGTCGTCGACATCGAGGACGCCCAACGCTGGGGTTACGGCTGGAGTCCGGCGGAATCCCCGGGTCCTCGGCCGAAGGGCCGCCGTATGACCTCTGCTGAGTACGCGGACTTCCCCGCCTGCAGCGCCGGGGCCAACCGCCGGCTGATGCGCGGGATCGACGTCGAGCGGGATTGGCTCTACGTGAGCAAGCGGACGATCGTCGTCGACAAGGCGGTCAAGCGTGACATGCGGATGCGCACAGCCTGGGATGCGTGGTCACGCTGTATGGCAGACCAGGGCTTCGCGGGCTACCCCTCCCCTGTCGCCGCTTACGTGGACGAGGCCTGGCGGCGAGGCAGCGACGGCAACACCCGGCACACGCGACGAGAGCGGGCTACCGCCGTCGCCGACGTCACCTGCAAGCGCCGCCACCATACCGTCGAGATCTGGCACACTATCCAGGCCGAGAAACAGGCCGCAGACATCGCACGACACCGTGACCGCTATGCCGCCGGGTTGCGGGCGCTGCGAACGTATCGGGACAACATCGCCGAGGCGCAGCGGAACTTTGCGTAGCAGCCCCCGATGGCTCGCGGTGGGTACGGTCATGTGCGCTTCTGGGCGCCCTGCCGCGTGGTGTTTCGGGCACTGGGCGGCACCACCTGCGCCGTAGAGTCCCGGTCCGCCTCCGGCGACTGGGACTCTACGACCGGTCCGTGGGCGGTCACACGGCGAGGTGTGCTCCCTCGACGGGGAGTCGGAGCACGTGGCGCCACTCATGAGGGAGTCCCGATGCGGTATTACCCTTTTCCGGATGTGCAATATGCCGGCCGGCGTCCATGGGTAGACCGGATATCTCCGCTGGCCCCTGTGCTCCTGTCGGAATGCAAATGGCATTGATGTGCTTCGACTGTGCGGCGGCCTGTGCCGACTGCGCAGTCGCTACCAGGCTGCCGACAGCGATGACTGGGACGGCGGCAACGAGGACAGATGCCTGACGTGCCCCGAACAAAGGGGATGCCTTCTGTGTTTCGCTCACACGATTGGACGCTACCTCACACGAGGAGGTCGTCTCAAATCCAGCTAGAAATCGAAACTTACCTCTATGGGTGCTATGCTGAACTTGCTGCGAGCCTTTTTAGGCTACGATTCTGTCAGCGCCGCCTGAGTTCCCTCAATCTCTGACTCATCCTGTCCGCTTCCCGCGGATCGAGGTGCCGCATGAGTTCGACGGCCCGTTCGAGGGCCGTGCGGGCCTCGTCGGCCGCTCCCTCCGCGGCGCGGACATCGGCAAGCACGGCGAGAGCCCGGGCCTCTTCCGCACGGTCATCGGTGCGCCGGGCGGTGCCGACGGCCTCCTTGACGTGGTCGCCGGCATCGCTCAGGCGGCGCGCGGCGAGTTCCGACATCCCTAGGCCCCGCAGGGCGTGTGCCTCCTCGTGGGCGCTCCCGATGGAGCGGGCGATATCTAGCGAGCTCCGATAATGGTGCGCCGCTTCCTCGCTGAATCCGGCCCTTCGATGTGCGTCCCCGAGGCCGTTGAGAGCATTTGCCAGCGATTTTCGGTCACCGAGCGATCGAAAATCTTGCACCGCTTGCGCGTACATGGTCAGAGATTGATCAATCTCACCTGATTCGGCGAGAATGTCAGCTAGGTTGGTGCGGACCGTCGCGCGTACATAGGCATTCCCGCCGGATTCTGCCAGGGAAAGCGATGTCTCCAGGGTTTCCCTGGCCAATTCTGCCTCGCCGCTATGCTTATGCAAATCACCAATATTGTTGAGGGTTCGCACGATTCCCCAGGTATCGCCTGCGGCCTTGAACCCGGACAGGGCAAGCTGGAAGTGATCGCGAGCGCTGTCGATCTCCCCAAGTGCGAGTTGCGCGATGGCGATGTTGTTCTGGCATCGCGCCCTGTCCCATATGGTTCCTGACTTCTCTAATATTCGTAATGCGGCGATGTTGAGCGCGAGCGCCATATGGTTCTCGCCGAGGTGCCACTGGAGAATCCCCAGACCACGCAGGGCCTCCGCCTCCCTCATCGCGTCACCCTCGGCGCGGGCGACCCGCAGGGCCTCTTCGCCGGCTTCCGCTGCCTCCGGGTACTTGCTCGTGCTCGCGTGGGTCCCGCTGAGGGACAGCAGGGCCTGGCACAGAGCGCGTTGGTCTCCGGTAGCTCTGAAGTGATCGACCGCGTTGTGGTGCACCATCTCGGCGTCGGCCCAGTGGCAGCCTTCAGCCAGGAAACCGGAGAGAGAGTCGGCGAGTTGGGCGGCCTGGTCAGGGGCTCCGTGCGCGCGTGCGTAAGCCTCCACGGCCAGCAAGCTGGTTCGCTCGGCAGCGAACCATGCCGTGGCGTCGTCGATGGGCGGGGCGGCCCAGGGTTCCGCTGAATGATCACTGCCGGGTGCGGGCAATCGTAGCCGCCGGGGGTGGGCGAGTTCGTCCGCTTGGCGGGCGTTGGCCACAGAGAAGGAGATCAGTCGGTGCAGTGCCTGGTCGCGTGTCCGGCGATCGTCCTCGGAGTGAGCCAGAGCGTCAGCGTACTCGCGGAGAAGGTCGTGGTACGTGAAGCGCCCGGGAGTCGGCTCTCGGAGCAGATGGCAGCTCATCAGGGAATCGAGCACGTGCTCTGTTTCGTCTACCGGCAGTCCCAGAAGTGCTGCGCCCGCGTCCGCCGTGAATTCCGGTCCCGGGTGCAGGCCCAGGTGCCGGAAGGCGCGTTGCTGCGCCGCCGTGAGCGTCTGATACGAAAGTTCGAACGCTCGTGCGATCTCTTGGTATCCGTCTCGTATCTCGCGGAGCCGGCTGGTGCCCTGGGTGAGCCGCTTGCTCAGCGTGGTCGGTGTCCAGGAAGGGCGGGTTGCGAGGCGGTTGGCGACGAGCTCGATGGCGAGTGGCAGATAGCCGCAATATCGAACAATTCGGGCGACAATTTCGACGTCTCGAGTACGCTCCGGGCCCGCGAACTCACGGAAGAGCTCGACCGCGTCGTCCGGTGGCAGGACGTCGAGTAGTACATGCCGGGCGTGCGGCAGGCCGGCCAGATGGCGGCGGCTGGTGATGATGACCAGGGACGGGGATACCCCTGGCAGTAGCGGCCGGACTTGGTGGGGGCCCGAGGCGTCGTCCAGCACGATGAGGGCCCTGAGTTTCGTGAGCATCGTCCGCCACAGGGCGACTCGCTCTTCGAGGCCGACCGGTATGGTCTCGGCAGGTATGCCGAGGAGCCGCAGAAGTGTGGCGAGTGCCGATTCCGGGCTCAGCGGGTCCGGCGGTCCGGAGTGTGCCCGCAGATCGAGGTAGAGCTGCCCGTCAGGGAAATGGTCTGCCAATTGGTGGCCCGCGTGCAGCGCAAGGGCTGTCTTGCCCACTCCCGCCATTCCGGAGATCGCTTCGAGAGCTACGACTGATCCGTCCTGTGCGGCAACGGCGATCGCCGCGTTCAGGGCCCGCATCTCCTCTGAACGGCCGACGAGCGGGGTCTGCGGGGGGAGGTTCCTTGGTGCCGCCGGGCCCGATATCCCAGTAGGTTCCTGCTCGTGACCGGTTCTCGGCAGCTCCCGTACGGCAGTGGCGCCGTGGAGTATCTCGGCGATCGGCAGCCGGTCGAGGATGTTCTGGTGGAGGTGGTCGAGCTCGGCCCCGGGAGTCGAACCGAACTCACCCCTCAGTAGCCCGCGTATCCGCTGGTAGGCGCGGAGCGCATCCGGGTATCTGCCGCTGCCGTAGCAGGCGAGCATGAGCAGCCCGGCCACCGTTTCGTCAGCGGGATGCTGATCGACCAACTCGTGCAGTTCACCGACCAGATCCGCGTAGCGGCCGAGGCGTAGCTCGGCTGTGACGCGGGAGACGGTGGCGGCCAGCCCCTTCTCGATCAGAGCACTCCGCACTCGTGCGGCCCACATTCCAGGGAGCCCCGCTAGAGGTTCGCCTTTCCATAACGCTGCCGCGCGGTTGAGAAGCAAGGCTGAACGCGTGTCGTCTCCGCGGTCGAAGGCGGCGCTGGCCTCCGCCGTCAGGACCTTGAACCGATGCCAGTCGACGAGTTCGGGGTCGACCTCAAGAGCATAGGTGTGCGCCCTGCGGGTGATCTGCGGCGGAGGGTCGGTATCGGCCAGACGAAGATGGCGGCGAATGCGCGAGATGTACGTATGCGTGTTCTTCCGGGCCTGTACCGGAGGATCGCCGTCCCATATGCGGCCGGCGAGGGTGTCGATGGAGAGTGGCCGACCCACGTCCAGTGCCAAAGCTGCGAGCAGGCAGCGTTCTTTGTCAGATCCGAGCTCGACACGCCGTTCGCCGACCAGGAGTTCTACTGGGCCTAGAATCTGGAACTCCACCAGTATCCTCCCCCGCTGGGGGCCACATGTTTGAGTCAGCGTGGCACGGAGCCGATGGGGTGACCAGGGGCGGCAGAGTCCTGGCTTGAAATAGCCACTATGGCTGTGACCAGGCGTTCTTTACGGCAGCCTCGGGTAGGGAGCCAGCAGCACGCGAACAGTGACTGGCCTCGACACGGGGAGGGTTATGCAGGCGGTCATGGTCGCTGAACTGCTGGCTGCGTTGCTGCGCGCGAGTACGCATCAGCACTCCGCCGACGACGCCTGGCGGTCATGGATCACGCTCACGGCGGCAGAAGCCGCCGATGGAAGTGCGGCTGTGCAGTCGTGGCAGAGTGGCCGAGAACGGCAGGACGACCCCGCTGCACTCCTGTCACTCGCCGAGGCACTGGTTGAAGAGACGCGCGCCCGTCCGGACATGGGGGTGCGGTTGTGGCGCTGGGTGGAAAAACACCGGGCCGCAACTTACCCAAAGGGCCAGGTGAACTCCATTGGTGGCGGTGATACGCGGATATACGGTCCCACGGTGCAGGCGCACGCGATCCATGGTGGTCTCCATGTGCACTACCCCGCTACCCGCCCCCAGCCACCGCCACGGCAGTTGTTGCCCGTGCCGGCTCATTTCACCGGCCGACAGGAGGACTTGGCCGCATTGGGACGCCTGATGACCACGGAATCGGGTACCCGGCAGTCGCTGCTCGTCGTGAGCGGGCCGGGCGGAATCGGTAAGTCGGCTTTGGTCACCAAGTGGTTGCAGGAGCTTGGGACGGACTTCCCCGACGGCCATTTCTACGCGGACCTGCGCGGGCACTCCGTGGGCGGCCCGGCATCGCCGGGGGAAGTGCTGGGGCAGTTCCTGCGCGCTCTCGGCACCAGGTCCGTGCCTGCCGAACTGGCCGAGCAGACTGCCCTCTGGCGGTCCGTCACCGCAGACCGAAACGTCATGGTCATGCTGGACAACGCATTCACCGCGGCTCAGGTACGCCCGCTGCTGCCGGGAGGAACAGGTGGCCTCGTAGTCGTGACCAGCCGTCACATGCTCACCGGCCTCGGCGTCGACGGCGCCAGGTTCTACAGGCTCGGGGGCCTCGACCCAGACGCAGGTCTCGAACTGCTTGCCCGCGGGATCGGCAGCGAGCGTGTCGCACGTGAACCTCAGGCGGCGCGGGAACTAGCTGAGTTGTGTGCGGGGCTCCCACTGGCGGTGTGCCTGGCGTCGGCACGACTGGCGTCGCGGCCTCGGCAGCCCGTACAGGTCATGGCTGAAGCGCTCGTGCGAAAGCCGGGTGACCTCATCACCCTGGAAGTCGAGGGTGAAGCTGCGGTGCAGACAGCCCTCAACGCTTCGTACGCGGGGCTGACCGAGGACGGCGCCGCCGTGTACCGGCGGCTCGGCCTGCTGCCGGTTCGTACCTTCGACACCCAGATCATCGCCGCCTGTTGCGGGAAGTCCTTGGACTGGGCTGACCACCTGATGGGTGAACTGATCGAAGTCAGTCTCCTCGAAGAAGTAGGTCCAGGCACTTGCCGGTTTCATGATCTCGTCCGGCTTCATGCGCGGGACCGGGCGCTCCGAGACGAGCCCGAGCCCGAACGAGAAGAGGTGCTGCGCCGGGTGTGTGACTGGTACCTGGCAACCGTTACGGCAGCGGAGGAACGGCTCACTCCTGCACAGTTCACACTGCCCAGAAACTACGCGTTCCCCTCAGAGCTTCCCCTTCCTTTCGACGAGAAGGCCGACGCCCTCGGCTGGCTGGACAGTCGGCGAATGGACCTGATGGGCGTGCTGAGCGCAGCGGTGGACCACGGATGGGACGAGACGGCATGGCAACTCGTCGACGCGTCGTGGCCGCTGTATCTGCATCTGCGTCACTACGATCTCTGGATCGAATCGCACGAGATCGGGCTCGCTGCCGCACGGCGTAGCGGAAACGATGTCGCCGAGCGCCAAATGCTCAACTCCGGGGCCATCGGCCTTGCCGCTGCGGAACGCACCGATGACGCGATCCGCTGGTATTCCGCCTCCGCGGAGGCGGCGCGGACGGCAGGTGATGTGCGGGACGAAGGGCAGGCGTTCCACGGCCTCGGTGGCTGTCATCATCATGCCGGCAGACGGGACGAGGCCGTGCGGCACCTGAACCAGGCGATCGTGCTCTGGGAGGACTGCGGCTATCCGCGCGGAACTGCTCTGGCGCGGATCGTACTCGGCGAGATCGCACTTGCCGAGGGAAGTCCGGGAACCGCGGTCGAGTGCTTCCGCGAGGCCCACCGGGTGATGGTGGCCGTCGAGGACACGCACGACGCGGCGCGCGCCTTGACCTTTCTGGGACACGCTCATATCCGCACGGGCAAGTTCGACCAGGGTGTGGAAGAACTCACGGAGGCCCTCGCCGTCTTCGCCACGTCCGGCTCGTCGCATTGGCAGGCCAGGACACTGGAGATGCTCGGCGAGGGCTCACGTGAGCGCGGAGACGTCACCGCCGCGGGAGAGTTCTACGCGAGGGCGTACGCACTGCACAAAGTGCGCAGCCCTCTGGACGCGGAACGCGTCAGGGCCTGTCTGGACGAGCTCCACCCGTCCGATGAACCTCCGGAGCGGGGCTCTGCAAGTGAGTGACGCTGACGGGGGGTAGTTCGCGCAGTGCGTGTCCGGTCGCCAGCCAGCCGTGGAGGTACGAGGGCAGGAGGGGCCAATCTGCGCAAGCCGGGTTCGGGGGGCCTGCAGGGAACCTCAGCACGATCCGGAAGAGGTCCGGCCCGCTCGCTACCGCCCAGCCGCAGCCTTCCACCGGCACCGCGGCGAGCCGGCAGCCTGGGTAGTGGGTCGTCATGAAGCGGAGTCTCTCCACTGCTGTGTTGAGCGGCAGCGGCTTGATACCGTACAAAACGTCCGCGCACTCAAGCCAGCGATGTTTCTTGCACGAATCGGCGTCAACCGCGAAGTGTTCGTCCGATGCGCCGTGCCTCGGTGCTGATCGCCACTCACCGGCGCTGCCGGCGCGAGCCCACACGATTTGCCGGCCCAGGACCACCCCCAGCAGCGGCGTCGTCGTCTCTTCTGAAACCGGTCGCCACTTTTCCGGCTGCTCATCGATGTCGCACTGGCTCGACTCTGACCGCTCGTCGAGATCGACGACTAGAACCTCTACGAGGTGCCTCATGCGGAGTTCTCCTGTCCACCCGTTGTCCACGAATCCAGCGGGGGCGGTGAGGGCAGAACGGGTGTGATCGGCGCGTGAGCGGGTTGGCCCAGGTTGAGCAGTCCGTACATCACCTTGCGCATGTTCCGGTTGAACCGGCCGGGCTCCGAGGTGATGCGCGCAGCGATGGCGGCGTACTCCTCGGGGAGATATTCGGCGGACGCGTAGGCGAGTTGATCCGTGAGGGAATGGGCGGGCGAGAGAGCGGGGGCGGTCCTTGCGAGTCGCGCCGCGGGCGACGCCGGGTTGATCTCCTGCTCGGGTGAGCTCGCCAGGAGGATGGGTGCCCCGGTGAGGGTCCCGTACAGGGTCACGGACCCATGGTCGCCGATGATCCAGTCTGCGCAGATCAGGACAGACCGCCAGTCGGTGAAGGGCGGCACGAGCCCGATACCTTCCTGCGAGCACCGTGCCAGCCAGGCTTGCACCTGCCACGCGCCGTGTCCCGACCACACGTTGGGGTGCACCAGCATCGCGGACCGGCAGCGGGTGGCCGGTAGTTCCCCGATCAGCCGCGGTACCAGCGTCTCCAGCCGTCCGAAAGATGATTGAGGGCCCCAGGTCGAGGTGACGACGACCAGTTTCTGCGACTCCGAGAGGCCGAGCGCTTGGCGGTACTCGTCCCGCCGCGGCAAGCTCGCCAGGATCCGATCGTGCGCGGGATCCCCGACGACGCGTGCCACGTCCAATGCCTCGGGGCAGGAGCCGGCCAGATCGTCGAGATCCTCGTGGTGCGGTACGACGACGGCGGCCGGGAGGGGCGCCCCACCGGGCATGAGATCCGCCCTGCGCAGGCCGGCCACGTTGGGCCCGGCCACGCCTAGGACGCGCTTGAGGTAGTTGGCCCCGTGCGGGATGGTGATGAGCGGAGCCTGTACATCGCCCACGCGCTGCGGCCCGGCTGCTAATGCGAGATCGAATGTCATCTTGGTCACCTCCTCCCACGGAAGCGCCACGACTCCCATCCGTTCCAGAAAGCGCGGCACCTCATCGCCGAAAGCGTGCGGCGGGGCCGCGAAGATGACCTGGACTCGAAAGTCGGCTTCGAACAGCGACAGTACGTCGAGTAGCCGTTTCCCGTAGGCGACAGTGTGGACTATTACCAGTATCCTCTTCCGTCCCACCAGCGTGAGCCACTGGCGGGCTCTTGTTTCCGGTAGCTCCGTTTGCTTGTTGAACGCCGACATGCCCGAACCCCCGTACCTAGCTGGTCGATTGCTTCTCCAGCAGGTGGTTCCCGGGAAACTCGACGGAAGTCTGGCGCACCGGACGCAGGAAGCTTGCATTTTTCATGCCTCTCCCGGGAGCTGTGTCGTGCGTACGGAGGCCGCCGCGGCCCCGAGCCTGTGATATCTCGTCGACCGCGTCCCAGGCTGACCAGGGAGCGGAGTCGGCTACGGGACCGTGCACCGACCGCTGGTGGCCTTCGCGCAGGCCAACCGGCTCGAAGCGGTAGGACCATGGAGAAGCGCCTGCCGGGACTACGTGAACATGACGCTGCAGATGCCCGACGTGATCCGGAGGGTCACCTGATGGGGATGTACAACCACCTGGACGCGGACATCACGCGCCCGCGGTGCGGCGAGCAGGGTGCGGCGGAGATCGAGTTCAGGTTCGGTCTGCTCGATCTCCGCCGGTACGCGGTCGGCGATGCCGTCGACTGGGGCGTGAAGGGGCTGCGCCACCCCCGGGCCCGGCCGCCGGGCGGCACGTACGCCGGCGAGGGGTACGCCGAGCGCCGGCAAGGACTACTCCGTGCTCACCCGGGTCGAGGCGGACCGGATCGTCTCGGTCGAGGTGGGCCCGGCCAAGCCCGGGCACATCCCGCCTACGCCGGGGTGATCACCACCGTTACGGTGCGGTTCTTGGCGTCCTCGGGGTACGGGGCCTCTCGCTGGTCCGCGCTTGAGGTCGCGAACGCCGTCAGGGGTTCGCCGCTTGCCGCGCTCAGTTCGCGGGCCGCGATCAGGGCGCGCCACAGGGCCAGCACCGAGCCGCCGCTGCGGGGGGCGCCGGGGACCGTGGCCGCGTGGCCCCGGATGGCGATGCGGGCGTCCAGCCGGGTCAGGTGTTCGCCCAGGGTCGCGAGGCGGGCGGCGCCTTCCGGGGTCAGTTCCGCGCCTTCGGAGAAGACGCCCTCGGTGAAGGCCACCTCCACAGAGCCGCCCCGTACCTGCGGGCGGATGCCGGGGGAGCGGAGGGTTACCGCAAGGGCCTCGGCCGCTTCCTCGCGGCGGGTCTCCTCGTCCGTACGGTCCGCCTCCTGTGCTGCCTCCAGTTCCTTCCGTACGCGCTCCTCGATCTGCTGCTCCGTCGCCGCCGCCCGCTCCGTACCGCCCGGGCGCCCCGGCTCCTCGTCCCCCGTCAGCGCCACCGCGCCCGTCGCCACCACCGCCAGCGCGCAGACCGCCGCGACCACCGCCGTACGGGTGCGGTGGCGGGCCAGGGAGGCCCGGGGGCCGTCGGCGGTGAGGCGGGTGATGCGGGTGAGGCCGGCCTGGGCCGCGGGGTGGGCGGGGTCGTGGGTCTGGAGGCGGCGCCAGTAGGTGGCTGCGGCGTCCAGTTCGCCGCGCTGGGCGTGGACGCGGGCGAACAGGTCCAGGACCTCCGGGCGTTCGCCCACCGTGCGGGCATCCCTCGCCTCCGCCGCGCGCAGGAGGCGCAGCGCCTCGTCCAGGTCGCCCGCGCGCGCCGCCGTACGGACGCGTGCCACCAGCAGGGCCGCCCGCAGTGTGCTCGACGCCGGTGGCGCTGCGTCCCCGGACGATGCAGGGCCGCCGCCCCCCGCGGGCGTACCGCCTGGTGACGTACCGCCAGGCGCACCGCCCGCCGAGCCACCGCCCGCCGAGCCACCGCCCGCCGAGCCACCGCCCGCCGAGCCACCGCCCGATCCCCTGCCCGCCGCCGTGCTCGTGTCCGTGCTCACCTGACCCCGCCCTCCTTCCTCCCCGGCTCGTTCCCCGCCGCCTCCGGCGGGAGCAGCCGCCGCAGCCGCTCGTTCACGCCCGCGATCGCCCCCCGGTCGCCCATCGCCATCGCCCTCCTGCCGTCGCGGATCGCCGCGTCCGCCTGGTGGCGCGGGCGCATCAGGTCGCGCATCTCCACCAGCGCATTGAACACCACGAAGTCCCACTCGTCCGTCCGCCGCAGCAGCTCCACCTGGAACTCCTCCGCCCGCTTCACCAGCTTCCGCAGCTCCGCCGGCGTCGCGTCCGCGCCCAGCGCGCTCGCGCGCCCGCGCAGGTTCTCCAGCTCCCGGCGGTCGGCCGGGGTCCCGCCGACCTGCGTGATGATGTCCTCGCACGCGCCGAGCACGTCCCACAGCCGGCGTTCGAGTCCGGGGATCTCGATGGCCTCTTCGATGTCGTCGAGTTCGGCCTCCAGATCGCGCATCCGGCGGTCGCTCGTCACCGCCGCGCCCGTGTCCACGTCCGCGGCGTCGACCTCCCTGCCGAGCTGTGTGAGCGGGCGGTGCTCCTCCAGCTTCCGCAGCCGGGTCCCGGCCTGCTCCGCGTGCTCGGACTCGGCGTCGTCCTTCAGGCCGCGCAGGCGCTGCTCCAGGTGCCGGAGCCGGCCGGCCAGCTCGTGCTGCTCCGGCGCGAGGAGTTCGGTGCGGTTGATCGTCGCCTCGAACTGCTGCTGTACCAGCGGGATATGGGCGGTGGCCAGGGCCTCCCTGCTGCTCGCCTCGATCTCGAACGTCACCTCGACCTCGCTCTCCGCCGGCAGGTCGATCCGGACGTCCCGCGGCCGGATCTCCAACTGCCCCACCCGCGTGTTGCGTTCGGCGCGCGGCCGTTCGCCCTCCAGCAGCGGGATACGGATCACCGCGTCCGGCTCCGAGCGGTGCAGGGGGATCGTGGTGCGGTAGATCTTCGTCACCATGGCCGGCAGCGTCGTGCCCTTGCGGAGCAGCGGGTCGAACGAGCCGTCGGCCCGGCCGATGCCGAGGGTGCCCGTCAGCACCGCCTCGCCGGGTACGACCTTCGCGTGCGTGATCGCCAGGGTGCCGCCGGCGAGCTTCTGCCGCGTACCTGAGGTGTCGGTCAGCTCGACGGCGAAGTGGGACGTGGCGCCGGCCGTGACCACGACCTCGGTGTAGAAGGTGCCGTCCTGGGAGAGCACGGTGCGGGGACCGCGGAACGGCGGCTGTCCGTCCGGGTTGGCGAGCACGACGGCGTACCGGGTGAAGTCCACCGCGCCGCCGCTGGTCACCTTGCCCGAGACCGGGATGCCGGTGGTGTCGACGGTCTGCGCGGGGTAGTTCAGCTCCACCGCGAACTCACCCGGCGCCGCCGCCCGCACCTTCCGCGGCCGCCGTACGGTACGGGCGAACGCCGCCGCGCCGCGGGCCACCACCGTCGTCGGGTCCTGGCTGTGGTCCACCTCGATGCCGAGCCCCGTGTGCCGGTCGGTGAGCAGCGCGCGCAGCCCCGGGCTGAGCGTCGAGCCGCCGGCCAGCAGCAGCCGGTCGATGTGGTCGGGGCGCAGCGCGCTCTCGGCCAGCGCCTCCCGGCAGAGCTTGATCGCACGGGTGTAGAAGGGGAGCGCGAGGTCGTCGAGGGTGCCCCGGGTGAGGGTGAACTCGAAGTTCACGGTGTCGCCGCTGCCGTCGTCCAGGTCGCAGGCGATGTCGATCTTGTCCATCCGGGACAGCGCGATCTTCGCGTTCTCCGCCTCGGCCTTGAGCTTGGCGTAGTTGCCCAGCCAGCGGCGGTTGCTCCGGTTGAAGTCCGGCAGCCCCAGGTCGCGCCGGACGGCGGGGGCCAGCAGGTCGTCGACGACCGCCCAGTCGATGAGCTTCCCGCCGAGGTACGGGTCGCCCGCGTGCTGGATGAGCTGGAGTTCGCCGTCGCGCTTGCTCATCACGGCGGCGTCGAAGGTGCCGCCGCCGAGGTCGAAGACCATCCAGTGGGCGGAGTCGGAGGTGTCCTGCACGCCGTACGCGATGGCGGCGGCGGTCGGCTCCTGCACCAGCGGGCAGTGCTCGCTGAGCCCGGCCAGGGCGGCGGCCTCGGAGGTGGCGGTGTTCTGGTTGAGGGCGAAGGCCGCGGGCACGGTGATCACCGCGACCTCCGGCGCGTATCCCGTCTCGGCCGCGGCGTCCTGCCGCAGCGACTTCAGCACCTCGGCGGACAGCTCCTCGGGGGTGAGGGACAGCCCGGCGCGCTCGAACCGGCGCGTCGCCCCCGCCACCCCCATCTCCAGCTTGAACTCGGAGTGGGCGTTGGCCGGGTCGGACTGCGTACGCTCCTTGGCCCGCCGGCCCACGTGGACGATGTCCTTCTTGGGGATGTAGACGGCGGAGGGGGAGTAGTCCCACTGCTCGTTGTTCTTGACGATGCGTACGCCGCCGTCCTCCGCCACCGCGATCGCGCTGTTCGTGGTGCCGAGGTCGATGCCGTAGTCGATGGTCTCGCTCACTCCGGGGTCTCCTTGGTCGTCTCGTCACCGGGGTCCTGCGGGGGCCGGCCGACGATGACCTGGCCCATCTGGATGCGCCGGCCGCGGAAGTAGACGGACGGCCGTACGGTCTCCAGCACGACCTCGCGGGTCAGCTCCGGGTTCTCCTGGAAGACCAGCGCCTCCAGGGAGAGACCGGTGTCGAACGGCTCGCCGTCGTGCTCCTGGATCTCCAGGCCGTCGTCGGCGAGCGCCTGGCGGCTGGCGCGGACCTGGAGCCGGACCTGCCGCAGGTCGGCGGCGGAGAGCTTGCCGGCGTCCTGGTCGAGCTTGCGCAGCGCGCGCCAGATGCCGGTCGCCGCGCCGACCAGGGCGCCGGTACCGGCACCGTCAGGGGCCGTTGAGCCGGCGGTCACGGCGGTGTCCGTCCCGGCGTCCGCGGGCGAAGCCGCGGCGGCCGCCGCCAGCGCCTCCGCCGCCTCCACCTCCGCCAGCACCTCCGCGACCCACGCCGTCTGGGCCGGGTCGAGCTGTGGCGGCGGGAGGCGGAACTCGGGCGGCTGGCGCCACTGTCCGAGCGCGGCGCCGAGGCGCCCCCTCGCCCGGTGGCGGGCGTGCTGTGTCATCGGAGCCCTTCCTTCGGTGGCGTACGGGTTCATGAGGCGAACATCCCGGCGAGCACGAAGCCGCCGACGATGATGCCGACCGCCCATGGGGCTCCCCCTGTGATCCCTCCGACGATTCCGCCGATGATCGCCAGCAGCAGGACGACGCACCCCGCGCACTCGCTTGGCTTCAACTGCTGGGCGGCCCCCGCGCCCGCGCGGCCCTGCCGTACGGCAGCCAGGTTCTGGGCGATCTGCGCCTTGTCCCGCCGCGGCGCGATCCGGCTCGCGTGCTCCATCACCTCGATCAGCGTGCTCCGGAACGGTTTCTGCAGGCCCGCCTCGCAGACGCCGAGCGCGACGTTGTTCAGCGCCACGGTGACCGTGTGCGCCATCTCCTCGGACCGCGACTCCGAGACGAACCCCTTCAGCGACTCGAACTCCGCGTACGCGGGCAGCACCCGCTCCTCCAGGGCCGCGAGCGCGTCCGCGTGCTGTCCCGCCTGGTGCCGCTCGCCCGCGGTCTGCAGCGCGTCCTTGAGCCGGTCGACCGAGTGCTCGACGGTGTTCTCGAAGACGTCCGGGAGCGGCGTCGCGAAGACCGGGTACGTCGACCATCCGGCGCTGACCTCCGCCAGCCGCGACCGCGCGGACCGGTCGCCGGCGAGTTCGCCGAACGGGGAGAGCAGCAGCCCGGGGACGCCGGCCAGGAAGTCGTCGGGGGAGTAGCCGTCGAGCCGCGGGTCGGCCAGGGCCGTGATGCGGTGGGCGACGTGGCCGCGCAGATCGGGGTTCTCCAGCACCGCGGCCCAGGCCGTCGCGGCGGCGCGCCAGGACCGGTCGGGCCCGGCACCCCGCGGGCCGGTGCCGCCGGTCTCCGCCTCGATCGCCTGGCTGTGCACGCGTACGGCCTCGTCGTGCTGTTCGTGCGTCGAGGGGGCGCAGCCGCAGCCGAGGTCGGCGTCCCGCCAGAACCACAGCAGCTCGTCCACGAGCCGGCGCCGCGGGTCCTGGAACTCCTCGAAGGCGTGCCGGACTTCCTCCCTGCGGTACCCGCCGGGCGCGGGCGCGCCGGCGTCTCCCGCCCAGGTCTCCTCGACCGCCAGCCGGGCGTCCAGCCGCTGTCTGTGCCGCCGCACCGCGGGTCCCTGGGCGGCCACGGGCAGTCCGGTGACCGCGAAGATGTTCCTGCGGTACAGCCGCAGACCCGCCAGGTCCGCGAAGCGGGCCGGGGACTCCTTCACTGAACGACTCCTCTACGCCAGGTCGTGAGCCGGGTCAGATGCCGCTCCCGCAGGCGGGGCCGGCGGCTGAGGGCGGCTTCGAGTTGGTCGGCCGCGTCCGCCAGGCGGCCGGGGATGCGGGAGAGCGCGATGGCGGCGCGGACGAACTCGTCGGCGGGCGGGTCCGCCGCGCGCGGTGGCTCGGGCGGCTGCTCCGCCGGCAGCGCCGCCATCTGGCCCGGGGACAGGGCGCGTTCCGCCACCTCGCGCATCGCCGGCCGCGCCGCCGGGTCGACCCGCAGCATGTCCGCCACCAGCCACTCCAGCGCGGCGTCCGCGTCGTCGTTGAAGTCGCCCGGCGGCCGCAGCGGTTGCTCGAACCGACCCGGCGAGAACGCCCGCGCCGGGTCGTCCGCGTCGTACGGGAAGCGGTTCGTGAGCAGGTGGTAGACGATCGTGCCCAGCGCCCACACGTCCCCGGCGGCCGAGTAGCCGCGCCCGCGGATGAGGACTTCGGGCGGCATGTACGCGACCGTGCCCTGCGCGCTCGCCGCCCGCGTGACCGGGTCGGTCTCCCGCGCCAGCCCGAAGTCGCCCACCTTGACCCGCAGTCCGGACTCGTCGTACGCGACGAGCACGTTGGCCAGCGACAGGTCCCGGTGCACGACCGGCTGCCGCCGCCCGTGAGCGACGGACAGGCCGTCGGCCACCTGCCGCAGCACGGTGGTGACCTGGGGGACGGGGACGATGCCGCCGTGGCTCCTGACCAGTTGGTGCAGGCTGCCCCCGGCGACGTACTCCATGGTGAAGTAGCCGCGCGGGCCGTCCGCCGTGTCCACCGTGCCGGCGTCGAACACCCTGATGATGCTCGGGTGGCCGAGGGTGGAGAGGATGCGCGCCTCGTCGAGCCTGCTGAGGTCGGCGGCGAGGGAGGCGCGGTGCTTGAAGAGCTTGAGCGCCTGCCGGCCGAGCACGTGGTGGCGTACGCGGTACACCTCGGCGAACGCGCCCTCGCCCAGCCTGCGGTCGACCACCAGCCCGTCGTGGATGCGCTGCCCGGGGGTGAGCAGGGGGGCGCGCGCGCCGGCCGCGCCGCCGCCCGTCGTCCGGTATGCCGTCATCGGCACGCTTCCCCCTCTCCCCCTGCCCGCCTGTCCGCGGTCGCGGAGCCTCCGGCGGCCGTACGGCCGGAGCCCGGTGGCCCATCGGAACCGTTGTATCGCGGGGGTCCCGGGACCCCTCCCGTGCGCAGGACCGGGAAGCGGGGACATGGCGCGCGGGGGACCGGCACCGGACGCGCGGTAGACGCGCGGCTGGACGCCGGTTGGCGGGCGGTTGGCGGGGGTCCCGCTTCGGGGGGATCTGGCCGCTTGCTGCGCGCGCCGGTGCAGGTTCATGACAGCTTCCGGCCTGCCAGGAGGGGGGTTCACGTGGGTAGCGTCGCGGGCGTCCTTCCCACCCCCCAGACAGGACACAGGTGGCCCGCATGACGACCCGGATCACGCTCCCGCCCCCGCCCGTATCCCCGCTGCACGGCTCGGTCGGCCACCGGGGGCGCCGGTGAGCGCGGTGCGGTTCCAACTGCTCGGGCCGCTGAGCATCACCGACGGCGGCGAGACCGTCGTCCTGCACCCCTCCAAACCGGCCAACCTGCTCGCCGCCCTGCTGCTCAACGCGGGCTCCATCGTCTCCGTCGACTACCTCCAGCGCATGGTCTGGGGCGACGAACAGCCCGCCACCGCGCGGGCCGCGCTGCAGACCTGCGTGCTGCGGCTGCGGCGGCTCTTCGCCAAGCACGAGGTGGTCGACACCCCCATCGAGGCGGTGCCCGGCGGCTACCGGATCACCGCGGGCGGGCGCTCCCTCGACCTCGTCGAGTTCCGCGAGCGGGTACGGCGCACGCAGGAGCCCGGCCTGTCCGCGGAGTCGGCGATGGGCGCGCTGCAGGGGGCGCTGGCGCTGTGGCAGACCGGGGTGCTGGCCAACGTACGGTCCGAGGCCATCCACCGCGACGAGGTGCCGCGGCTGCTGGAGGAGCGGCTGCGGGTCGTGGAGCGGCTGTGCGACCTGCGGCTGGAGCTGGGGCAGTGCGGGCAGGCACTCGTGGACCTGTGGAGCGTCACCCGCGCCCACCCCGACCACGGCCGGTTCCGGGAGCAGTTGATCGAGGCGCTGTACCGGACCGGGCGGCAGACGGAGGCGCTTGCGGAGTACCGCGGCTTCAAGGCGTACCTCGCGGACGGGCTCGGCGTCGGTCCCTCGGCCGCGCTCCAGCGGCTGGAGCTGTCGATCCTGCGCGGCGAGGACCTGGGCCCGGCGAGCGAACCGCCCGCGCTGGCGGGGCTCCCGGCCGCGGCGCCGGCCGCGCCCGCGCCGGTCCCCGACCCGCCGGGGCTGCCGCCGGTGCCGTGGTTCACCGGGCGGGCGGAGGCGGTCGCGACGCTGCGGCGGCGGCTGGCCGCGGCGCCGGACGACCCGGGTACGCCGGTGGCGGAACTGGTCTGCGGCGGGCCCGGGATCGGCAAGACCGCCCTCGCCCAGCAGGTGGCGCACCTCGTACGCGACGACTTCCCCGGCGGCCGGACGCTGGTGCCCATGGCGGCGCCGGACGGCTCGCCGCGCGCCGCCGCGGAGGTCGTCGACGAACTCGCCGCCCGGCTCGGCACGCCGGACGCGGGGTCCGGCCCGCGGGCGCTGCTGATCCTGGACGACGTGGTCGACGCGGCGCAGGCCCGCGACGTGCTCGCGGCGGTGCCCGGGCACGGGGTGCTGCTCACCAGCCGGCTGGGGCTCGCCGGGCTGGTCGCCACCCACGGCGTACGGGTCCACCGGCTCGGCCCGCTGGCCGAGGCGGAGGCACGGGAGTTGCTGACGGCGGTGCTGGGCGCGGAGCG
Organism: Streptomyces sp. CMB-StM0423; assembly: GCF_002847285.1. Lineage (NCBI taxonomy): Bacteria > Bacillati > Actinomycetota > Actinomycetes > Kitasatosporales > Streptomycetaceae > Streptomyces > Streptomyces sp. CMB-StM0423. Next base: position 3,570,666 of record NZ_CP025407.1, on the reverse strand, counting down.
GGTCGCGGACGAGCCGAGCGGCGCGGAGGAACTGGCCGCGGTGTGCGGCCACCACCCGCTGGCGCTGGTCATCGCCGCCGCCCGGCTCGGTACCCGGCCGGCGCTGCGGCTCGGCGACTGCGCCCGCTGGCTGGCCGAAGAACCGCTGGGCCGGCTGTCGCTCACCGGCCACCCGCGGATGTCGGTGGTGGAGTTGTTCGACGCGGCCCTGGACCGGCTCGACCCCGGCCTCGCGGCGGCGTACGTCGCGCTCGGCGCGCTCGACGCACCCGGCTGGCACGCGGCGGACGGCGCGGCGGTGCTGGGGCTGCCGGTGGCGGAGTGCGAGGCGGTCCTCGAACGGCTCGCGGACGCGGGGCTGGTGGAGGACGGGCCGCCGGGTCCGTACCACCCGCATCCGCTGCTGCGGCTGCACGCGCGGCTGGTGGCGGGGCTGACCGGCGAGGACGAGGCGTCGGGCGGGGCCGGTACGTCCGGCGGGGCCGCAGCGCTCAGCCAGGTCGGGACGGCGAGTCAGCCCGTTCAGCCGGGCCGGACCGGTCCGTCGAGTCAGTCCGGCCAGCCGGGCCAGTCCGGCCAGCAGGGCCAGGGCAGTCGGCCGGGCCACGCCTCCCAGCCCGGTCCCCACGGCCGGTCCGGGCAGTCCGGCCCGACCGGTTTCGCCAACTCGCCCAGCCAGCCCAGTCGGTCGACCCAGTCGAACCGGACCAGTCAGCCGAGACAGAAGGTGTGAGAGGGATGCCACGAGCGTTCGACGACCTCGCCGGGATGCGGCCCAGGCTGCGCCGGGACGTGCTGTTCACCCAGACCCCCGGAGGCGTGCTGTTCCACAACGCCGACGGCGGCTTCCACCTGGCAGGACGCACGGCGTACCGCTTCGCCTCCCTGATCGTGCCGCACCTCGACGGCAGCCGCCCCCTCAGCGACGTCTGCGCCGGACTCGGCGCGCCCCAGCGGGCGATGGTCGCGGAGCTGGTCGGCTCGCTGGTGGAGCGGGACTTCGCCCGCGACGCCGCGCCGGCCGTCGAGCCGGGTCCGCCCGCCGCGGTCGCGGAGCGGTTCGCCGCGCAGATCGCGTACGTCGACCACTACGTGGACGAGGCCGCGGCCCGCTTCGCCCGCTTCCGCGACACCCGGGTGGCGGTCCTCGGCACGGGCGAGGCGGCGCGCTGGTGCGTGCTGGGGCTGATACGCAACGGGCTCGCCGCGGTCGCCGCCGAGGAGCGGCCGGAGGCGGCGCTCGCCGAGGCCGACGAGCTGACCGCCGCCGGCACCCCGGCCGCGCTCGACGCGGTCGACGCCGGCGCGCTCGGCTCGTACCAGGTGCTCGTCGTGACCGGCGCCGACGCGCCCGCCCGCACCCACGCCCTGCTGCGGGCCGGCCTCGCCGAGGGCCAGCTCCTCATCCCCGCCTGGACGTTCGGCGACCGCGTCGTCGTCGGCCCCCGCTCCGGCGGGCTGACCGCCGGCTGCCTCGGCTGTGCCCTGCTGCGCCTCGGCGACACCACTGACCCGGCCGCCGCGGCGGCGCTGCTCGCCGAGCTGGCGGGGGTCGCCGGGCCAGCCGCGGTGCCGGCTGGCGGTGCGCTGGCCGGGCCGGTCGCGGCGATGGTCGGCAACCTGCTCGCGTACGAGATCTTCCGTACCGTCACAGGGGCGCTGCCCGCGGAGACCGAGGGCCAGGTGCTCATCCAGGATCTCGACTCCCTCGACGTCGTCGCCGAGCCGCTGCGCCCGCACCCGCGCTGCCCGCGGTGCGCGGGACCGGCCGCGGGTCCCGGCGCGGACGGCTCCGAACTGCGCCCCGAGGAACTGACCGTCGCGGAGCCGGTGACGGTGGAGACGGCCCGCGACGCGGAGGAGCTGGTCGCCGGGCTCAACCGGCTCGGTGACGCGCTCATCCGCCCGCACGTCGGCGTCTTCACCCGCTACCGCGACGAGGAGCTGACGCAGACCCCGCTGAAGGTCAGCCGCATCGAGGTGCCGCTGGGCGGCGGTACGCGGCTGGTGTCGGCGTTCGACGTGCACCACCTGGCGGGCGCCCGCGGGCGGGGGCTGCGCGCGGCGGCGGCGCTGTACGCGGAGCACGCCGCGCCCGTACGGCCGCTGCCCGAACTCCCCGCGAGGCTGCGGCGGCTGGGGCCCGACGCGCTGGTCGCCTCCGGCGGCACGGGGGTCACGGCGGACGGGGTGACGGCGTGGGCGCGGGTCACGTCGCTGCTGACGAAGGACGAAGTCGCCGTGCCCGCGGCGGCGTTGTGCCCCTCGGGGGCGGCGAACCGGGACGGCCTGGTGCTGCGCGGTTCGTGGGGAACGGGTGCGGGGGAGTGCGCGGGCGAGGCGGCGGGGCATGCCCTGCTGTCGGCGCTGGCGCACGAGGCGTTGCTGCGCGCGGCTCGGGGTGGTCACGGGGCTACCCCGGTCCGCGCGCAGCCAACGTCGGACGACGCGGAGTGGGTGTTCCTCGCCCGCTCGGCGGAGACGCTGGGCGTGCCGGTGGAGCTGCTGGACCTGGGGGAGCCGGAGCGCAGCGGGGTGTCGGTGGCGCTGGCCCGGGAGCCGGGAGTGGGCGCGCGCTGGGCGGTGGGGGCGTCGCTGACCCCGGCGGGGGCGGCGGTCGCGGCGCTGCGGGACCTGCTGGGGCAGGTGCAGTTGGCGGCGGAGACCGGTGAAGCACCGGACACGGGCGACGAGTTGCTGCCGGATCTGGCGCCGGGGGCGATACAGCCGTCCGGCGGGGACGGCGGGGACGGCGGCCCGGCGACGTTCCCGGCGGTCCTCGACCGCCTCCGCGCGGCGGGCCGCGACGTGCTGTGGCGGGACACCACCCCGGCCGACCTGCGGTCGGCCGGCATGTACACCGCCCGGGTGCTGCTGACGACGGAGCCCGCCGGTGCCGACGACTGACGCGTGGACCGCGGGGTGCGAGGCGCTGGCCGCGGACCTGGCGGTCCACCTGGCAACGCTGCTTGCCAGCCCCCCGAGGGTGGACGTAGCCCCGTTGGGCCTGACCAACGCCTTCGCGGAGCCGGTGGACGGTAGGGGTGGTGCCGCAGTCGGTGAGCGGTCGGACCGCGAGACGCCGCCGCACTCCACGGCCCGCGGGGTGGCCGTCGGCTTCGCCGGCGAGCAGGCGGGAGAGGATGCGGCCGCCGTCCCGGCGGAGCCGGACGGCCTGCCGGTCGCAGGCTCCGTGGCGCGCCGTTCCGACGGCGGCGTTGACCGGTTGAGCCAGAAGGACGACGCTTCCCTCTTGCGTACGGCCGCCGTCCCGGCGGAGCCGCAGGCGGTTGCGGCCGGCGGCAGCCACCGGTCGGGCCGTACCACCGCCGCCTCGGCGGAGCCGGGCGCCGGCTTCGCGGAGCCGCGGGCGGGCGGTGCCGGTAGCGGTTCGCGTACCCCTGCCTCCGCGGACGCGGTTCCCGTACGGATCTACGGGCGGCACGCCATCGTCGGGCCGCTTGCCGAACCCGGGCAACGCGGGTGCGTGCGGTGTCTGGAGCGGCGGTGGCAGGCCGCGCGGTCGCGGCAACTGCGGGAGGCCGTCGAACTCGGGCGCGACACCGGGGCCGCCGGAGTGCCCCCGCACTGGGGGCCGTTCGCGGCCGAGGCGCTCGCCGGAGTCGTGGCCGGGGCCGTCTCCGCGGCCCGCCGTGGGACCTCCGCCGGCCGGGACACCGCCGGTAGCCGCAGCACCAACATCCCCCGCGGCACCGCCGATCCCGGCCCCGCCGCCTTCCCCCACGTCCACCAGCTCGACCTCGGCGACCTCACCGTCCGCCGCTACCCCCTCGTCCCCGACCCCGAGTGCCCCGGCTGCGGCCCCGGCGAGCGCGACTCCGCCGACGCCGCCGTCCTCGACCTCGCCCCGTCCCCCAAGTACCGCCCCGGCGCCTTCCGTACCCGCGCGCTCGCGGACTACGACCTGCCGACCGCCGCCTTCGCCAATCCCGTCTGCGGCGCCCTCGGGCCCACCGTCGTGCTCGACGTGTCGTCCACCTCCACCTCCGCGACCATCGGCTGCTTCTCCCTCCGCTCCGGCGACTACCTCCGCGAGACCTTCTGGGGCGGCCACTCCGACACCTTCCGCGACAGCCTGCGCATCGGCGTCCTGGAGGGCCTGGAGCGCTACGCCGGCATGCGCCCCCGCGCCCGCGCGACCACCGTCCGGGCCAGCCTCGACCAGCTCACCGCCGCCGGTCGGCCCGCCCTCGACCCCCGCCGATGCGGGCTCTACGCCCCCGAGTTCCACTCCGCGACCGCCATCGCCCCGTTCACGCCCGAGCGCGAGGTCTCCTGGGTCTGGGGGCACTCCCTCACCGAGGACCGCCCCCTGCTCGTGCCCGAGGTGCTGACGTACTACCACACCCCCGGCCTCGCCGACCGCTTCGTACAGGAGAGCTCCAACGGCTGCGCCTCCGGCGGCTCCGCCGCCGAGGCCGTCTACTACGGGCTCATGGAGGTCGTCGAGCGCGACGCGTTCCTCCTCGCCTGGTACGGACAGCAGCCCCTGACCGAGCTGGACGCCGCCTCCGCCGTCCGACCCGCCACCCGGCAGATGGTCGCGCGGCTGGAGATGTACGGCTACCGCGCCCGGTTCTTCGACGCCGCGCTGACCTTCCCCATCCCCGTCGTCACCGGCGTCGCCGAGCGCTACGACGGCGGTCCCGGACGGATGTGCTTCGGCGCCGGCGCGGGGCTCGACCCCGAGTCGGCGCTCGCCTCCGCGCTGGACGAGATCGCCACCGACGCCGTCAACCTCGCGGGCCGTACGGAGCGCGAGGAGGTCCGGCTGAAGGCGATGGCCGCCGACTTCGCCCAGGTCGCCGCCCTCCACGACCACCCGCTCGTCTACGGGCTGCCGGAGATGGCCCGGCACGCCGACTTCCTCCTGAAGACCGACCGGCCCCCCGTGCCGCTGCACGAGCGCTACGGCACCCGCACCCTGCCCGTCTCCGACGACCTCGCCGACGACGCCGCCGCGTGCGTGGCGGCGGTCGCCGAGGCCGGGTTCGAGGTGATCGTCGTCGACCAGACCCTGCCCGAGCAGCGGGAGCGGGGGCTGTGGACGGTCAGCGTGCTCGTACCCGGGCTGCTGCCCATCGACTTCGGCTGGTCCCGGCAGCGGGCGCTGCGCATGCCCCGGCTGCGCACGGGGCTGCGCGAGGCCGGCCTGCGCGACCACGACCTCACCGACGGCGAGCTGAACCCCGCACCGCACCCGTTCCCCTGACCGGTCAGAAGAGCCTGACGAACCGCGAAAGCCACCACCCGGAGAAGGAGCAGACGATGGGATACGCCCACGGATACGCGACCGCGATCATGCATCGCGGCCGGGTGCCGATGGAGCCGGTGGACTTCGTGCCCGACTGGGCGGACGGTCCCCGCAAGACCAAGCACTACCCCGGGACCGACCGGCTGCCGCTGCCGGCCGGGCCCGCGTACCCCGCGTACGCCACCGTCGAGCGCGGGCTGCTGACCCCCGCGGGCGGCGGCGGGCCCGCGTTCGACCTCGGGCTGCTCGCCGGGCTGCTGCGGGACTCGTACGGGCTGGTGGGCCGGCGCCTGGGCGTGCAGGCCAACACGGACCTCAACGCCCTGCCGTTCTACCCGCTCGCCAACTGGTCCCGCGGCACCGCCTCCGGCGGCGGCCTCTACCCCGTCTCCGTCTACTGGGTCAGCGGCCCCTCCGGGCCCGTGCCGCCCGGCGTGCACCACTACTCGCCCCGCCACCACGCGCTGCGCCGGCTGCTGACCGGCGACGTCAGCGGCGTGGTGCGGGAGGCGCTGGGGGAGGGGGCGCCGGGCCCGGACACGGACCAGTACCTGGTGCTGGGCGTGAAGTACTGGCAGAACTCCTTCAAGTACAACAGCTTCTCCTTCCACGCCGTGAGCATGGACGTGGGCGCGCTCCTGGGCACCTGGCGGACGTGGGCGGGCGCGCGCGGGACGGCGCTGGAGCCCGCGCTGTGGTTCGACGAGGAGCGGCTGGCGCGGCTGCTCGGGGTGGACGGCGACGAGGAGGGGATCTTCGCCGTCGTACCGCTGCCCTGGGCGGGGTACGGGGTCGCCGCGCGACCCGGGGACGGCGCCCCCGCCGCGCCGCTGCCCGCCCCGCCGCCCGAGGTCTCCGTCCGCCACCGCGACCGCGAACGCTCCCGTACCGTCCTCGACTTCGAGGCCCTCACCGCCATGCAGCGCGCCACCGCCGCCGGCGCCACCGCCCGCCCCGCCCCCGGCGCGCTCGCCGCCGCCGCGGCCGCCGCGCCCGGCCAGGAGCGGCCCGCGACGGCGCTGCCGCGGCGGGCGCCGCTGGCCCGGGACGTACGCGGGGCGCTGCGCGCGCGGCGCAGCAGCTTCGGCCGGTTCGCGGCCGAACGGCCGCTGGACGGCGCCCATCTGACGTCCTGCCTGGCCGCCGCCGCGAGCGGCTCCCGGCTCGGCGGGGACGCGGCGGCGGCGGGTGCGGACGGTCTCGTCACGATGTACGCGCTGGTCAACCACGTGGCCGGGGTGGAGCCCGGCACGTACGAGTACGTGCAGGACGGGGACCCCGGCGCGCTGCGGTGCGTCTCGGCGGAGCCGCCTGGCCCGTTCCTCCAGGAGAACTACTTCCTCTCCAACTACAACCTGGAGCAGGCCGCCGCGGTCCTCGTGCCCACGGTCCGCACGCACAGCGTGCTGGACGCGGTGGGCGACCGCGGCTACCGCCTGGTCAACGCGCTGATCGGCGGTGTCGCGCAGGCCACGTACACCGCGGCGGCGGCGCTGGACGTCGGCTGCGGGGTGGCGCTGGGCTTCGACAACATCGCGTACCGCGAGCGGTTCGGGCTGCTGGAGACCGATGAGATGCCGCTGCTGATCATGATGCTGGGCCACGAGCGGCGCGGCGCGTCCGACTTCCGCTTCGAGATCGCCTGAGGGGGCGGGAATGACAACGACGACGGCCCCCGCCGACACCGCCGCGCGCACCGCGCCCTCCCTCGGCCCGCGGTTCCTCGCCCGCATCGCCGGGCTGCCCGCCGATGCCGTACGGGCCCTGCGGTCGCCCGCCGTACGGGACTGGGCGGACGGCGTGCTCGCCGCCGAGGCCCGGCTCGCGAAGAGCGCCGGGCCGCTGGGCGACAGGCTGCACGACCTCGTCGCCGGACGCGACGACGAACAGGTGCGGCGCGACCTGCTGCGGCTGCGCCGGGAGGTGTTCAACGGGCGGCGCCCCGCCGACCCCGCGGCGGCGCTCGCGCTCGTCGGCGGGCTGGCGCCGCAGATCGCCGAGCCGCTGCGGGGCTGGCTTGAGCTGCGGGCCCGGCTGGACGACGACCTGGCGGCGGGCGAGGAGCTGCTGAGCGGCGAACTGCTGCGTACGCGAAGCGCGTTGCGCGCCGTCCTCGGCGAGGACCGGCTGCGCGGCGGCGTGCTGCTGGCCTCGCCCGTACTCGACGCGCAGCTCGACGCCTTCGCCGCCTCCGACCCGGGGCGCGCGGACAAGCGGACACGGAAGGTGGAGCGTTCGCTGCTCGCCTACCTCTACCGCACGGCGTGCAAGACGAGCCCGTTCGCCGCCTTCACCTCCGTCGCCCTGGGCCGCCTCACGGACAGCGCGCCGGCCGAGGGCGCGCCGCTGCGCATCACCGGCCCCTACGCCCCGCGCAGCCACCCGCGCCTCAACGTCCTCGCCGTCGGCCGCCTCGCCGACGCCGTGCTCGCCGACCCCCGCCGCCGCGCCGACCTCCCCGTCGCGCCCGCGCCCGGCTGGGGCCGCGACGAGGACCGGGTGCGCTACGTGCGCCGGTGGGTGACCGCAGGGGACGACGACACGGCCGTCACCTTCGACACCGTGAAGGACCAGCTCTTCTTCCTGCGCCGCAGCGGTGTGCTGGAGCGCATGCTCGGGCTGCTGGAGAAGCGGGAGACGGTCCGCTACGGGGAGCTGGCCGACTGGCTCGGCGCCGACCTGGAGGCCGACCGCGAGGCCGTCGACACGTATCTGGCCGCGCTGCTCGACGTCGGTATGGTCCGCGTGCCCTGCCTCGACCTGCGCGCCCACGACACCGACCCCCTCGGCGCCTTCCAGCGCGCGCTGCGCGGGCTCGACCGGCCCTGGGCCGACGACGTCGCGGCGGCGCTGGAGGGGCCGGCGGAGCTGCTGGCCAGGTATCCCGCCGCGGGTCCCGCCGAACGGCGCGAGCTGCTGGGCGAGTTGCGGCGGGGGCTGGCGGACGTGCAGCGCGAGTTGGGCGTGGCGCAGCCCCGGGTGCCGCGCACGGTGCTGTACGAGGACACGACGGCGCCGGAGGTGACGGCCCCCGGCACCGGGCGGGCGGCCGGCGAGGGGCAGTCCGGTACCGCGCGGGCCGGTACCGCGCGGGCCGATGCCGGGCTCGTGGACGCCCTCGCCGGGCCGCTCGCCGCCGTGGAGCGGGTGCTGCCCGCGTTCGACCTGACGCTGCCGCAGCGGCTGACGCTGCGCGGGTTCTTCCTCGCCCGCTACGGCACCGGCGGGCGCTGCACCGACCTGCTGAAGCTGATCCACGACTTCCACGAGGACTTCTTCGACCAGTACCTGTCGTTCACCTCGCGCCGCACCCCGTTCGACGCGAAGGGGGAGTACGTACCGGAGGAGAACTGGCTCGGGCTGCCGCAGCTCCGCGCGGTCGACGCCGCACGGCGCGCGTTCCACGCCGGGGTGCGGGCCCGCTGGGCAGACCACCCCCACCGCGACGCCGAACTCGTCCTCGGCGACGGCCTCTTCGACTCCGTCGCCGCCGAACTGGCCGCGCTCCCCGCGGAGCCGGCGCTGCACAGCCACCACGTCCAGCTCGCCGGGTCCGAGCCGCTGGTGGTGCTGAACCGCTCGTACGGCGGGCTGCACTTCCCGTTCAGCCGCTTCACCCACTGCTTCGACGGCGCCGACGCCACCCTCTCCGCCGAACTCCGCACCCGGGCCCGCGCGCTCCAGCCCCCGGGCGCCGTCTTCGCCGAGGTCACCGGCGGCCCCGTGACCAGCAACCTCAACCTGCACGGCCGGCTCACCGACTACGAGATCGTCTGCCCCGGCGAGACCAGCACCGTGCCCGAGCGGTGCCGCATCGCCCTGGACGACCTCAGCCTGGAGCACGACCCCGCGACCGACCGGCTGGTGCTGCGCTCGGCGCGGCTGGGCCGCGAGGTGGTGCCGGTCTACCTCGGCTACCTCGTACCGCTGGCGCTCCCCGAGATCCCCCGCACGCTGCTGCTGCTCTCGCCGACGTCCATGTCCCCGGTCGACGTCTGGGCCGGCGTCCCCGAGGGCGAGCCGGACGACGGCGTCACCCACCGCCCGCGCGTACGCCACGGCCGCCTCGTCCTCGCCCGCCGCTCCTGGCGCGCCCCCGCGACCGCGCTCCCGCCGCGCGCCGCCGGTACGGGGGACGCCGGGTGGCTGCTGGCGTGGCACCGCTGGCGGCGCCGGCACGGGCTGCCCGCCCGGGTCTACGCCATGGTCAAGGACGACGCGGCGCGCGGCGCGACCGGCGCCAAGCCGCAGTACGTCGACTTCGACAGCCCGCTGTCGCTGCTGGCCTTCGAGGGCCTGCTGCGCAGCGACGCCGCGCGCGTGACGTTCCGCGAGGCGCTGCCCGACGAGGACGGCCCGTACCTGACGACAGAACACGGCGGCCACGTCGTGGAGCTGGCCGTGGAGACGGCCCCCGCGCCGCCCGGCACCGGCACCGCAGAAGGGGAGACCCCGTGACCGACCAGCCCGTGCCCGAAGCGCCGCAAGCGCCCGCCGCGGAAGCGACCGGAGCGCCCGCCGCCGGGACGACACCCCCCGGCGACTGGCAGGCACTCCACGTCTACTACGCCGCCAACCCCGTCCCCCTGCTCCTCCAATGCGTCCGTCCGCTCGTCCGCGAGCTGTACGACGACGGCCTTCTCGACGGCTGGTTCTTCCTGAACTACTGGCTGGAAGGCCCCCACGTCCGCCTCCGCCTCCGCCCCTCCTCCCCGGGGCGGGAGGCGGAGGTACGGGCGCGTGCGGAACGTGCCGTCGACGCCTTCCTCGCCGAGCGTCCCGCGCTCTACCAGGTCGACTCCGGCTTCCTCAACGAATTCTACAACCAGCTCTTCGACATCGAGTTCCGCCCCGAGGACCGCGTCGCCTACACCGACGCCGACGGCCGCATGAACCTGCGGCCCAACAACTCCCGCGCCTGGCTGCCGTACGAGCCCGAGTACGGCAAGTACGGCGGCCCGGCCGGCGTCGCGCTGGCCGAGTGGCACTTCGCCCGCTCCAGCGAGCTGGTGTGCGACGCGCTGCGTGGCAAGAACCTGCATCTGCGCACCGTGCTGCTCGGCACCTCCGCGCAGCTCATGCTGATCATGTCGACCGCGTTCCTGCCCGAGGACGACCGCCTCGCGGACTTCCTCGACCGCTACTACACCTTCTGGCACCGCGCGTTCCCCGACACCGGTTTCATCGGCAGCGCCGAGTACGAGCGCAAGGCCGACGAGGTCGCCCCCGGGCTGCTCACCTGGCACGGCCGCATCCGCGCCGCCGCCGCGGGCGAGGGCACGCTGCCCGGGCTGCTGGACCGCTGGGCCGAGCACTGCCGCGAGCTGCGCGAGCGGGTGGTGGAGCTGGCGGCGCGGGGCGAGCTGGTCTTCCGGTCCTGGGACGGCACCCAGGACGAGCCTGTCGACGACCCCGACGAGGCGCTGGAGCGGCTGCTGTCCCCGTATATGCACATGACCAACAACCGGCTGCACGTGACGATCCAGGACGAGGCGTACCTCTCCCATGTCCTGGCCCGGGCGCTGCACGCGCGCGCCGCCGCGCCGGCCACCGGGAGCGCGCGGTGAGCAGCACCCGGGAGTCGCTCGCCGCCCACCAGCCGAGGCTGCGCCCCGAGGTGCTGGTCAGCGACGCGCTGCTGCACGGGCCGCGTACGGTGCACCTGGTCAAGGACACCGCCACCGGGCAGTCCTTCGAGGTCGGGCCGCGCGAGCGGTTCCTGATGGTACGGATGGACGGCTCCCGTACGGTCGCGGAGCTGGGCGGCGAGTACGCGGCCGCCTTCGGCAAGCGGCTCGCCGACGCCCACTGGAGCCGGCTCTTCCAGCTCCTCGGCGGCCGCGGCCTCCTCGACGGCGCCCCCCGCCCCGAGCGCCGGGACGAGCCGGCACCGGAGAAGACCAGGAGCCTGCTCGCCGGCAGCGTACGGCTCGTCGCCGACGCGCACGCCACCGCGGGCCGGCTCCACCGCGCCACCGGCTTCCTCCTCGGCCGCGTCTGGGGCACCCTCCTGCTCGCGGCGCTGGGCGCGATGCTGCTGGTGCTCGCCCTGCACCCCGGCGAACTGGTCGACGGCGCCGCCGCCGTGTTCACCGAGCCCGTGCTGCTGATGGCGGTCGCCACCGCGCTCTGGCTCTCCACCGCGGTGCACGAACTCGCGCACGGCGTCGCCGCCCGGCACTACGGCGGCCGGGTCGGGGAGATCGGGCTGCGCTGGCGGCTGCCCGTGGTGATCATGTACTGCACCGTCGACGACTACATGTACCTCGCGGGCCGCCGCGCCCGCATCGTCGTCGCGGGCGCCGGTGCCGTGGCCAACCTGCTGTTCCTGCTGCCGTTCTGGTGCTGGTGGCTGCTCGCCCCCGAGGGCTCCACCCGCGAAGGACTCGCGGGCCTGCTCTTCCTCGGCGTGCTCCAGGCCGCGGCGATGCTGGTGCCGCTGCCGCCGCTCGACGGCTACACCATCGCGGGCCAGCTCCTGCGCGGGCTGCGGCTCGCCGAGTCCAGCCGTACGTACCTCTCCCTGGCCCTGCGCCGCTCCCCGGACGCCGCCGCCTACCCGCGCCGCGCCCGCGCCGCCTACGCCGGCTACGCCGCCGGGACGGTGCTGACGGTCGCGGCGCTGGCCGCGGTGCTGGTGCTGCTCGTCCGCGCCGTGGTGCTGGCTGCGTAGCCCGATGACCCCCGAACCCCGCGCAGAACCTCCGAAGGAGAACCCCGTGACGACCGACACCGACGCCCCCGGGGGACGGCCCCCGGCCGTCCGCCTGGAGGCGGTGCGCAAGAGCTACGGCGACGTGCGGGCGGTGGACGAGGTGTCGTTCACGGTCGGCAGCGGCGAGTTCTTCGGCCTCCTCGGCCCCAACGGCGCAGGCAAGACCACCCTCATCGAGATCATGGAGGGCCTGCGGGAGGCCGACGGCGGCGTGGTCGAGGTGCTGGGCCGGGCCCCCTGGCCGCGGGACACCGCGCTGCTGCCGCGGCTGGGCGTGCAGACGCAGACGTCGGCGTTCTTCGTCCGGCTCACCGCCTACGAGCACCTGAAGACCATGGCCGCGCTCTACGGGACGGAACGCGCCGCCGCCGACCGCACGCTGGCCCTCGTCGGGCTCACCGAGCAGGCGGACGTGCGGGTGGAGAACCTGTCCGGCGGGCAGCGGCAGCGCCTCGCCATCGCCTCCGCGCTGGTGCACGCACCCGAGCTGATCTTCCTGGACGAGCCGACCGCCGCGCTCGACCCGCAGGCCCGCCGCGCCCTGTGGGAGCTGCTGCGCGACCTCAAGCGGGCCGGCCGCACCATCGTCTACACCACCCACCACCTCGACGAGGCCGAGGCGCTGTGCGACCGCGTCGCGATCGTCAACCGCGGCCGGATCACCGCCCTGGACACCCCGGGCAAGCTGGTCGCGCGCGGCGGTACGTCGGTGTGGCTGCTGGTGCCCGCGGAGCGGCTGAGCGAGGAGGACGCCCGGCTGCTGCCCGGCGTCACCGAGGTCACCCGCGAGTCCGACGCCCTGGTGCTGCGCACCGAGGACGCCGGGCCGGTACTGGCGGCCGTGGAGAAGGCCGCCGGGCTGCACGGGGTACGTACCCGCACCGCCAGCCTGGAGGACGTCTACCTCCAGCTCACCGGCCAGGACTGACAGTTGACCGCCGCCACCCTCCGCCTTCGGAGCCATCGGAGAGAGATGCCATGAGTGCCTATTCCGCGCTGGCGGAGGCCGGCTACCGGGCGTACACCCGGGACAAGACCACGCTCTTCTTCACCTTCGCCTTCCCGCTGCTCTTCCTCGTCGTCTTCGGGCTGATCTTCCACGGCCAGGACGTGGAGGAGAGCGGCCGGCCGTACATCGCGTACATCGCGCCCGGGGTGCTGTCCTGGGGCGTGGGCAACGCGGCCGTCTTCGGCGTCGGGTTCGTGCTGATGCAGTGGCGCCGGGACGACATCCTGCGGGTGATCCGGATGACGCCGACGCCGCTGTCCGCCGTGCTCGGCTCGCGGTACGTGCTGGCCGTGGGCATCGGGCTGGTGCAGGCGGTGCTGTTCGTGGCGGTGGCGCTGCTGCCCGTGATGGGGCTGGAACTGGCCGCGGCCTGGCCGCTGGCGATCCCGGTGCTGGTGCTGGGGATCACGGCGTTCCTGGCGCTGGGCGCGATCGTCGGCTCCTACGCCCGTACGCCGGAGGCGGTGGCCGCGGTCGCCAACTTCATGATGGTGCCGATGGCGTTCCTGTCCGGCTCCTTCTACCCGCTGGACGCCATGCCGTCGTGGATGCAGGCGATGAGCTGGGTGCTCCCGCTGCGGCACCTCAACGACGGGGTGTCGGCGGCGCTCACCGACGCGGGCGGCGGCGCGGACATCGCGGTGGCGTGCGGCGGCCTGGTGGCGTTCGCGGCGGTGTTCGGCGCCGTGGCGTTCCGGGTCTTCCGCTGGAGCGACCGCACATGACGGCGACGGCGGCGGAGCAGACGGAGACCGTACGGGCCGGGGCGCGGGGCCCGTTCGAGGCGGCGCGATCCTGGCTCGCGGAGGCGCTGCGGAGCCGTTGGGCGGCCGCCGGTGGCGGCCTCCCCACCAGCCGCGAACCCGGCCCCCCGCTCCCCCTCGTCGTCCCCCTCGGCGCCGCCGACACCCTGCACCCCGGCCGCGACCCGTGGCCGGACGAGCGCCCCGGCGCCACCGTGCACCTCACCTCGCGCGCGGTGCTCGTCGGCCCCTGGGGCGCAGGACCGGACCCGGTCGCAGGCGGACCGCCCGCACCGCGGCCCGCCTGCGGCCGGTGCCTCGCGATGCGGTGGCAGCGGCTGCGTACCCGCTCCGAACGGGAGGCGCTGGAGGGCGGGTCCGTCCCGGAGGGCGGTGCCACGTGGCCGGTGCTGACCGACCACGCCGCCGACGCCGTGTGGGCGGTGTGCCGGGCGGTCGCCGGCCGGCGCTCGCCCGACGGGCTGGCCCAGGTCACCCGCGTCGACCTCGGCACCCTGGCGCTCGCCACCTTCCCGCTGCTCCCCGAGCCGCTCTGCCCCGCCTGCGTGACGCCCGCGGACGACGCGCCCGAGCACGGCCGGATGTACCTCGCCCCCACCCCGAAGCCGGCCCCCGACGTCTACCGCGTCACCCCGCTCCCCGCCCTCGACCTCCCCGAGGCGGCCCTCGCCAACCCCGTCTGCGGCGCCCTCGGCTCCACCACCCACCTCAACCCCGCGTCCACCACCACCGCGCCGATCTCCGGCAGCGCCTTCGTCCGCGGCTACGCCGGGCTCAACGACGTCACGTTCTCGGGCCAGGCCGACGCGTACGCCACCAGCCGCACCCTCGCCTACCTGGAGGGCCTGGAGCGCTACGCCGGCACCCACGCCCGCCGCGGCCTGCGCCCCGTGACCGCCTCGCTCGACGAACTCGCCGCCGAGTGGGGCGAGGACGCCGTCGTCGACCCCCGGCGCACCGGGCTGTACTCCCCGGAGACGTACCGCGACGACCCCATGGTGGCCCCCTTCGACCCGGCCCGTCCCATCCCCTGGATCTGGGGCCACTGCCTGCGCGACGACCATCCCGTGCTCGTTCCGGCGCGGCTGGTGCACTACAGCGCAGGGCTGCCGTCCGACAACTTCGTCTTCGAGTGCTCCAACGGCTGCGCCACCGGCGGCTCGCTGGCCGAGGCCGCGCTGTACGGGCTGCTGGAGCTGATCGAGCGCGACGCCTTCCTCCTCGCCTGGTACGGGCGCGCCCCCCTCACCCGCGTCGACCCCCGCTCGACCGGCGACCCGCGGGTGCGCGGCATGCTGGACCGGGCGGCGCTCCTCGGCTACGAGGTACGGGCCTTCGACACCCGCAGCGACCTCGGCATCCCGGTGATCACGGCGGTGGCGGTACGGGAGGACGGCGGCCCCGGGCTGCTGTCGTTCGGCGCCGCCGCGGCCCTGGACCCGGCGGCCGCGCTGACCGGCGCGCTCAGCGAGGTGCTGACGTACATCCCGCACCTGCCGTACCAGGTGGCCGAGCGCCAAGCCGAACTGGAGGAGATGGCACAGGACTTCGGGCGCGTACGGCAACTGAAGGACCACGCCCAGCTCTACGGGCTGCCGCGGATGGCCGCACACGCCCGGGACTTCCTCACCGACGACGCCGCGCTGCCGCTGGCCGGCGTCTACGCCGACTGGGCGCAGGTGCGCCCCGCGACGCTGGATCTCCGCGACGACCTGCGGCTGCTCGTCGACGCCCTGGCGGTGCACGGGCACGACGCCGTGGCCGTCGACCAGACGACGCCCGAGCAGCGGGCGGTGGGCCTGCGGACGGTCGCGACGCTGGCGCCGGGGCTGCTGCCGCTCGACTTCGGCTGGCACCGGCAGCGGGCGCTGCGGATGCCGCGGCTGCTGGCGGCCGCGGCGGCGGCCGGGGGCGGGCCGCGTACCGTGCCGCACCCGTTCCCGTAGCGGATGCCCGGGTCACCGCGCACCGCAGCCCTCACGGGAGGACGGACTCCGTCCCGTGAGGGCTGCCTTGGGCGCGGCGTTACTGACGCATCGTCAGGCGCTGCACGAGGTGGTGCTGGTGGTGCTGGAGCAGGTCGAGGTGGAGGAGCAGGAGGTCGAACCGGCGAGGACGACCTCGGCCTGGTCCGAGTAGTCCGAGATCTCGAAGGTCTCCGACTCCAGCTCCAGGATCTCGTCGGCAAGGGTGGAGAGCGCCTTGTCAGCCATGGGAACTCCTTCTTCCGTGAGCGGCGGGCCCGCAGTCGTGAGACCGGTGGGTCCGATGGTTGTCCTGGCCATTCAAGCGACGGCCGCTGCCACCCCCGCCCGCGTTTCACTGTCACTTCGCTGTCACCCGGCGACAGGGGGCTGAGTCCGTACTGATCACGTCGTCGGGCAGGCTGGGGCTGCCCGGAAGAGGAGCGTGGCGCGCATGGCCGTAACCGCGGACGTTCTGCGGTCCGCCGTCGAGTGCTGTCTCGACGTCCATCTCCACCCCGAGCCGTCCGGCGCCGAGGAACGCACCGCGGGCGTCCTCGCCGACCGGCTCGCCGCCGCCGGCTACGCCGTCACCCGCGGCATCGGCGGCCACGGCGTCGTCGGGCTGCTGCGCAGAGGCGAGGGCCCGACCGTGCTGCTGCGCGCCGAACTCGACGCGCTGCCCGTGACGGAGGCCAGCGGACTCCGCTACGCCAGCACCGTCCCCGGCGTCGCCCACGCCTGCGGCCACGACGTGCACCTCGCCGCACTCGCCGGCACCGCCGAACTGCTCGCGCGCGACACCGGCGGCTGGCGCGGCACGGTGGCCGTCGTCGGCCAGCCGGCCGAGGAGACGCTCGACGGCGCGCTGGCGATGCTGCGCGCCGGGCTCTACGACCTCACCGGACCGCCCGACACGGTCCTCGCCCAGCACACCGCGCCGCTGCCCGCCGGCGCCGTCGCCCACACGGACGGCGCCCCGCTGCTGGCCGGCACCGTCGCGGTCGACGCGGTGCTGCACGGCGCCGGCGGCCACGCCGGGGCACCGCACCTGACGGTGGACCCGGTGGTGTCGGCGGCGGCGGCCGTGCTGCGGCTCCAGGCGCTGGTCGCCCGCGAACGGGCCCCCGCGGAGCAGGCCGTGCTGACGGTGGGCCGGCTGCATGCGGGTACGGAGGCGAACGTCATTCCGGACCGCGCGGAACTGGGCATCAGCCTGCGGGCGTTCGACGAGGGCACCCTGGACCGGCTGCTGGCGGGCGTCCGCCGGGTGCTGGCCGGCGAGGCGGAGGCGGCGGGGGCGCCGAAGCCGCCGGAGGTGACGGTACGGGGCCGCTCGCGGACCCTGCTGCCGGACGCGGGGCTGACCGCGGAGCTGCGGGACGCCCACGTCGCGGCGCTGGGCGGCGCCCGGGTGCTGCGCTGGCAACCGGCCACCGCGGCGGAGGACTTCGCCTGGTACGGCCCCGCGGGCGCCGAGGTGCACGGGGCCCCCGGCGTCCGGCTCGGCTACTGGATGCTGGGCACCGTCTCCGCGTCGGCCCGCCGCGAAGCGGCACGCACGGGGGTCCCGGTGCCGGGCAACCACTCGCCCCGGTTCGCGCCGGACCTGCGCCCGGCGCTGGAGACGGGCATCGAGGCGCTGACGGCGGCGGCGCGGCGGGCGCTGCGGGCACGTACCCCGGATGCCGCGGCCGGGGCGGGCGGGGGCGACGACGGCCCTGGCCCTGACCCCGGTTCCGGTTCCGGTGAGCCGGGCGGGGGCGATCCGGTCGGCGCGGCCGGCGGGGGCTCCGGCGCCGGCGGGGCGGGTCGATGAGCGGCGGCCGGTCGGTCGAAGTGGCGTTCGTACGCCAGGACTTCGACGCCCCGCCCGCGGAGACGACCGCGGTCCGGCTGCTGTGGCTGCTACGGGCCCATCTCCCGCACGGCCTGCGGGTGGACTCGGAGCGGATCAGGCTGCGGCTGACGGTGCCGGAGGTGGGGGCGACGACGGTGGCGGGCGACGCGCTGACGCACCGGGCGTGCGCCGGCTGGTCGGTGGAGAACTGACCCCGGTCACACCCACCCGCGCTCGCGCGCGAGCAGCGCGGCCTGCGCCCGCGTGGAGGCGCCGAGGATCCGCAGCACGTCGGCGATGTGCCTCCGGTACGTACGCACGGAGACACCCAGATCCCTGGCCCCCGTCTCGTCCTTGCCCACCTCGCACATCATCCGCAGCACCCGCAGCTCCGCCTCCGACAGCTCCGGCTCCGGCTCCGCGGGCTCGCGCAGCTCGACGGAGACGTCCTCGGCCTGCTCCCACACCTTCTCGAAGAGCCCCGACAGCGTGCTGACCAGCCCCCGCCCCCGTACCAGCAGCGCGCCCTCGTCGAGGTTCTTCGGGTCCTTGGGCATGAGGGCCACCCGCCCGTCGTACACGGCGAGCTGGTCCGAGATCTCCTCGACCACCCGCACCTCGCCGCCCCGGGCCAGCAGCTCCCGCACGTGCCCCGCGACCCGCGGATGCCGCAGCGTGTCCGCGGGCAGCACCAGCCGCCGCCGCACCCCGCGCTTCAGCGCCCGCCACTCCACCGCGCGCCGCTTCAGCACCGCTTCGCTCATCAGGTGGAAGCCCGGCTCGACGGAGGCGATCTCCTCCCGGGCGAAGAAGACCAGCTCCTCCATCCGGTTGCTCAGGGCGTCCCGGTCGTCGATCTCCTCCACTCCGTGCTCCCCGCCGTACGCGCCCGCCTGGCCGCCGCCCTCCGCCGTGGCCGCGGTCTCCGCGCGGAGCGTCGTCAGCACGTACCGGCTCTGGGTGAGCCGCTGGATCTCCTGGTACATCTCGCGCAGCCGCATCTCGGTGAGCCGCGCCACGACCTGCTCCGGATCGACAGGGATGAACCACCCCGGCCGATCCCCGGGTCTGAGCAGCCGCAGCCGGATCAGGCGGGCCATGGCTTCTTCCGTTTCATGCCGGTCGACGCCGAGCTTCACGTGGACGCCTTCGGAGGGTGAATCGGGGTTCCGGAGGAAGTGCCGGTAGAGCTGCTCCTCCGCGGGGGAGACCCCGAAGACTCCCATTTCGTTGGTGTGCACGGCGAGCCTCCTGCTTCGAGCGGTGTGCCACGAGGGGCCGGCGGTAACCGGCCCCATGGTTCCGCGCCGTCGCCACGGCAGGGTGAACTTCGGCGTAACGACAATTTGTCACGCCGGAGTGCGCTGCGGCATGCATACCCGAGGCTGACCGTGGAAAGCGAGGGCCGCACACAGACTTCCGAACGGCCGCCCGTGCGGGGGAAGTCGGAGGTGGGAGGTGCGGGGCGTACGCAGTGTTCTCGGGCGGGGGCAGGAGGGGACGGCGGCGCACTAATCCGGTCGCTTGCCACACCTTGACTTTGCGACGATCACCGCATGACCTCCGAAGCCGCCACCGACCCCGAGTTCGACCGCCTCCTCGACGAAGCGGCCGCGACCCCCACCGAGGGCTGGGACTTCTCCTGGTTCGAGGGCCGCGCCACCGAGGCGCGGCCCTCCTGGGGCTACCAGCGGACCATGGGCGCGCGCATGGCCGCCGCGAGCGCGTCGCTGGACATCCAGACCGGCGGCGGCGAAGTGCTCGCCGGGGTGCCGGCGCGGCCGGCGCTGTCCGTGGCCACCGAGGCGTGGCCGCCGAACGTCGCCAAGGCCACGGCCCTGCTGCACCCCCTCGGCACGGTGGTGGTCGCCGCGCCGGAGGAGCCGCCGCTGCCGTTCGCGGACGGCGCGTTCGACCTGGTGGTCAGCCGGCACCCGGTGAAGCCGTACTTCGAGGAGATCGCCCGCGTCCTGCGCCCCGGCGGGACGTACTTCGCCCAGCACGTGGGCCCGGCGAGCGTCTTCGAGCTGGTCGAGTACTTCCTCGGGCCGCAGCCGGAGGAGACGCGGCGGGGCCGCGACCCGGGGCGGGAGCGGGCGGCGGCGGAGGCGGCCGGGCTGGAGATCGTGGACGTGCGGACCGAGCGGCTGCGGATGGAGTTCCACGACGTGGGCGCGGTCGCGTACTTCCTGCGGAAGGTGATCTGGATGGTGCCGGGCTTCACGGTCGAGGCGTACCGGCCGAGGCTGCGCGAGATGCACGAACTGATCGCGGCGGAGGGCCCGTTCGTCGCGCACAGCGCGCGGACGCTCTTCAAGGCGCGCAAGCCGGCCTGAGCAGGGGCCGGTGGCGGTACGGGGCCGGGCGCGGACCGCGCCCGGCCCCGTACCGGTGGTGATCAGATACCGAACGCCGCCGGCCAGCGGATCATGCCGCCGGGCAGCGGGTGGGCCTCGTCGAGCGCGAGGGCCATCAGCGCGTCGTCCGGAACCTCGACGCTGATCCGGATGCCGTACGCGGACGCCCGCGTGAACCCGAACCGCGGGTAGTACTCCGGGTGTCCGACGAGGACGACGTACCGCTCGCCCCGCGCCGCGGCCGCCGCGAGCGCGGCCCGTACGGCCACGGAACCCACCCCGTCACGCTGCCGCTCGGGCCGCACGGAGACGGGCCCGAGGCAGAGCGCGGGGGTGTCGCCGATGTGGCCGCGGGTGAGCAGGATGTGCCCGAGGAGCGGGGCGCCGGCGGTGTCGTCCGCCGCTTCGGGGTCCGTGACGACGAGGGACAGGCCCTCGATCCACGCGGACTCGTCGGCACGCAGCTTGTCGACGATGTCGGCCTCGTGCTCGCGGTCGAAGGCGGCGACGGTGATCTCGCGGATGACGGGGATGTCGGCGCGGGTCTCGGCGCGCGTGATCCAGGTGTTGCCGGTGTTGCGCATGGTGTTGCCCATGATGGATGTGGATCCGTTTCGATGGTCGCGTTCGTGTGGACGCCCCGCGGGCTCACGCTCCCGGCGTGGGCGGGGGTGGGAGAGAGGTCAGGCCACGGCCCGGGACGTGAGGGAGACCCGGACGCTGCGCACGGTGGCCTTGAGCGCGGTCATCAACCTCACCTCCCTCTCTCATCTCTCTCCGCAGACGAACACGGCGGGGCCACTTTACACGGGGATCCGTCTGGCGTGCCGGGGGCTTGGACTTCGTGCGGAGGGAGGACGACGGGGGAGAGGACCGCGGCGATGACCTTCCGTACCTCGCCGGGCGCGGGCGGGGCGGCGTCACGGTCGGCGAAGAGGAGGTGGGCGGCGCCGACGAGGGTGGGGGCGAGCACGGGGATGTCGGCATCGGGGGCGAGCCGGCCGCGGTCGCGTTCGGCGGTGAGGTACGCGGCGAGCATGTCGGCGGCGTCGGTGAGCAGCGGCACCCCGGTCGGCCGGGTCCCGCGGAGCCGGGCGCGCAGCCCGTCGCGGGAGACGAGGAGCCCGACGACGGCGACGGCGACGGACTCGAAGAGGTCGGTCAGCGCGTCGGCGAGGTTGCCGACGACGGTGCCGCGACCGGTGTCGGCGGCGGCGCGCAGGGAGGCGGCCTGGCCTTCGAGGCGGGCGACGCGGTCGAGGACGAGGGCGGCGAGGAAGTCGTCGAAGTCGGCGAAGTGCCGGTGCAGCACGCCCTTGGCGCAGCCGGGCTGGGGGCAGGTTCACGATGGGGTACACGGCGCTGGCGGTGACCGCTGTGGTGGGGCGGCGGCCCGATTAGCCTGGTGTGATGATCGAGACGGAACGGCTCGTGCTGCGCCCGCTGACGACGGAGGATGTCGACGCGTTTGTGGCGCTGCACGCCGATGAGCGGGTGAACAGGTTCGTGGGCGCGTACACGCCCGAGCAGGCGCGTGCGCGGCTTGCCACGATCGAACGGCAGTGGGCGGAACGGGGACACGGGCTGTGCGCGGTCGAGCTGAAGTCCAGCGGGGAGTTCATCGGCCGGGTGGGCCTGAACTACTGGGAAGAACTGGACGAGGTGGAACTCGGCTGGACCCTGGCGGCGGAGTCCTGGGGCCACGGCTACGCGACGGAGGCGGCGGGCGCGTGCCTGGAGTGGGGGTTCGCGACGCTGGAGGAGGAGTACTTCATCTCGTTGATCCGCCCGGCGAATACGGCTTCGGCGCGGGTGGCGGAGCGGCTGGGGTTTGAGCCGCGGCGGGAGGAGACGTTCATGGGGCATGGGGTGACGGTGTGGGTGAGGGAGAGGCCGGTTGCTGGGTGAGGGTTCCCGGGGGCCCGGAGTCCTGTGCCTTGGGAGGAGGGTTCGCCGGAGGGCATCGGTCGATCCGCGGGAGTCGATCCGGGGGAGGTCGCCGTGGCGAAGGATTGGCGCGGGGGTTGCGTGGTCGTGGGGTGTGCCGGGTCGGCGGTGAGCCCGCACGGGTCCCCACCGCCCGTGGCACGGGGCCTGTCGCCCTCGGCCCGAATCACCCGGGCCCCCTGGCCTACTCCGGGCCCCAGCTCACCCTGCCCTCGGCACCGACTCACCCGGGCCCCGGGCCCCCGGCCCCAGCTACCCCCGCCCTCCGTCAGCGCCCCGCCCCGCCCCCCAACTCCCCCAGCCCGAACAGCTCCGCCGCGTTCCCCCACAGCACCCGCTCCAGTTCCGCCCCCCGCAACCCCGCGTCCCGCACCACCCCCAGCGACACGCTCGGGTCCACCAGCGTCGCGTCCGTGCCGAACAGCAGCCTCTCCACGCCCACCCCCGCCTCCCGCGCGTACGTGATGCGCTCCGCGTCCGCCGCCGTGCGGCAGTGCTCCAGGTACAACCTGTCGCACTCCGCCGCCGCGTGCGCCGCCTCCCGCCAGGCGTCGCCTCCCGCGTGGCCGACTATCACCCGCAGCCGCGGGAAGTCCGCCAGCAGGGCCGGGAGCCGGGCCACGTCCGGGTCCCAGGTGTGCAGCAGCAGCGGCACCTCCAGGTCGTTCAGGAGCGCGAACGCCTCCCTCATCTCCCGGGAGCCGATCGCCCGGCCCGGGTAGTGGGTGTGGATCTTCGCGCCGACGAAGCGGCCCCCCGCCAGGTGGTGGCGCAGGTCCGCCGCGCTCGCCTCGATGCGGTTCGGGTTCACCACCGCGTAGCCGTACAGCCGCGGCTGCGCCGCCAGCACCCGCGCCAGCGCCGCGTTTCCCGCCACCGCGTCGTACGTCACCGCCTCCGCCCCCGAGACGATCTGCACGTCTATCCCGTACCTGTCCATCAGGTCGATGTTCGTCTCCCCGAGCAGCCCCGAGGACCTGAAGTACGGCCACGGGCCCCAGTGTCCGTGCACGTCGATGATCGGCATCAGCCCTGCAACTCCTCGACGTTCCCGCCCGCGATCGAGTCCCGGTCCGCCGCGTCGATCCGCGCGTAGCGCAGGCGCAGCGTCTGCGGCGAGATGTCCGTGAACGGCGTGCGCGAGCCGAACACCAGCCGGCTCGCCCCCACCGCCTCCACCACCCGCTCCACCGAGTCCGGCGCCGACAGCAGCCGCGTCGTCGCCATGAAACCCGGTTCGCGGCGGGCCAGCAGCAGGAAGTCGCCCAGCAGGTACGTGTGCAGGTCGAGGAAGACCACGCGGGCGCCCCGGTCCGCCAGTGCCGGGCCGTAGCGGCGCGGGTCGCCGTCCTGGAGCAGCACCATCCCCCGCGCCAGCGCCAGGTCCACGACGTGGCCGTAGCCCGGGAAGCCCGGCTCCGCCCCCTGCTCGACGGTGAACAGCCGCAGGAACCGTACGCCCGCCGCCGCCAGCGTCTCGATCCGTTCCTCCGCGCCCCACGGGTCCCGCAGGTCCACCGTCCCCACCGGCCGCAGTTCCGGGCAGTCCGCCAGGTCGCGCAGCGTCTCCGCGTTGCCGGACTCCGCGTCGAAGAGGGCTCCGCGGGTGGAGAGGGCGAGGGCTGCCTCGACGGGGGAGCGGGCCAGCCGGGCGCGGACCTCGGCGAGGTCCACGTCGCGGTGGTGCCGGGGCCAGGGGCCGTACAGCACGTCCACGTCCCAGCGCACGCGCTCCTCGGGGGACGGGACCAGCCAGTCGTACGTCATGCGCACGCCGCCAGGACCGCCCGCGCGATGTCGTCGACGTCGGCCGGCGTGTAGCCCTCGTTCCAGTCGAGGACGAGCAGGGTGCGGCCGATCAGCAGCTCGGCCTGCGGGCACAGCCCTTCGGGGTGGCCGGTGAACACCGGGTTCGCGTAGAGGGGGCGTTCCAGGTAGCCGGCGGCGGCCGGGATGCCCGCGGCCGTCAGGGCCTTCGCCCGGCGGGCGTTGTCGTCCACCAGCAGCGGGTACACCCACCAGGCGTGCCCGTCGGGCCGCGGCGCGGTCCGTACGGACGCGGCCGCGCCCAGCGCCGCCGTCAGCCGGGCGGCCAGGGCGCGGCGTATCCGTACGACCTCCGCCACCTTCCCCAACTGCGCCCGCGCGACCGCCGCCGTCAGCTCCGGCATCCGGTAGTTGAGCCCCGGTACGCGGTGGATCCGCCCCTCCGCCCGGTCCCAGCCCTTGTCGGCGAAGAGCCGCATCCGGCGGGCGAGTTCCGGGTCGTCGGTGAGCGCGAGGCCGCCGTCGCCCGCGGTGATGTGCTTGTACTGCTGGAGGCTGAAGCAGGCGATGTCGCCGTACGTGCCCAGCAGCCGCCCCGCGCCGTCCTCGCCCAGCCACGCCTGCGCGCAGTCCTCGATGAGCACGAGCCCGTGCCGGTCGCACAGCTCCCGCAGCTCCGCGATCCGGGCGGCGGCGCCGAAGAGGTGGACGGCCAGAACGGCCTTCGTGCGCGGGGTGACGGCCGCGGCGACGGCCGCCGGGTCGAGGTTGCCGTCGTCGGGGAGTACGTCGGCGAAGACCGGCCGGCCGCCCTCTGCCAGGATGGGGGCCACGGTGCCGAAGTCGGAGATGGGCGTGGTGATGACCTCGTCGCCGGGGCCGATGCCGGCCGCCGCGACCGCGAGGTGCAGCGAGGCGGTGCCGGAGCTGCACGCGACGGCGTGGGCGCGCCCGTACAGCTCGGCCATCTCCCGCTGCAGCGCCGGCACTTCGGTGCCGAACGTGCCGCACAGCACGGCGGAGTCGAGCACCCGCAGCACCGCGGCGCGCTCCTCCTCGCCGAGGGTGCGGCCGCGTGGTTCGAGCACGGTGGGCAGCGGTGTGTCCCGTACGGACATGGCGGCGTGATCCTCTCGACGCAACGGGTGATGCACGCGTTTATGGCCTGGACCGAAAGGTAAATCGCTCTTTGCGGCACGTCAACCCCGGTACCCGGGGAACCGTTGCGGTCCGTAATGCCTACACTTACCCGCGATGTTTGGGACCCGGCCAGAACAGGTCGTATGGATGAAGGAGACGGGGCGGATGGCGTTCACCGTCGGGGTGATCGGCCCCGAGGACCTGGTGCAGAAGGTGCAGGCGGTCGGTGCCCCCGGCACCACCCGGCTGCTCGGCCTGCGCTACCGGCACGAGGACGAGACCCTCGACGTCGTCCGCGAGGCCGCGGCCTCCGGCGCCGACGCGCTGCTGTTCACCGGCGTGGTGCCGCACGCCCTCGCGGCGGACGCCGGGCTGCTGGACCGGCCGGCGATGTACGTGCCGTACAGCGGCGCGACGCTGCTGCGCGCGCTCGTCGAACTGCTGCGCCTCGGCCATGACGTGTCCCGGATCTCCATCGACACGCTCCAGCGCGCGGAGGTCGTCGAGACCATGACCGAGGCCAAACTGCCCACCGAGCACGTGCACGTGCTCCCGTACCGCCCCGGGCTGACCGGCGACGACCTCGTCGCCTTCCACCTCGGCGCGCGGGACAAGAAGCGCACCCGGGTGGCGCTCACCTGCCTCGGCTCCACGTTCCACACGCTCGACAACGAGATGCACGCCGTACGCCTCGCGCCCTCCCGGCACTCCATCCGCGCCACCGTGCAGTCGCTGGTGCTCGCCGCGTCCGCCGCGCAGAGCGGCGACACGCAGGTGGCGATGGGCATCGTCGACATCCCGCCGGGCTCCGACGACTCCGAGCTGGCCGCCGACCTCGCCGCGCTCGGCGGCAGCCTGGCCTATCTGCCGGACGGGCGGCGGCTGGTGGTGACCACGCGCGGCGCGCTGGAGAAGGCCAGCGAGCGCTACACCCGGCTCCCGCTGCTCGACGCGCTCGCCTCCCGGCACACCTCCGTGCACGTGGGTTTCGGTCTGGGCCGGACCGCGGCGGAGGCCGAGTCGCTGGCCCGGCGGGCGGTCAACAGGGCCGGCGCGGTGGGGTCCGTGGCCGGGGTCGTGTCCATGCGCGACGACGTGGACATGGTGATCGACGCGGACTCCGGCGGGCCTGCCGCGCCGGCCGGGCCCGAGAACAGCGCGCTGCTCGCGCGGCGCGTGGGGCTCAACCCGCAGACGCTCGACAAGCTGCGCGAGCTGGTCGCCGCGGGTGCGGGGGAGGGGCTGACCGCGCACGCGGTGGCGGAGCACCTGGACGTCCAACAGCGCACGGCACGGCGGGTGCTGAAGCGGCTGGAGCGGGCCGGGGTGGCGGTGCCGATCGGCAGCCGGCAGCACGGGCAGACGGGCCGGCCGCCGATCGTGTACCGGGTGAAGCTCTGACGCCGGGGGCCCGTCCGCGTACCGCCGTACGGGCCTGATGGCGGCGCGCCGGCGCGCCGCCCCCGGCGGCCGGGAGCCGAGTCCGGCGCTCTGGACTTCTTGCCACGGACGCTTCCGCGAATTACGGTCTAGGCCGGAACCTGGATAAGGAGCCGCGCTTGAGAATCGCCTCGGTCCGCACTCGTGTGGTCAGCGCACCGTACGTGCGCCCCTTCGTCATCAGCAGCGGCACCAGCTCCGACCTGGTCAGCCTCGTCGTCGAGGTGGGCACCGACGAGGGCCTCACCGGCTACGGCGAGGCCGCCCCCATGACCGCGTACACCGGCGACACCCTCGCCGGCGTCCGCGCCGCCGTCACCGAACACGTCGGCCCCGCGCTCCTCGGCCGCGACCCGCGCGACGTGGCCGGCGCGCACACCGCCATGGACACCGCCATCCGCGGCCAGCCCCTCGCCAAGGCCGCCCTCGACCTCGCCCTGCACGACCTCGCCGGGCTGGCCGCCGACTGGCCCGTGCACCTCCTGCTCGGCGGCCGGGTCCGCGAACACGTGTCCACCGCCTGGGTCGTCGGCCTCGGCACCCTGGACGAGATGACCGCCGAGGCCGCGGCGTACGCGGCCAAGGGCTTCCCGCACATCAAGGTGAAGGGCGGCGTGGACCCGGCGGCCGACATCGAACTGGTACGCGCCGTACGCGCCGTGCTCCCGGCCGGCACCGAACTCTCCCTGGACGCCAACGAGGGCTACGGCCCCACCGTCGCCGCCCGCGCCCTGGCCCGGATGGCGGAGGCGGGTCTCGACCTCGTCGAACAGCCGCTGCCGCGCTGGGACCTGGACGGGCTCGCCGCGCTGCGCAGCAAGGTGGGGGTGCGGGTGATGGTGGACGAGAGCGTGCACTCGCTGCACGACGCGCTGGAAGTCGTCCGCCGCGGCGCCGCCGACGTGCTGAACATCAAGATACTCAAGGTCGGGGGGCTGCACCGGGCGCGGCAGATAGCGGCGGTGGCGGAGGCGGCGGGGCTCGCGGTGAAGATCGGTTCGATGCCGGAGCTGGGGGTGGCGACGCTCGCGGCGGTCCACCTGGCGGCGGCGCTGCCGCACGCGACGGTGGCGGCGGACCTGGTGGGGCCGCTGATGGTGCGCGAGGAGCCGCTGGCGCCGACGTTCTTCGCGGCGGCGGACAGGGGCCGGGTACGGGTGCCGACGGCGCCGGGACTGGGGCACGACCTGGGGTGAAGGGGGCCGGTCTGCCGCGGGGCTGCTCCCCGCGGCGAGGGGCCGTTCGCGTACGGCCGTGCGCGTTCCTCACAGCCGCCCCCGGGGCCGGCAGCCACGCCTCGGTCCGCCCCGGGGGTACGCGTCACGCGCCGCGCGGCGGTGCGCCCCGCCACCGGGGGGCCGTTCGCGGTGGCGGGGCGCGGTCCGCAGGGGTGCGTCGGCGCGGTTACGTGCAGGGGCCGAGGTCCTCCCACACGCCGCTGCCGCCGCCGGGCGTCTCGCCCTGGGTCCACCACTTGGCGCGCCAGGTACGGCCGTTGTGGGTGACCGTGTTGCCGCCGTTGTACACGGAACTCGCGTTCCAGGGCGTCGCGGCGCACTGGCCGGGGCCGGGGCCCGGGTCGCTGCCGCCGCCGATGTTGACGTCGATGCAGGAGTAGAAGGCCATGGGCGTGTCGTAGACGTTCCAGACGGCGAGGACCTTCTGCTTGCCGCTGAAGGTGCCGAAGTTCACGTTGTGGTACACGTCGGCGGCGGGCTGGGCACCGCCGTCGTTGAACTCGGCGATCTTCGTGCCGCCGATGAAGTACTGCCACGTGCTGGTGCGGTGGCGGGCGGTGATGTGCCAACTGAACGTGGTCGAGCTGCCGACCCCGTTGACGCGCCAGCCCTTGCCGTTGTCGTCCAGCTCGGCGAACTGCCCGTTGCCGCCGCTGCAGCTCGTCAGGCCCTTCGGTCCCTCGACGCTCTGCGGCTCGTACTTGATCTGCCCGCAGCTCACGACCCCCTGCGCGCACTGGTCCTGCCGGCTCGACGGGGACGTGACCCAGCCGTGTGCGCTGGCGGACGGGGCGGGGAGGCTCACGGCCAGGACGGGGGCGACTGCCGCACCGACCACTGCCGCCAGTCTTCGTTTCGTGTGCATGTCAACTCCTGAGGTCGCGTGACATGGGAGGACGCGCATGTGGCCACGGATGGTCCAGCGGTTCGCCGTCCGCTGCGCTGCCTGTGCGCGCCGTCGACTGCGGTGCGGCGACCGGGTGTTGGTCTAGACCTTAGCGGCTGTCGGGTTACGGTCAAGAGGGTATGGCCCCTCAAGTACCCACGCGACTCCACTGGTCTGGACAAGACCGCTCACCGCGCATCTCCCTCCGCGGGTACGGGAGCGGGCGCCCGGCCGTCCGCCTCGACCTCCGTGACCAGGAACGGCGTCAGCAGCTCCGGCACCGCCTCCGCCGCGAACCGCAGCCCCTGCGCCTCCCCCACGTCGTACGCCGCGTACGCCTGGGCCCCCGCCGCCGTCGTCGCCCGCAGCGTCACCAGCCCCGCCCGCCGCTGGAACAGCGACTGCCGCACCGTCCAGCCGACCACCCCGTCCCGCCGCAGCGCCACCGTCGAGCGCCGCAGGGTGCCGCTGCGCACGACCAGGTACGGCCCCGTGAGCCCGTGCCCCAGGCTCCGGTACGCGTCCCGCGCCAGCAGTGCCGCCGCCGGCAGCAGCACCGCCGCCGCCACCGCCCCCGCGTACACCAGCCCCCGTACCGACAGCGCCGCCCCCAGGGCCACCAGCACCGCCACCGGCAGCAGCGCCGCGCCCAGCGACCACCGCAGCCGCCGCGCCAGCGCGGCCCGCGGGTGCGGCGCCAGCTCCTGCCGGGTCAGCGCGACGGGCGCGCGGAGCACCCGGGCCGTCACGTCGTCGACGACGGCGCGCGGGGCGGCGGGCAGCAGGGCGCTCAGGTCGTCGTCCTCACCGTCCTTGCGGGACAGCCCCGTTGCGATCGCCTCCACCCGGGCCGCGCCGGACAGCCGCACCCCCAGCGGCTCGACCACGTCGACGCCGCGCAGCCGCGCCTCCTCCAGCGATATCGACCGGGTGGTCAGCAGCCCGCGGCGGACGCGCAGGGTGCCGTCAGGCTCGCGCTCCAGCCGGTAGCTCCACCACATCTCGGTCCACAGCCCGAGCGACCCCACGAACCCGGTCACCAGCGCGATCGACCCCAGCGCCAGCACCGTCCACAGCGCGGGCAGCGGGCTGAAGGTGTCCCGTACCCAGTCGACCACCGTCTCCTCCGCGCCGAACCACTGGCTGACCTGCATCACCGCGCCCCAGCCGGTGAGCGCGAGGAGGGGGGTGAGGAAGGAGAGGGGCGCGTAGCGGATCCAGCC
This sequence comes from Streptomyces sp. CMB-StM0423, assembly GCF_002847285.1. Taxonomy (NCBI): domain Bacteria; kingdom Bacillati; phylum Actinomycetota; class Actinomycetes; order Kitasatosporales; family Streptomycetaceae; genus Streptomyces; species Streptomyces sp. CMB-StM0423. The sequence continues at coordinate 3,541,101 of NZ_CP025407.1, read as the reverse complement.
GGGGGAGAGGGCGGCGAGCCGGGGGTTGTCGCCGTCCGCCGCGGCCGTCGTGTCCCGGCGCAGGAGCGCGCGGCGCAACGACTCGCCCTCCGCGCGCCGCACCGGCGTCAGTTGCAGCGCGGACTCGCCCGCGGCGCTCTGGTCGCCGGTGCCGATACGGACCTTGACCAGCCCGAGGAGGCGGAGGAGGGGGTGCGCGGTGAGGTCGACGGTGCGGATCCGGTCGCGGGGCAGGGAGCGCCGGTTCTTGAACAGCACGCCGGTACGCAGCTCGACGCGCTCGGCGCCGACGCGGTAGCGGGTGTGGCGCAGCCGCAGCACGTCCACGGCGAGCCCGCCGCCGAGGAGCAGCACGGACCCGGCCAGCACCCAGGCTACGGCGGCGCGGAAGCCGAGGTGCGCGGCGAGCCCGGCACCGACGGGGACACCGGCGCCGAAGGCGGCGCCGAGGAGGAGCTGGGCGGTGACCAGGAGGGAACGGGGGTCGAGACGGCGCCAGTCGGGGGCGGGGTCCGGTTGGGCAGAGGCAGAGGCAGAGGCGGTCGAAGAGGCGGGGGCGGGGGTACGCGGGGCTGCGGGCGCCGGGTCGGGGCTGCCGGCGGGCGGCGCGGTCCGCTCCGCGGGCCCGCCCGACCCCGTACCCGTCACCGCGTCCGTCACGTCGCGTCCCCCGGGGTCTTCTGCGTCGCCAGCGCCAACTGCTCCGCCAGCTCCGCCGCCTCCTCGTGGTCCAGCGCCTCGATCCGCAGCGCGCCCTGCGCCGACGCGGTCGTCACCGTCACCGCCGCAAGACCGAACACCCGCTGCAGCGGCCCCCGTTCGGTGTCCACCGTCTGGATCCGCGACATCGGCGCGATCCGGGAGTCGACCCAGAAGTAGCCGGTACGGACGTACACCGCGTCGTCCGTGACCTCCCACCGGTGCACGCGGTAGTACCACCGCGGCAGTCCCAACCCCACCGCCAGCCCCGCCGCCGCGGTTCCCGCGGCCACCGCCAGCAGCCAGAACCTGGCCGGACCGATCAGCACGCCCAGCACCCCCGGCACCGCGACCGGCACGGCCGCCGCCAGCAGCAGTCGCGTACGCCACCAGGCGACGGCCCGGCGGTCCACCCGGTGGTGCGGCGGCCGCAGCCGCGGCCCCGCCGGGCCCGGCACCCGGCCCTCTCGGTCTACGTCCACGATCTGCACCGTACGTCCTGCTCCGCGGAGGTCACGGCCGGGTGCGCAGCGTTCCGGCCGCGGCGACCGGCTCGTAGTGCTCCAGGAAGAGCTTGCCGACGAGCGCGCCGCGGGTGGAGACGCCGGTCTTGTCGAAGACGGCCTTGATGTGGTCGCGCACGGTGTGCGGGGAGAGGAACAGCTCGGCGGCGATGCCCTCGGTGGCCAGGCCGCGGGCGAGGAGCTGGGTGATCTCCAGCTCGCGGGCGGTCAGTTCGTACGCGTCGGCGAGGAGCGGGGCGATCTCGGCGGCGGCCGCGGGCTCGATGACGACGGCGGTGGACTGGGGGGTGCCGTCGGCGCCGTGGAGGCAGGAGGCGTGGCAGGTCAGCCACCGTCCGGCAGCGGTACGGAGACGGACGCGGGGGGCGGCGGCCGTCGCCGCCGGGGGCCGGTCGGCGGTGTCCGCCGGCGCGGGAGTCCCGGCCGCCGAGTCTGCCGTCGCCGACTCCGCCGCCGTCGCCGCGCGGGCCTGGAGGACCACCCCGTGCAGCCACGCCGGCACCGCGAGCCCCAGCGCCGTCTCCCGCGTCGGCCCGGGCGGGAGCGCGGCCAGGTGGCGGCGGGCGGCGGTGTTGGCCGAGACGAGCCGGGCGCCGGCGTCGAAGAGCAGCAGGCCGGGTTCGTCTCGGCCGACACGGCCGCCGCGGAACTCCCCGTTCCGTACGGACTCCTCCGCCCCTTGATCCGCCCGGCCGGCCGCCGGCTCCGCGTACGAGCGCAGCCGCCGCGCCAGCGGCGTCGTCAGCCCCGCGACCACCCGCTCCTCCGCCGCGCTGAACGGCGCCCGCCCGCGCGACCGGAACAGGCTGAGGTGCCCCTGCGGCCTGCCGCCCACCCGCAGTACCGCCCGCAGCTCGTCGTGCAGCCCGCGCGGCCGCAGGAACTGCCGGTAGATCGCCGCCCGCTCCGGCTCCCCGCCCGTCGACGCGCGCAGCGCCGCGACCGGCACCCGGGCCCGCGCGAGGTCCGCGAAGCGGTTGACGCGCTCGTCGAACAGCTCGCACTCCCAGTAGTCCCAGCAGCCGCGCTTGTCGGTGTTCTCGGTGCGTACGGGCGCGGTCATCAGCCCGGTCGCCGGGTCGGTGGTGCGCCAGACGGCGGCGTCGTACGGCAGCAGCCGCCGCAACTGCGCCGACACCTCGGCGAAGAGCGCGAGCGCGTCGGGCGCGCGGTCGGCGCGCGCGAGCAGCTCGCCGCGCACCGCGCCGCGCGCGGCCGGGGTGAGGACAGCGGGTGTCGGCACGGTCGGCCACCTCCGCCACGGACAACGGCCGGGGGCGCGTCCGGGATTCCCCTCAATCGGGGGATGGGTTGGCACGGATGCCGGACGGAGGCTCGCGGGCATGGAGTTCATGCAGTTCAGGCCGGGTGAATCCGGCTACGAGACGGAGTTGTCCGGCTTCAACCGGATCGTGTCCCACCGGCCCGCGGCGGTCGCCGCGGTGCGGTCGGTGGCGGAGGTGCGGGCCGCCGTGCGGTACGCCGCGGAGCGCGGGATGCCGGTGGCCGTGCAGTCGACAGGACACGGCCCCGCGGGGGCGGTCGGCGCGGACACCCTGCTGCTGTCGGTACGGCGGCTGCGGGGCGTGCGGGTCGACCCCGCGGCCCGTACCGCGCGGGTCGCCGCCGGCACCCGCTGGCAGGAGGTCGTCGACGCCGCCGCGCCGCACGGCCTCGCCCCGCTGTGCGGCTCGTCGCCGCTGGTCGGCGTCGTCGGCTACACGCTGGGCGGCGGCCTCGGCCCGCTGGCCCGCACGTACGGCTACGCGGCGGACCAGGTGACCGCCGTGGAGCTGGTCACGGCGGACGGGCGGCTGCGGGAGGTCACCGCGGAGCGGGAGCCGGAGCTGTTCTGGGCGCTGCGCGGGGGCGGGAAGGGCGGGTTCGGGGTGGTGACGGCGCTGACGTTCCGGCTGCCGCGGGTGGCGCGGCTGTACGGGGGCGGGCTGCGGTTCGCGGGCGCGGATGCGGCGGCGGTGCTGGGGGCGTGGCGGCGGGTGACGGCGGCGGCGCCGGAGGAGCTGACGACGTCGGTGGCGCTGCTGCGGGTACCGGGGGCGGGGCTGACGGTGCACGTGCGGGTGGCGGTGGCCGGGGCTTCGCCGTCGGAGTCGGAGTCGGAGTCGGGGCCGGAGTCGCTGAAGTCGCTCGGGGAGGGTCTGGTACGTCCGCTGCGGGCGGCGGCGCTGCCGGTCGCGGACACGGTACGGATGCGCCCGTACCGCACGGTCGCGGAGATCCACGAGGACCCGGTGGACCCGATGCCGTACCACGAACGCGGCATCCTGCTGCGGGAGTTCGACGCCGCCGCGGAGGCCGCGCTGCTGGCCGCGGCGGGCCCGGAGGCCGAGTGCGCGGACTGGGCGGTGGAGCTGCGCCACCTCGGCGGCGCGGCGGGCCGGCCCCCGGCGGTACCGAGCGCGGTGGGCAGCCGCGCGGGGGCGTTCACGCTGACGACCCTCACGGCCCCGGGCACGGACAGCGCGGTACGGGCGGCGCTGGGGGAGTGGTCGACGGGCGGCCGGTACGTCAACTTCCTCGCGGGCCCGGGTACGGAGGAGCTGGCGGCGGAGGCGTACGACGCGGAGACGTACGCGCGGCTGCGGGCGGTGAAGAGGACGTACGACCCGGAGAACGTCTTCCGCCACGGCCACGCGCTGCCTCCGGCAGGGAGCGGGGCCGCGGCGGCCGGACGCCGGGACGCGAACACGACCGCGGGGCCGGCCGACCACGCCGGGCCGGGTGACACCGGGCCGGAGCCCGGCACTCGGCCCGTGGCCGGTGGCCCGGGCGGGGGTGCGACGACCGGGGCGGCCAGTTCCGGCGGGCCTCGCCTGCCCGCCTCGGACGGCCCTCCCGGCTCCGCCGGAGCCGCGCCACCCGGCTCCGGCGGTTCAGCCGGCTCCGACGCCACCGGCCTGGCCGGGAGCGCCGGTTCGCGTACCCCCGCCACCCGCCGGAGGGTCTCGTGACCGCCCCCGCGGCCCCCGCCGCCTCCCCCTCCGGTACCAGACCGATCTGCCGCCCGACTGCCCGGCCTACGGCTCCAGTACGACCTTCCCCACCGTCCCCCGCGTCTCCAGCGCCCGGTGGGCCTCGGCAGCCCGGGCCAGCGGGTAGCGCTGCACCAGCGGTGTCCAGCGGCCCGTCGCCGCCTCCGTCAGCGCGGCCTCCTCCATCCGCCGCAGGGGGTCGTCGCCGCCGATGCGGCTGAGCCAGTCGGGGCCGAGGACGTTGACCGACGTGATGCCCCGCTCCGCCAGCTCCGCCTCCGTGAACTCCAGCGGCGTCCCCGACGACCAGCCCAGCACCAGGTGCCGCCCGCCGGGCGCGAGGAGGTCCGCCGCCGTGCGCGCGGCGGTGCCGCCGACGGTGTCGAGGAGCACCGTGGGCCGGCGGTCGCCGAGGGCCGCGCGTACGGCGTCGGGCCAGGCCGGGTCGGTGTAGTCGGCGGCGGTGTCCGCGCCGAGGTCCCGTACGCGCGCGACCTTCTCCGGGCCGCCGACCAGGCCCACGGCGTACGCGCCGATGTTCCGCGCGTACTGCACCAGCAGCGAGCCGACGCCGCCCGCCGCCGCCGTGATGATCACGACGTCGTCCGCCGTCACCTCGGCGAAGTGCAGGAAGCCCATCGTCGTCCGCCCCGTGCCGATCATCGCGACGGCCTCCGCGGCGTCGAGGGAGTCGGGCAGCGCGTGCAGCCGCTCGGCCTCGGTGACGGTCAGCTCCGCGTAGCCGCCCGGGCGGAGCCCGATGTGGGCGACGACGCGGCGGCCCAGCCACTCCGGGTCGACGCCGTCGCCCACGGACTCGACGGTGCCGGCGACCTCGCGGCCGGGGATCGTGGGCAGGTCGGGGGGCGGCATGGGGCCGCCGGTCTCGCCGGCGCGCAGGAAGGTGTCGAGGAGGTGCACCCCGGCGGCGGCGACGGCGATACGGACCTGGCCGGGGCCGGTTACGGGGTCGTCGGTCTTCTCGTGGACGAGGTTCTCTGCGGGCCCGAAGGTGTGAAGTCGTATGGCGTGCATGAGGCCAGCAGACAACTTGAACAGAACTTCAGGTCAAGCGGTCACGCCGCGCCCCCGCGCCCCGTCGCCCCTACGCGTCCCGCCCCGCTACGCCGCCGCGGCCGGCCGCCCCTCCGGCAGCGCCAGCCGTACCGCCTCGATCGCGCTCGCGAACGCCACCTCGCTCAGCACCCCGGGCGCCGCCACCTGGTCCCCCGCCAGGTACACCCCGTCGCCCCGGTCCACCCCCGGCCGGTCGCGCCAGGTGCTGCCCGGCGGGTCCACCGCGCCCGTGCGGCCCGCGGCCAGCGCCTCGCGGCGCCATACCGTACGGTCCCGCCAGCCCGGGTAGCCCAGGTCCAGCAGCTCTTCCGCCCGTGCGATGCCCACCGCCTTGTTCTCCCCGGGGGCCACCGGCACCTGGCTCTGGATGAGCTGTTCGCCGGCCGGGGCCAGCGACGCGTCCCCGGCGGAGAAGCGCTCCACCCAGCCGGGGGCGTCGAGGTCGGAGACGACGAAGGCGTCGCCGCGGCGCTGGCGCACGGCGAGGTCGAGGAGGGCCGTACGGCCCGAGTGCCAGGTCAGCGACGGGTCGCCGAGGAGCGCGCGGGCGGCGGGCAGCGAGGTGGCGACGACGACGGGACCGCCCCGCGGCAGCTCGGCGACGCGGCTGCCGATCTCGATCCGTACGCCGAGGTTCCACGCCATGCTCGTCATCCGGTCGACGACGGAACCCCAGCCGCCCGCCGGGTAGTGCGCCTCGGGCGGCAGCGCGGTGGTGCGGCGCAGCCGCTCCTGGACGAAGGCGGCGGACAGGGAGCCCGGGTCGTGGTGGAAGATCGCGACGGCGCTGTAGTGGGCGGCGGCCCGGGCGCCGGCCTCGCCGGCGATCTCCTCGGCCCAGCCGTGGAAGTCGCGGTCCACGGGCGCCTCGCGGCGGCGGACGAGACGCAGCATCGCGCCCGGCGGCACCTTCCGCAGCCGGCCCTCGCGGCGGAAGCGGAACCGGGACCCCTCCAGGGGCGGGATCGGGGCGAGCGGGCCGAGGAGGTGGCGCCGCTTGAGCCAGGTCCAGTGCGGGCCGCGGTAGTAGAGGGCGTGCGGGCCTTCGTTGGTGCGGTAGGGCGCGTCGGCGGTACGTGCACGCCCCCCGACGGTGTGGTGCGCCTCGTACAGGGTGACGCGGGCGCCGGCCTCGGCGGCGGTGATGGCGGCGGTGAGCCCGGCCAGCCCGCCGCCGATGACGGAGATCCGTCGCATGTCGTGCTCCTCACCTGCGATATTGCCATTCTGATCACAGGACGAAGGCGGGGGGCGGGAATGTGACATCGGGTGCGGTGTCAGTGCCGTAGGTCACGATGGGGCGCATGACGAGGCGGAAGACGATCAAGGCGCCGCGGCGGCCTGCGGTGCGGCTCCCGGCGTCCCTGGAGCGGTACGGGGCGGGGGAGGAGGGCGCCGCGGGCACGTACCGGCCGGCGGACCTGGAGCCCGACGGGGACTACGACGCGCTGGAGTTCGCCGGGCTCGACCTGACGGGGGCGGACGGCGCGGGGGCGCGCTTCATGGACTGCGCGCTGCGCCGCTGCGTGCTGGACGCGGCGCGGCTGCCGAGCGCGCGGCTGATCGACTCGGTGCTGGAGGAGGTGCGCGGCGCGGGGACGGACCTGGCGGGGGCGACGCTGCGGGACGTGGAGCTGACGGACACCCGGCTGGGCGGCGTGCAGTTGCACGGGGCGACGCTGGAGCGGGTGGTGGTGCGCGGCGGCAAGGCGGACTTCCTGAACCTGCGCGGGGCGCGGCTGACGGACGTCGTGTTCGAGGACTGCGTGCTGGCGGAGCCGGACTTCGGCGACGCCCGGCTGGAGCGGGTGGCGTTCGAGGGCTGCGCGATCCAGCGCGCGGACCTCTCCGGCGCCCGCCTGACGGACGTCGACCTGCGCCGCGCCTCGGAGCTGACCCTCGAACGCGGCGTGGACCGCCTGGCCGGCGCGGTCATCAGCCCCGAACAACTCCTCGCCCTGGCCCCGGTCTTCGCCGCCCAGGTGGGCGTGGAGGTCCGGGCGGTGGATGACGTGCAGAAACGTCACTGAATGCCCGTTCGGGTGAAGGGGCGGCCGATGCGGTCACCACATCTGGCTTACGCTGAGAGCGTCCCTTCGACGAAGGAGGGCACCTATGGCATCGACGACCCCTGAGCGCGAGGTGCTCGTGCCTGGAGACAGCGCAGTCGAGGAAGTCTTCTTCGCAGCAAGCGCGGCTGCCCCCCAGGGGCGACGCGTGGAACTGATCGAAGGGCAGATCCACGTGACGCCTCCGGCGAACGGTGAGCACGAAGAGATCGTCTCCGAGGTGGCCGACCAGGTCCGTGACCATCGCAGGGATCTCAGGACGTATACCGGTATCGGCCTGGTACTCCCGGGTGCCGACACCAAGGACAGGGTCATCCCTGACGTGGTCGTCGCCGCCAAGGGGAGCTTCCGGAACGATCTTGAGTGGCATGACCCCGGCCCCGTCATGCTCGTCGCCGAGGTCACCTCGAAGTCCACTGCCGACAACGACCGCATGAGGAAGTTGCGGGGCTATGCCCGTGCCGGAATCCCCTTCTACCTGCTCATCGATCGCGAGGCGGGTGCCGCCTGGATTCACAGCGAGCCGGATGAGGGCACGTACGCCCGGGCCGACAAGGCCAGGCTGGGCTTGACTCTCGTGCTCCCGGAGCCGTTCGGCTTCGAGTTGGACACCGCCGAGTTCTGACCCGAAGCCACGAGTGGCCCGCCGCGCTGCCGCGCGACGGGCCACTCCGCGTCCACGGGGTCCCGCGGACCCCGGTGCGTCAGACGCTGACGCCGAAGTCCTGGGCGATGCCCGACAGGCCCGAGGCGTAGCCCTGGCCCACCGCGCGGAACTTCCACTCCGCGCCGTTGCGGTACAGCTCGCCGAAGACCATCGCGGTCTCCGTCGCCGCGTCCTCGGTGAGGTCGTAGCGCGCGATCTCCGCCTCCCCGGCCTGGTTCACGACGCGGATGAACGCGTTGCGCACCTGGCCGAAGTTCTGGCTGCGGGTCTCGGCGTCGTAGATCGAGACCGGGAAGACGATCTTGTCGATCTCGGCCGGCAGGCCGGCCAGGTCGACCTTGATCTGCTCGTCGTCGCCCGCGCCCTCGCCGGTGACGTTGTCACCGGTGTGCACGATCGTCTGGTCCGGCGACTGCCGGTTGTTGAAGAAGATGAAGTGCTGGTCGGAGAAGACCCGGCCCTCGGCGTTCACCGCGATGGCGCTCGCGTCGAGGTCGAAGTCCACTCCCGTCGTGGTACGGACGTCCCAGCCGAGACCGACCGTGACGGCGGTCAGCCCGGGGGCTTCCTTGGTGAGCGAAACGTTGCCGCCCTTGGACAGGCTTACGGGCATGGGGAGTCCCCTCCTGGTTCTGGCTCCACGTGCCGGAGCCACGTCTACGGAGTCACAACGCCGGTGTGCCCCACCCGGTTCCACGCACCGTACCCCCGCCACTTCCGGGCGACTTCCGGGTGGCGCAAACGACGTGACAGGTCGAACACCCACGCGGGATCATGGGAGACATGTCCGGTCCCTACCGCATCCGCGGCTCGGTCGCCCTGCCGGAGGCCGAGCTGCTGTGGCGTTTCTCGCGTTCCTCCGGGCCGGGCGGTCAGCACGTGAACACCAGCGACACCCAGGCCGAGGTCCGCTTCGACCTCGCGGGTACGCAGTCGCTGCCGCCGGTGTGGAAGGAGCGGGCCCTGGAGCGGCTCGCGGACAGGCTCGTCGACGGGCACGTCGTGGTCCGGGCGAGTGAGCACCGGTCGCAGTGGCGCAACCGCGAGACCGCCGCCGTACGGCTCGCCGCGCTGCTCGCGGAGGCCACGGCGCCGCCGCCCGCGCCGCGGCGGAAGCGGAAGGTCCCGCGGGGGGTCAACGAGCGCCGGCTGCGGGAGAAGAAGCAGCGGTCCGACGTCAAGCGCGGCCGCAGGGGCCGCGGCTGGGGCCAGTAACTCCCGCCGACTCCCTCTCGTCGCCAACGCGAAGGTGCGAAGGCTCAGCCCAGCGTCCGGTACCGCCCCCGGAAGTACGTCAGCGGGCTGCCGTCCGAACTCGGCTGCGTCGCGCTCAGCACCCGCCCGATCACCAGCGTGTGGTCCCCCGCCACCACGCGCTGCTCCGTCCTGCACTCCACCGTCGCCAGCGCCCCGCCCACCAGCGCGCACCCGGTCACCTCGCCGCGCGTGTACGGGATGTCGTCGAACAGCAGCCGGTCGCTGATCCGCCCCTTCATCGCGAACCGCCCGGCGATGTGCCGCTGGCTCTCGGAGAGCACCGACGCCGCCCACTCCTCGCGGTCCGTCAGCAGTTCGTCCATGCGGGAGCCGTTGCGGACGCTCACCATCACCAGCGGGGGGTCCAGGGACACCGACAGGAACGCGGTCGCCGTCATCCCGACGTCCTCGCCGTTCAGGCCGGGGTCCGGGTCGTACGCCGTGACCAGCACCACGCCCGCCGCCAGCCGGCTCATGGCCGCCCGGAACTGCTCGTCGCTCACCCCAACAGGATGGTCCACCGCTTGCGTCTCATGCAGCACGCCTCGAACCGTAACGGGGCGACAGGGCCCCGGGCATCGGGCCGAGGGCGGAGCGGAGTCCTAGGTCTCCGTCCCGCCCCACCTGCCGCGGGACCCCCACGGACCCCGCCGGGCGGCCCCTTCCGCCCCACCCGGCGCGAAGCTCCCAGAGACCGGCGTGCGACTCTTGGCCGCACGCCGGTTAACACCTCCCCACCCTGTGACTTGAGTCACAGAGGGCATCCAATGTTGACCCTGTGTACCCGCCGAAGAGCTGGCTGTGATTCAGTGGCCGTGTCGTTGGATGAAATTCCACGCGGGGGTCTTCCGCCGAGGTCGGGGCGAGACGGGAGGGCAGGTATGGAGACGGAGGCCGAACCTTACGTAAGGCTGGCGAGCCTGCGCCGGCTGCATTCGGTCCTCGCGGACCTGAATCAGACGCGCAGCCTCGCCGACACTCTCCAGAGCGTCGCGGACGGGCTCGTCGCCCTCGGGTACGAGGTGTCCGCGGTGAACCTCGTACGGCCCGACGGCGACCTCGTCGTCGCCGCCGTCGGCGGCGATCCGACCGCCGAGGCGATCATGGCCGGCCGGGTCGGCCCGCGTGAGGCGTGGGAGCGCCGGCTCCACATGGGCGTCGAGTGGGGCGAGCTGCGCTACATACCCCACAGCGAAGGCTGGGTGCTCGATGACGACGAGGTGCCGCAGACCCACCCCGTCGTCCCGCCGCCCTCCGCCCCCGGTGACTGGGTCACCGGCGACCGCCTCTTCGCACCGATCCACGACGCCGGCCGCGAGCTGCTCGGCGTCCTGTCCGTCGACAAGCCGGCCAACGGCCGGGTGCCGACCCCCTGGGGGCGCGAGGCCCTGCAGATGTACGCCTCGCAGGCCGCCATAGCGATCACCAACGCCCGGCTGCGGGCCAACATGCAGCGCGCGCTGGTGCGGCTGGAGCGCGAGCAGCAGGCGCTCCGCGCCAGCGAGGAGAGCTTCCGCCAGGCATTCGAGTACGCGCCCAGCGGCATGGCCGTCGCCGAGATGGGCGGCGACGACCACGGGCGGCTGATCCGTACGAACGACGCGCTGTGCCGGCTCCTGGGCCGCCAGCCCTCCAGCCTGCGCCGGCTGTCGTTCTCCGACCTGGTCCACCCCGAGGACGTCGGCACCCTGCTGCGCACCTTCGCCGAGGGCGGCAAGGCCGAGCTGCGCCTCGCCCGCCGCGACGCCACGTACGTGTGGGTGAACCTGCGCAACTCGGTGGTCGCCGACGCCGCCGACGGCCCGCGCTACCTCCTCACCCACGTCGAGGACATCGAGGAGCGCAAGCGCCACGAGGCGCAGCTCGCGCACCGCGCCAGCCACGACTCGCTCACCGGCCTGCCCAACGCCGCCGAGCTGCGCGCCCGGCTCACCGCCCGGCTCTGCGACCGGCCGCCGGAGCTCTACACGGGCGCCGTCAGCCACTCCGCCGCCGGGCTGCCGGGGCCGCGCGGCCGGGCCATCGTCGGCGCCGGTCCTGTGCCGGGCGAGGTCGACAGCAACGGGCACGGCTTCGGGACGGACGGGGCCGAGGAGCACTGGGCCGGCCCGGGTCCTTACGAGCACCATGTGCACGCGATGGTCCCCGAGGGCGGCGGGGAATCCGGGGGCAAGGGGCTCGCGGTGCTCTTCTGCGACCTCGACGGCTTCAAGTCCATCAACGACCGCTTCGGCCACAACACCGGCGACGCCGTGCTCATCGCCGTCGCGCAGCGGCTGACCCACGCGGTCCGCGACGGCGACACCGTCGCGCGGCTCGGCGGCGACGAGTTCGTGGTGCTCGCCGACGGCCTGACGCCCGGCGGCGCCGAGGACCTGGCGGTCCGGCTGCGGAACGCGATCATCCCGCCGATCCGCGTCGACGGCCGGGGGGTGCGCGTGGGCGCGAGCATCGGCACCGGCTGGGCGATGTGCGGGATGTCGACGGAGGAGATCCTCAGCTCGGCGGACCAGCTCATGTACCGCGAGAAGCGGGCCCGCTCGCAGGGCCGCTCGCACCGCCGGGCAGGCTAGTGACGGACGTACGGGCCCGGGGCGCCGCCGCCCCGCGGCCCCTGGTCGTCCACAGGCGGCCGTCGTGGCTTCGTCCACAGTCGACCGAAGGAACGCTCGGGTACTGCTCCGGACGGGGTAGGCTCGCCCCCTGGCCGGCGGTTCGCCGGCGGGGACGCAACGCCCACCAGGGAGTGAGAGGGAGATGACGGCCGGCAACCACGGTGCGGGCACGCCGCCCGAGGACGACGACCCCTTCGCCCATCTGTACCGCCCCGAGGGCGGTGCCGCGCCGGTGCCAGGACCGGGGGAGGGCACGGCCCCCGCCCCGGGTGTGCCGCGCACGTCGTACACCCAGGTCAGGGCCGTCGGCGAGCGGACGTACGGCGGCCAGCAGGCCGCGTACCAGGTGCCGCCCCAGCAGGCGTACCCGTACGGGCAGTCGAGCCCCAGCCCGCACTATGCCGCGCCCGAGACCTACGGCGGCCCTCCGCCGCAGCCCCCGTCCTTCCCGCCGGGTGACCCCGGCGAGGGCCCGCGCCGGGGCCGCGGCGGCGGGCGGAACGGGCTGATGCTCGGCGCGGTCGCCGTGGTCGCCACGGTCGTCATCGCCATCGTCGCCGCGGTGCTCTTCAGCGGCGACGGGGAGAACTCGGACGTCGGCGGCGGCGACTCGGAGTCCGTCGCCCCCAGCCCCGAGGGCAAGGGCGACGACGAGGGCAAGAACGGCGACGACAAGCCCAAGAAGGACCCGGCCGCCCCGCCCACCGAGGACGGCGCGAAGCTGGCGCTGGCCGGCGGCGCGGTCGTCGGCAGCGACACGAACGTCTCCGAGGACGGCCCGTACGTCCACGGCCTGGAGAACCAGGGCGCGTCCGCTACCTGGAAGCCCGAGGTCGACGAGGCCGGGGAGTACACGCTCTTCGTCGACTACAGCGTGCCGGGCAAGGACGCAGAACTCACCCTCACGATCAACGGTCAGTCGGACGGCCGGACGGTGAACCTGGAGAACTTCGCGAAGGCGAAGAAGGGTGACTGGCTGGCCGGCTGGACCCGGTCCTACTCGTGGATCTCCCTGGACGCGGGCGCCAACGAGATCAAGCTGTCCTGCGAGTCGGGCAACAAGGAATGCCAGAGCGCCATCAGCAAGGTGGAGCTGAAGAAGGGCCAGGTCTCGTCGTAGGTCTTCCGGTGCCGTGGCACCGGGTACGTCCGGGCCCGTAGCGGTGCTACGGGCCCGTCGTCGTCCCCGGGGCCGTCAGCCGCCGACGACCTCCAGGAACCGGCGTACGGTCGCGGCCATCGCGTCCCGCCCCGGCGCCAGGTACTTGCGGGGGTCCACCACCTCGGGGTGCGCGTCCAGATGGGCGCGGGCGGCGCCGGTGAACGCGGTGTTCAGGGCCGTACCGACATTGATCTTGACCATCCCCGACGCCACCGCCTGCCGCAGCTCCTCGTCCGGCACCCCGGACGAGCCGTGCAGCACCAGCGGCACCGCGACCGCGGTCCGCAGCCGGCCGATCAGCTCGTGGTCGAGGGCCGCCGTGCGCTCGGTCATCGCGTGCGAGCTGCCCACCGCGACGGCCAGCGCGTCGACGCCGGTGTCCGTGACGTACGCGACGGCCTCGTCCGGGTCCGTACGCACTCCGGGCGCGTGCGCGTCGAGCGGCGCCTCGCCCTCCTTGCCGCCGACCTTCCCCAGCTCCGCCTCGATCCAGATGCCGTGCTCGTGCGCCCAGCGCACCGCCTCCGCGGTGGCCTTGACGTTGTCGGCGTACGACAGCTTGGAGGCGTCGAACATCACCGAGCTGAAGCCAAGACCGTGCGCGGAGCGCATCAGTTCCGGGGAGACGACGTGGTCCAGATGCAGCGACAACTGCGCGGACGAGGCGCGCGCCACGGCCGCCGTCGCGGCGGCGACCGGTGTGAGCCGGCCGCCGTGGAACCGTACGGCGTTCTCCGAGATCTGCAGCACCGCGGGCGCGCCCGCGGCCTCCGCGCCGGCGGCGATGGCCTCGGCGTGCTCCAGCGTGATGACGTTGAAGGCGGGCACGCCGTGGCCCGCGGCGCGGGCGGCGGCGACGAGTTCGCCGGTGGTCGTGAGTGGCATCTTCAGGCCCCATCCCGGGCCGCACCGCGGCCCGACGTGATCTCGGTGCGCGGCAGCGTCTCCGCGTAGACGTCGGTGTCGAACTCGCCCGCCACGGGCGCGGCGACGGTCGCCGCGGACAGCGCCACCGCGCGGGCCAGCCGGGCGGGCCAGTCCAGGCCCTCGGTGAGCCCGGACAGCAGCCCGGCGACGGCGGAGTCGCCGGCGCCGGTGGGGTTGCCCGGCACGTACCGCGGCGGTGCGGCACGCCAGGTGCCGTCGGCGGTGACGGCGAGCAGCCCGTCGGCGCCGAGCGAGGCGACGACGGCGTGGGCGCCGCGGCGGCGGGCGTCGCCGGCGGCGCGCAGCGGCTCGGTGTCGCCGGTGAGCTGGGCCAGCTCCTCGGCGTTGGGCTTGACGAGGTCGGGTCCCGCGGCGACGCCGTGGCGCAGCGGTTCGCCGCTGGTGTCGAGGAGTACGGGCACGCCGGCGGTGTGCGTGGCGCGTACCAGCTCGGCGTACGCATCCACGGGCACGCCGGGCGGCAGGCTGCCGCACAGCGCCACGGCCCGCACGGGCGCGGCGCCTTCGCCGGTTCTGGTGCCGGTGCCGGTGCTCGTGCCGGAGCCCTTGAGGAGCGCGGCGTACGTGTCGAGGAACGCCGCCCACTCGTCGGCGGTGACCTCGGGCCCCGCCTCGTTGAGCTGGGTGGTGTCGCCCGTACTGCCGTCCACGACGGCGACCGTGCGCCGGGTGTTGCCCGCGACGGAGACGAGCGCGTCGGTCACCCCACCGGACTCCGCGGCCAGCAGTGCGCGGACGTGCGCGCCCGTGGGGCCGCCGGCCAGGCCGGTGACGGTGACGGGGTGGCCGAGCGCGGCGAGCACGCGGGCCACGTTCAGGCCCTTGCCGCCGGGCCGCTCCGTGACGTCGGTGACGCGGTGCGACGCGTGGGCACGCAGCCGCGGCACCCGGTACGTGACGTCGAGTGCGAGATTGAGTGTGACGGTGAGGAACATATGCGCGAAAGATCCTGCCATGGTGCCCGGGTGCCGTCGACAGCGCGCGCCGCCGACGGCGCGCCTCAGCTTCCGGGTTCGACGATCCACGCACCCTTGCGCATGATCCCGACGAGAGCGAACCGGTCGTCGAGCACGACGAGGTCCGCGTCCTTTCCGGGCTCCAGCGAGCCGATCCGGTCGTACGCGCCCAGCACCTTCGCCGGCGTCGCCGACAGCGCGGCCACGACGTCCCCGACCGGCAGGCGGTCGACGGTGACCGCCCGGCGGAACGCGGTGTCCAGCGTCAGCGTGGAGCCCGCGATCGACCCGCCGTCGACCAGCCGGGCCACACCGTCCCGCACGTCGACCTCCATCGGGCCGAGCGGGTAGCGGCCGTCGCCCATGCCGGCGGCGCCCATCGCGTCGGTGATGAACGCGACCCGGCCCGCCCCCGCGGTCCTGAACGCCAACTGCAGCACCGCCGGGTGCAGATGCACGCCGTCGTTGATCAGCTCGACGGTGACCCGCTCGTCCTCCAGCAGCGCGGCGACCGGCCCCGGCGAGCGGTGGCCGAGCGCGGGCATGGCGTTGAAGAGGTGGGTGGCGACGGTGGCGCCGGCCGCGACGGCCTCCTGCACGGCGTCGTACGAGGAGTCGGTGTGGCCCACGGCGGCGATGACGCCGCTGTCGGCGAGGAGGCGTACGGAGTCGAGCCCGCCCGGCAGCTCCGGCGCGAGCGTGAGCATCCGGGTCTGCCCGCGGCCGGCCTCGACGAGCTTGCGCACGTCGGCGGGCGCCGGGTCGCGCAGCAGCGAGGGCTGGTGGGCGCCGCAGCGGTGCGGGGAGATGAACGGGCCCTCGAAGTGGATGCCGGCCAGCTCGCCGTCCTCGGCCAGCTCGGCGAGGACGCCGGCCTGCCGGGCGAGGTCGTCCAGGTCGCCGGTGACGGTGGAGGCGAGCATGGTGGTGGTGCCGTGGCCGCGGTGGGTGTCGATGACGGTGCGGGCCTGCTCGTGGGTGCCGCCGGAGAAGGAGGCGCCGCCGGCGCCGTGCACGTGGATGTCGACGAAGCCGGGGACGATCCAGTGCCCGGAGAGGTCGAGGGCCGCGGGCCCGCCGTCGTCCCGCGGTTCGCCGGGGGCCTGCGGTGCCGTGCCGTCCTGCGCCGTGCCGGCCCGCGGTGCCACCGAGGCGATCCGGCCGTCCGCGACGGTGAGCCGGGCGTCCTCCACGGTGCCGGCCGGCTGGACCACACGGGCGCCGGTGAGCAGCGTGCCGCCCTCCCGCATCGAATCCCGCATCAGGCGGTTACCTCCGTGGCGAGTAGGTCCCAGGCGAGCTGCCCGGCGCCCAGGCAGGCGGCGGCGTCTCCGAGCTCCGCGGGGACGATCTGGGGGAATGTCTGGAACGTGATGCGCGCCCGGACGGCGCGCGTGAGCGGTACGAACAAGGTGTCGCCGGCCTCGGCGAGCCCGCCGCCGACGACGA
Source organism: Streptomyces sp. CMB-StM0423 (assembly GCF_002847285.1). Taxonomy (NCBI): domain Bacteria; kingdom Bacillati; phylum Actinomycetota; class Actinomycetes; order Kitasatosporales; family Streptomycetaceae; genus Streptomyces; species Streptomyces sp. CMB-StM0423. The sequence goes on along the minus strand of NZ_CP025407.1, from coordinate 3,524,685 downwards.
TCCGGCGGGGGTCGAGCAGGGTGATGCCGGTGATCAGGCCGCCGGCGAGGGCGTCGACGGCGTCCTGCCAGACGGCTTCCGCCAGCGGGTCGCCGGCCTCGACGGCCTTGGCGCAGTCCGCGGCGGTCGCGCCGGGGTCGCCGCAGGCGGTGGCCCACGCCTCGCCGACCGCGGAGGCGGACGCCAGCCGCTCCAGGCAGCCGCGCTGCCCGCAGCCGCAGGGCGGCCCGTCGGGGCGTACGACGACGTGGCCGATCTCGCCGGAGCCGCCGTGGGCGCCGGGCTCGATGCGGCCTTCGATGCCGATGGCGGCGGCGATGCCGGTGCCGAGGGCGATGAACAGGAACCGGTCCACGTCGCGCGCGGCCCCGAGGCGGCCCTCGGCGAGGCCGCCGGTGCGCAGGTCGTGGCCGACGGCGACGGGGCAGGCCAGCCGCTCGCCCAGGAGGCGGCGAAACGGTACGTCACGCCAGCCGAGGTTCGCCGAGAACACCGCGACGCCCTCGGCGTCGTCCACGATCCCGGGCACCGCGACGCCGGCCGCGACGGCCGGCTCGCCGTACTTCTCCACGCCGGTGTCCCGCAGCTCGGCCGCGAAGTCGAGCACGGCGGCGACGACGGCCTCGGCACCCGCCTCGCGGGGGGTCGGCCGGCGCGTCTCGTGGAGCAGCGCGCCGTCCGCCCCGACGAGGGCGGCTTTCATGCCGGTGCCGCCCACATCGAGGGCGATGACGTGTCTCACGGGGGACAGTCTCGCCCGTAAAGAGGCGAGAGGTCTAGTCCAGTCGCGATGACGGGTCCGGTTTCCACCGGTATCCGGTTAAGCGCCCCCGTCGGGCGGGGGAGTGAGGGCGGCCGGACGGCGTACGCGAAGGTCCTGCGCGACCGGGCGGCCGCCTACCGTAGGACGACGCTGCGCGTCAGGTTGCGGGGGCGGTCCGGGTCGTACCCCTTCGCCTCCGCGACGGCCACCGCCAGCCGCTGGGCCCGTACCAGGTCCGCCATCGGGTCGAGCCCGCGCGCCGTCGACCCCGCGCTCAGATGGCCGCCGACCCGGCCCACGTCCGCCGCCAGCCCCTCGGGCAGCTCGCCGAAGTGCCACACCGCCCGCCCGGGGCCGGTGATCGCCATCGGCCCGTGCCGGTACTCCATCGCCGGGTAGCTCTCCGTCCACGCCCCGGCCGCCTCGCGCATCTTCAGCGCCGCCTCCGCCGCAAGACCGCAGGTCCAGCCCCGGCCCAGGAACGTCCACTGCACCGCCGCCGCCAGCTCCGGCGGCAGCGGCTGCGTCACCGCCAACTCGGCGTCGACCGCGGCGTCCGTGACGGACTTCACACCCGCCGCGGGCGGCCCGTGCAGTTCGAGACCGGCGCGCAGCAGCGCCAGCGCCGTCGTCGCGAACCGGGTCTGGACCACCGACTCCTCGTCCGCGTACGCCAGCGTGACCAGCGCGTCCGCGGCCGTGGCGACGGGCGTCTCCGCGTCCGCCGTGAGGGCGGTGGTCGCGGTTCCGGCGGTCCCGTTCCGTACCGCCGCCAGCAGGTCCAGCACCTCGGTCGTCGTTCCGGACCTGGTGATCGCCACCATCCGGTCGTACCGCCGGCCGGCCGGGAACTCCGAGGCGGCGTAGGCGTCCGTGTGCCCCTGGCCCGCCGCCTCCCGCAGCCCGGCGTACGCCTGCGCCATGAACCACGAGGTGCCGCAGCCGACCACCGCGACCTTCTCCCCGGGCTGCGGCAGCCCGGGGACGGCCGCCGCCTCCTGCGCGGCTCGGCGCCAGCAACTCGGCTGGGTGGCTATCTCGGCGGCGGTGCGGGACGGTTCTGCGGCTGCCATGAGGTGCGGCTCCCTGTCGTGCTCGTGGACGGACGTCGCCACGCGCACTGTTGCGATCGTGCGCGCTTTCGTGCCGTTCCGCGACCGTTGGTGTGCGGTTCAGCTCGCCGTCTCCCTATCAGCCCGGTACCCCCCGCGGCAATGGCAGAAATCGGGAGGTGGTTACGGAAGTGATATCCGGCTGGTGTAGACCTGGGAGGGGCGCTCCGGACAGACTCAGCCCCCTCAGATAATTCTGAAGGTGGGCTAAAGCTGTGCAGCGGCGTGGATTTCTGAAGGCGGCGGCCGGTGCCGCGGGAGCGGCGGCCCTGCCGCTGAGCGCGTGCGGGGACGGCAGCGGCGGCGGCGACGTCACGCTGAAGCTGGTGGCCGCCGAGTACGGCACCGACGAGTCCGACACCGCCCGGCGCTACTGGGAGCAGTTGGCGGCGAAGTTCTCCAACGACACCCCGGGGATCTCGGTCGACATCGAGATCATCCCGTGGGAGGACATCGACGCCAAGGTCGACAAGATGGTGAAGGACGGCAACCCGCCGGACGTCGCGCAGATGGGCCCGTACGCCGAGTACAGCTCCCGCGACATGCTCTACAGCACCGACGAACTGCTCTCCATCCCCACCCAGGCCAACTTCGTGCCCAGCCTCGCCGCCGCCGGCGAGGTCAACCGCGTCCAGTACGGCATGCCCTTCGTCTCCAGCTCGCGGCTGTTGTTCTACAACAAGTCCCTCTTCGAGGACGCGGGCCTGAGCACCGACCCCGAGGACGCGCCCAAGGACTGGGACGAACTCCTGGACGTCGCGCAGGCGCTCAAGGACACCGGGGTGAAGGTCCCGTACGCGCTCCCGCTCGGCCCCGAGGAGGCCCAGGGCGAGACGCTGATGTGGATGATCAGCGGCGGCGGCGCATACATGGACGACGTCGGCAGCTACACGATCGACTCCGAGCAGAACATCCACACCTTCAACTGGATACGCGACAACCTCGTCGGCGCCGGCCTCACCTACGCCGCGCCCTCCGAGACCAACAGACGCACGGCCTTCGCCGACTTCGTCAAGGGCGACGTCGGCATGATCTTCGGCCACCCGACGCTGATGCAGAACCTGCGCCGGGAGAAGGTCGACTTCGGCATCGCCCTGAAGCTGCCCGGACGCGACGGGCCCTCGGAGTCGACGATGGGCGTCGCCGACTGGATCATGGCGTTCAAGGCCAACGGCCACCGCTCCCAGATCGGCAAGTTCCTCGACGTCCTCTTCGACGACACCAACGTGCTGAAGTTCGCCCAGCGCTACGACCTGCTGCCGACGACGGTCTCCGGGGTGGACAAGCTCAGCCAGGGCCGCAAGGATCTGCAGCCGTTCCTGGACCAGCTCCAGAGCGCGGTCTTCTACCCGGACAACAAGACGTCGTGGGCGCGGGTGAACGCGGAGCTGAAGAAGCAGATAGGCAAGGCGGCCGAGGCGGGCGGCGAGCCGCCGGAGCGGGTGCTGACGAACCTGCAGAGCATCGCGGAGTCGGCCTCCACGACGGAGGAGTGATCCGCCCCTTGGCGCCCCTTGCCGCCCGTACAGACCCCTGCAGCCCTCCCGGGCCAGGCGGCGCGGACGGGGCGTCAGCCCTCCCGGGCGTCGCGGCGGGCCTGCCGGACGCGGCGCAGCCGATTGACCGTCACCGGGTCGTACTCCTGCGCGCGCGGGTCGTCCAGGAGCGCGTTGAGCACCTGGTAGTACCGCGTGGGGGAGAGCCCCAGGCGCTCCCGGATCGCCCGTTCCTTCGCGCCCGGACCCGGCCACGCGCGCTTCTCCAGCGCGAGGACCGCCAAGTCCCGCTCGGTCAGCGTCGGGTCACTCTCAGACATGCCCTGCACGTTACCGCGGGCCGGTAGGGTCCTGGACATGGGCAGCACCTCCGCATCACAGCTCCCCGTTCCGCGTACCGAGGCGGGCCGCGCCGGCCTCGCGGCGCTCCTCGCCGACCCGGAACAGGCCCTCGTCGCCTTCGACTTCGACGGCACCCTCGCGCCGATCGTCCCCGACCCCGACTCCGCGCGGGCCCACCCCGGCGCCGTACCCGCGCTGGCCCGGGTCGCGCCGCGCGTCGGGACCGTCGCCGTGATCACCGGCCGGCCCGCCGCCGTGGCCGTACGGTACGGCGGCTTCGCAGGCGTCGACGGGCTGGCGCACCTGCGCGTCCTCGGCCACTACGGCGACGAGCAGTGGGACGCCGCCACCGGCACCCTGCGCGCCCCGGACCCGCACCCCGGCGTCGCGGCGGTGCAGGCCGAGCTGCCGGGCGTGCTGGAGGCGGCGGGCGCCTGGCGGGGGACGTGGGTCGAGGACAAGGGCCGCGCCGTCGCCGTCCACACCCGCCGCGCCGACCACCCCGCCGAGGCCGCCGACGCGCTGCGCAAGCCGCTGGACGACCTGGCGGCGGCCCACGGCCTCGTGGTCGAGCCCGGCCGCTTCGTCCTCGAACTCCGCCCCCCCGGCATGGACAAGGGCCGCGCCCTCACCGCCCTGACCCGCGAGACCGGCGCCCGCACCGTCCTCTACGCCGGCGACGACCTCGGCGACCTCGCGGCCTACGACGCCGTGGACGCGCTGCGCCCGGAGGGCGTCGCCGGCCTGCTGGTGTGCAGCGCGGCGACGACGGGCGAAGGCGCGGACGCGCTGGCGGACCGCGCCGACCTGACGGTCGACGGACCCCAGGGCGTGGTGGACCTCCTGACGACCCTGGCAACGGCCCTCGGCGAGTAGCCCCCGGCCGTCAGACTCGGAGCCCCGCGCCTTCCGTCTCGGAGCCCCGGGCCCCGCGGACTCCGTAGCCCCGGGGCACCTCGGGCTCCGCAGCGCCGCGCAGCCGGCCGCCGCCAGGCCGCCTGCCGCGTGCCCCCCGCCCCCGCGACGACGCGGCGGGCACGCCGTCCCCTCAGTCCGAGAGCCGGCGCAGGAAGTCCCGTATCAGCCCGGCGCTCTGCGCGAACCGTGTCGTCAGCGGGAAGTGACCGGCGTCCAGCAACTGCACCTGCGCGTCCTTCGCGTCCCGGGCGAAGGCACGCGCACCGTCGGCCCCGAAGATCTCGTCGTGCCGCCCCCAGGCCGCGAGGACCGGCGGCTGGTGCACACGCAGATACTCCTGCCAGTCCGCGTACCGGCCGGGGTTCGTGCCGTAGTCGAGGAAGAGGTCGAGCTGGATCTCCTGGTTGCCCGGCCGGTCCAGCAGGGCCTGGTCGTGCACCTCCAGCGCCGGGTCGACCAGCGAGGTGTCCGGGACGCCGTGGCTGTACTGCCAGTGCGTGGCGTCCGGGGTGAGGAGTGAGCGGAGCGCCTCGCGGTTGGCCGGCGTGGGGTCGGCCCAGTAGGCGCGGAGGGGGGTCCAGAAGGGGGTGAACCCCTCGTCGTAGGCATTGCCGTTCTGGCTGACGATGCCGGTGATGCGCTCGGGGTGGCGCAGGGCGAGGCGGAAGCCGACCGGGGCGCCGTAGTCGTGGACGTAGATCGCGTAGCGCCGGCCGCCTAGCTGGTCGAGCAGCTTGTCGACGACGTCGGCGAGATGGTCGAAGGTGTACGCCCACTCCTCGGCCGGCGGCGCGGAGCTGAGCCCGAAGCCGGGGTAGTCGGGGGCGATCAGGCGGAACTCGTCGGCCAGCTCGGCCATCAGCGGCGCGAAGCCGACGGACGAGGTCGGGAAGCCGTGCAGCAGCACGAGCGTCGGCGCGCCCGGGTCGCCTGCCTCCCGGTAGAAAACGTCGAGGCCGTCGATGCGGGCGGTGCGGTGGCGTACGGTCACGGCGAACTCCAACCATCAAAATGGACTTGAACGGTTACGACGGGAAAAACCTAACCCGCTCCCGTCAACCTGTCAACTCGACTTCAACGGTTACACTGCTCGTATGGCACGACCGCTGACCGGCGAACCGCTGGCCCTGGACCTGGTGAACACCTGGTGGATCGACGAGGGAAGCCCCGTCGACTTCTTCTACGAGCCCGACGGCGTCAGCCGCTGGCTGGGTGAACACGGCCTGTCCGATCCCGCGGCCGACGCCCCCGGCCCCGCCGCCGTGCGCGAGCCGCTGACCACCGCCCGCGCCGCCCTGCGCGCCGCCCTCGACGGCGACGAGCAGCCGCTCGACGAGATACTGGCCCACGGCGCCCGCCGCCCCCTGCTCCGCGCCGGCCGGGCCACCTCGGAGATCGTCGTGGACGACCCCGCGTGGCTGCCGGCCTGGGTCGCCGCGGCCGATCTGGTCCGGCTGTACGAGGAGCACCCGGAGCGGGTCCGCGGCTGTGCGAACCCCGAGTGCGTGCTGTGGTTCTACGACATCAGCAAGAACGGCCGCCGCCGCTGGTGCTCGATGGAGGGGTGCGGCAACCGCGCCAAGGCGGCCCGCTTCCAGGAGCGCCACCGCCGCTGAGGGCGCCGCCGCCCGTACCGCGGGCCGCTGAGGGTGGCGCGGCCCGTACCGTCGGCTACGCCCGCAGCGCGTCCAACTGCGCGAGGAACCACGCCTGCGGCGGCAGCGCCGTGGCCGCCGCCGCCAGCCGCTTCGTCCGCCGGGCGCGCTCGTCGCGCGGCATCGTCAGCGCCGCGTGCAGCGCGTCCGCGGTGGCCTCCACGTCGTACGGGTGCACCACGAGCGCGTCCTCGGCGAGGTCCGCGTACGCGCCCGCCTCCCGGGACAGCACCAGCGCGCAGCCGTCGTCCGAGACCACCGGGATCTCCTTCGCGACCAGGTTCATCCCGTCCCGCAGCGGATTGACGAGCGCCACGTCCGCCAGCCGGTACGCGGCGAGCGAGCGGGCGAAGTCGTCCTCGACGTGCAGCACGACGGGCTGCCAGCCGTCCGTCCCGTACGCCTCGTTGATCTCGGCGGCGAGGCGGCGCACCTCGGCGGTGTAGTCCCGGTACACGGCCAGGTCCTGCCGCGACGGATACGCGAACGCCAGCTTCACCACCCGCCCGCGCCACTCCGGCCGCGCTTCCAGCAGCCGCCGGTACGCGAGCAGTCCGCGGACGATGTTCTTCGACAATTCAGTCCGGTCCACCCGCGCGACGACCTCGCGGTCCGCGCCGCCGATCTGCTCGCGCAGGGCCGCCATCCGCTCGGCGACGTCCGGCCGCCGCGACCGCTCGCGCAGGAATTCGGCGTCGGCGCCGAGGGCGTGCACGTCGACCCAGGTCGTCCGCTCCCCCCGCGCCTCCTCCCCGGCCCACGTGACATCCGCTTCGCCGCCCAGCACGTCGCGGCAGCAGCCGGCGAACGCCTCGGCCCACCGGCGGGTGTGGAAGCCGACGCGGTCGGCGCCGAGCAGCCCGCGGAGGAGGGCGGCGGCGATGTCGTCGGGGAGGAGCCGGAAGTACTCGGGCGGTGCCCAGGGGGTGTGGGTGAAGTGCGAGATGCGCAGGTCGGGGCGGCGCTCGCGGAGCATGCCGGGGACGAGGCACAGGTGGTAGTCCTGTACGAGCACCGCCGCGCCCTCGGCGGCACCGTCGGCGAGGGCGTCGGCGAAGGCGCGGTTGTACGTCTCGTACGCGGCCCATTGGCGGCGGAACCCGGCGTCGAAGACGGGGGCGACGGGGATGTCGTAGAGCATGTGGTGGACGAACCACAGGACGGAGTTCGCGACGCCGTTGTACGCGTCGTGGAAGACGTCCGGGTCGATGCCGAGCATCCGCACCCCAGGCTCGGCCACCCCCCGCCGCACGGCCTCCCGGTCCCCGTCACCCAGCGCGGCACACACCCACAGCGCCCCGGCCTCGGGCCCCACGGCACTGAGCCCGGAGACGAGCCCGCCGCCGCCGCGCTTGGCGACGAGTTCCCCGTCGTCGCCGACGGCGTACGAGACGGGCCCGCGGTTGGACGCGACGAGCAGGGGAGCACCGGGCGACACGACCATGCGCCGAGCCTAGCCACGGCAGACCCCGCCGAAACGCAACCGGGGCGGTGTGGCCGATACCGGTGGGGGCACGTGGGCCGGTGAGGCGAGGGGGCTGAGGACGATCGAGGGCCCCGGGCAGGGGCCCGGGGCTGGGGAATGCAGTCGGCCGGGGGGAGAGAGGGGCTCGCGGAGGTCTCGGGGGATGCGGCCCCAAGGAGGCTCGGACGGAGCCCGGCCGGGTCTCGGGAGAAGCCCCGTGACCGTCCGGGGCGCAGCCCCGCCGGGGGGTCTGGAGGCAGAGCTCCGTCCGGTCCGGGGCGCAGCCCGCTGGGGTCCGGGGGCAGAGCCCCGCTGGGGTCCGGGGCGGAGCCCCGTGGGGGTTCGGGGGCGGAGCCTCCGGCGGGGTCTCGGGGCGCAGCCCCGAGTTTCGGGAAGGGGCGGGTACGGGGATCACCCCACCCCGCCACCGCCCGGCCAGGGCTACGCCGCTCGGCGTTCCACATACTCGGGGACCTCCCCCATCGGCGGCCGCTCCTCCGTGTCCACCCCGTACGTCCGCGGCTCGAACGCCCCGTCCGCCCCCCGGTCGAACTGCGTCAGCCGCGGCCGCACCAGGTGCCCCCGCGCCAGCCGCAACTGCGCCGTGCGGTAGATCGCCGCCGCCATGCGCCCCAGCGCGCGGTCGTCCTGGTGCCGGTGCCGCCGGACGCCGACGTCGACCTGCGCCAGCGCGCCCAGCCCCACCGTGTGCAGCGCGTCGACGAGCAGGCCCAGCTCCACCCCGTACCCGACCGGGAACGGCAGCCGCTCCAGCAGCGACCGCCGCGCCGCGTACTCCCCGCCCAGCGGCTGGACGAAGCCGGCCAGCAGCGGCCAGTGCAGGTTCAGCAGCGGCCGGGCCACCAGCTCGGTCACCCGCCCGCCCTGTCCGTTCGCCCCCGTGCCCAGCGGCCTGTCGTACACCGCCTTCACGAATTCCACGTCAGGATCCGTGAGCAGCGGCCCCACGATCCCGCTCACGAACGCCGTGTCGAAGTCCCGCAGGTCCGCGTCCACGAAGCACACGATCTCGCCGCGCGTCACCAGCAGCGACCGCCACAGCACCTCGCCCTTGCCCGGCACCGCAGGCAGCCGCGGCAGCACCTCGTCGCGGTGCACGACCCGCGCGCCGGCCGCCGCGGCGACCTCCGCCGTACGGTCCGTGGAGCCGGAGTCCATCACGACCAGCTCGTCCACCAGCCCGCCGTCGCCGGGAGCCATCAGCTCCGCGCGGATCGCCGCGACGATCGCCCCGACCGTGGCCTCCTCGTCGAGCGCGGGCAGCACCACGCTCACCGTCCCGCGTGCCCCGAGCGCCCGCTTGGCCGCCAGCAGCCGCGCGGGCGGCCGGTCCGCCGCGGACCAGGACCGCGTCTTCAGCCACTGCTCCACGTCATCGAGCACCTGCGGGCCTCCCCTTGCCGGGTGTCCTGTCCGGTGTGAGAGCCGTCTCGCGTATCGGACGGCCCTCACAACTGTCCTGGTCGTCGGTTACAGTCTTGAACAACGTGCGTGACGTCCCTATGTCGGGGTCCGCGCGCCGGACAAAAGCGCCGGACGGCCCCGCCGGACCTGCGCCATGCAGAGCTCATCCAGAGGGGCAGAGGGAACGGCCCGTTGAAGCCCCGGCAACCCTCCGTCCGGTACTCGCGACGCTGCGAGGCCCCGGACGGTGATGGTGCCAATTCCGTCCTGCGGCGAGATGCGTCGCGGGGAAGATGAGGAGAGAGGGCCTCGCCAGTATGGCTGTAGACACAGCTCCCACCCCCACCGCCGTCGACGGCGCCCCGGATCTGGGCCCCGCCGTCGCGCTGTCGTGCCGGGAGTGCGGGGAGCGGGTGCCGCTGGGTCCGGTGTTCGCGTGCCAGTCGTGTTTCGGGCCGCTGGAGGCGGCGTACGAACTCCCCCCCGGTGACGCCGAGTCCGCCGCCCGGCTGCGGGCCCGTATCGAGGCGGGGCCGCGGAGCATCTGGCGGTACGCGCCGCTGCTGCCGGTCCCCGCGGACGTGGCGGACAAGCCGAACCTGAACCCGGGGTTCACCCGGCTGCACCGCGCCGACCGGCTCGCCGCCGAGCTGGGCGTGACGGGCGCGCTGCACGTCAAGGACGACTCGGGCAACCCGACGCACTCCTTCAAGGACCGCGTCGTCGCCATCGCCGTCGAGGCGGCGCGCGCCTTCGGCTTCACCACGCTGTCGTGTTCGTCCACGGGCAATCTGGCGGGCGCGGTCGGCGCGGCCGCGGCGCGGGCGGGGCTGCGTTCGTGCGTGTTCATCCCGTACGACCTGGAGCACGCGAAGGTCGTCATGGCCGCGGTCTACGGCGGTGACGTCGTCGGCATCGAGGGCACGTACGACGACGTGAACCGCTTCTGCTCGGAGCTGATCGGCGATCCGATCGGCGAGGGCTGGGGGTTCACGAACGTCAATCTGCGCCCGTACTACGCGGAGGGCTCCAAGACCCTCGCGTACGAGATCTGCGAGCAGCTCGGCTGGCGGCTCCCGGACAACATCGTCATCCCCGTCGCCTCCGGCTCCCAGCTCACGAAGATCGACAAGGGGCTGAAGGAGCTGATCGCGACGGGGCTGGTCGAGGAGCGCCCGTACAAGATCTTCGGCGCCCAGGCGACGGGCTGCTCCCCGGTCTCGCGGGCCTACAAGGACGGTCACGACGTGGTACGTCCCGTGCGGCCCGACACGATCGCCAAGTCCCTCGCCATCGGCAACCCGGCCGACGGTCCGTACGTGCTGGACATCGCCCGCCGCACCGGCGGCGCGGTGGAGGACGTGACGGACGCCGAGGTCGTGGACGCGGTGAAGCTGCTGGCCCGTACCGAGGGCGTGTTCGCGGAGACCGCGGGCGGCGTGACCTTCGGCGTGCTGGCGAAGCTCGTCGCGGACGGCCGGATCGACCCGGCAGAGACCACCGTCGCGATCAACACCGGCGACGGTCTGAAGACCCTCGACGCGGTCGCTCCCACCACGGGGCCGAGCGCGATCATTCGTCCCACACTCGACTCCTTCCGAGAGGCCGGCCTCGCATCATGAGCGTGAACGTCCGAATTCCGACCATCCTCCGTACGTATACCGACGGGCGGGCAGAGGTGAGCGCCGAGGGCGCGACGCTGGCCGAGGTGATCGAAGACCTGGAGAAGAACCACCGGGGCATCGCCGGCCGGGTGCTGGACGATCAAGGCAAGCTGCGCCGCTTCGTGAACGTCTACGTGAACGATGACGACGTCCGCTTCGCCGATGGCCTGCAGACTCCCACTCCGGAGGGGGCCGGGATCTCGATCATTCCGGCGGTCGCCGGAGGCTGCTGAACCCCTCTTGCGTGTGTGCGGCCCCACCGATCCGGAGTGGGGCCGTTCGCATGTCCGGACACGCGATAGGGTTGGGACGTTCCCCCCTCGTGGCCCATGTTCCACGCATATGAGAACGCGACAAGTTCCCCGCAAATGCGGAGAGTTAATTGTCGTGATGGTGAGTTATGCCCTGCCCGAGTTGTCGGGGAATGGCGGAAATTGATCGGAAAAATACCGATCGGGTGTCCGCAGAATTCTCGTCCGATTGACCTGTTGCACTGGGCATCTGTGCGGATACATTCAGCCGCGGTCGACGCGTTCCGGCGCACGCCCCGGCGTGTATCCGGGGGTGAGGTCTGACCCGGGTCCGCGGAGTGCGGTCCTGTGTAAGGGCCGGCAATAGGGGAGTTTGGAATGGCTCAGGGCACCGTCAAGTGGTTCAACGCGGAGAAGGGGTACGGCTTCATCGCGGTCGACGGTGGTGCGGATGTCTTCGTCCACTACAGCGCGATTCAGATGGACGGATACCGCACCCTCGAGGAAGGCCAGCGGGTCGAGTTCGAGATCTCGCAGGGCCAGAAGGGGCCGCAGGCAGACATGGTCCGCGTCAGCGGCTGAGCGCCGGGCATCGACCACGGACGACTCGCGACGGCCCGCATCCTCCGGGGTGCGGGCCCTCTGCTGTCCGCGCCCCGTGTCCGTACCCCTCTGTCCGCGCCCCCTGCCCGCGCCTCTCTGTCCATGCCTCCTTCCGCCGCCTGTTGTGCGGTGCCGCGGTCCGGTTCCGCTCTGCGCATGAGAAGCCCCTACCCGCTTGCACTCGCAGGGGGCGAGTGCTAATCATTGGCGTTAGCACTCTCCCCGTGAGAGTGACAGCACGGGACCGGTTCGGTGAGGTCCGTACGCCGGGTGGGAGGGAACCACGCGGGTCGCGGACCGTCCGTCGCGGGCGCCAGCGCGGTCCGGACACAGACGACCCCCCTGTCCGGGAGGACTCAACACAATGGCCAAGACCATCGCGTTCGACGAGGAGGCGCGGCGCGGCCTCGAGCGCGGCATGAACCAGCTCGCCGACGCCGTCCGCGTCACCCTCGGCCCCAAGGGCCGGAACGTCGTCCTCGAGAAGAAGTGGGGCGCCCCCACGATCACGAACGACGGTGTCTCCATCGCCAAGGAGATCGAGCTCGAGGACCCGTACGAGAAGATCGGCGCCGAGCTGGTCAAGGAGGTCGCGAAGAAGACGGACGACGTCGCCGGTGACGGCACGACGACCGCGACCGTCCTGGCCCAGGCCCTGGTCAAGGAGGGCCTGCGCAACGTGGCCGCCGGCGCCAACCCGATGGCGCTGAAGCGCGGCATCGAGAAGGCCACCGAGGCCGTCTCCGCCGCCCTGCTGGAGCAGGCCAAGGACGTGGAGACCAAGGAGCAGATCGCCTCCACCGCCTCCATCTCCGCCGGCGACACCCAGATCGGCGAGCTGATCGCCGAGGCCATGGACAAGGTCGGCAAGGAAGGCGTCATCACCGTCGAGGAGTCGCAGACCTTCGGGCTTGAGCTGGAGCTCACCGAGGGCATGCGCTTCGACAAGGGCTACATCTCCGCCTACTTCGCCACCGACATGGAGCGCATGGAGGCGGAGCTCGAGGACCCGTACATCCTCATCGCCAACTCCAAGATCAGCGCGGTCAAGGACCTGCTGCCGCTCCTGGAGAAGGTCATGCAGTCCGGCAAGCCGCTGCTGATCATCGCCGAGGACGTCGAGGGCGAGGCCCTGTCCACCCTCGTGGTGAACAAGATCCGCGGCACCTTCAAGTCCGTCGCCGTCAAGGCCCCGGGCTTCGGCGACCGCCGCAAGGCCATGCTCGGCGACATCGCCATCCTCACCGGCGGCCAGGTCATCTCCGAGGAGGTCGGCCTCAAGCTGGAGAGCGCCACGCTCGACCTGCTGGGCCGCGCCCGCAAGGTCGTCATCACCAAGGACGAGACCACCATCGTCGACGGCTCCGGCGACAGCGAGCAGGTCCAGGGCCGGGTCAACCAGATCCGGGCCGAGATCGACGCCAGCGACTCCGACTACGACCGCGAGAAGCTGCAGGAGCGGCTCGCCAAGCTGGCCGGCGGCGTGGCCGTCATCAAGGCCGGCGCCGCGACCGAGGTCGAGCTGAAGGAGCGCAAGCACCGCATCGAGGACGCCGTGCGCAACGCGAAGGCGGCCGTCGAGGAGGGCATCGTCGCCGGCGGCGGCGTCGCCCTGCTGCAGGCCGGCCACGTCTTCGAGAAGCTGGAGCTCCAGGGCGACGAGGCCACCGGCGCGTCCGCCGTGAAGCTGGCCCTGGAGGCCCCGCTGAAGCAGATCGCGGTCAACGCCGGCCTTGAGGGCGGCGTCGTGGTGGAGAAGGTGCGCAACCTGACCGCCGGTCACGGGCTCAACGCCGCCAGCGGCGAGTACGTCGACATGATCGCCGAGGGCATCCTCGACCCGGCCAAGGTGACCCGCTCCGCGCTGCAGAACGCGGCGTCGATCGCGGGTCTGTTCCTCACCACCGAGGCCGTCGTCGCCGACAAGCCGGAGAAGGAGAAGGCCGCGGCCGGGGGCGGTATGCCCGGCGGCGACATGGACTTCTGATCCGGGATCGCGAAGTCCGTACGTCCGCCGCGGCTGCGGCCGGCCGGCGGACGGACTGACGAACCGAGGGCGGTACCCCGCAGGGGGTGCCGCCCTCGGGCGCGTTGGCACGCAGCGGGAGCAGCGGCGGCGGCCGCGTCTGCGGCGTCGGGGAAGGGGCGGCCTGGCACCCCCAGGCGGCGCCGGCTGGGGGTGCCCTCCGGTCAACGACCCCCTGCCGGCACCGCCGGGTTCAGCTCACGTCGGTCGCGGACTTCAGGGCGACGCGCAGGTGACCGTGTGAGGCGTCGAGCAATCGCTCCGCCGTGCTGCCGTCCACGCCGCCGAGGATGGCGAGGATCGCGTTCTTCACCTCGCCGTGGGTCTCGGCGAGGGCGGCCTCCACCTCCTCGTCGCCCGCGCCCGTCGCCAGCGCGACGATGCGCCGCGAACGGGCCCGCAGCTTCTCGTTGGAGGCCCGCACGTCGACCATCAGGTTCCCGTACGTCTTGCCGAGACGGATCATCGTGATCGTCGACAGCATGTTGAGCACGAGCTTCTGCGCCGTGCCCGCCTTCAGCCGCGTCGACCCCGCGATCAGCTCGGGGCCCACGACGACCTCGATGCCGTGCTGCGCGGCCGCGCCGAGCGGCGAACCGGCGTTGCAGGACAGCCCGATGGTCAGCGCCCCCCGGCCGCGCGCGTACGTCACGCCGCCGACGGCGTACGGCGTGCGGCCGGAGGCGGAGATGCCGACGACCGCGTCGTCGGGCCCCAGGTCCGCCGCCGCCAGGTCGGCCGCGGCCAGCTCCTCGCTGTCCTCCGCGCCCTCCGTGGAAGTGCGCAGCGCCACGTCCCCGCCGGCGATCATGCCGACGACCTGCGACGGGTCGGTGTTGAAGGTCGGCGGGCACTCGCTGGCGTCCAGCACCCCGAGCCGGCCCGCGGTGCCGGCGCCCAGGTAGAACAGCCGGCCGCCGCGGGCCATGCGCTCGGCGATGTCGTCGATGGCGGCGGCGATCTGGGGCAGTTGCGTGGCGACAGCGCCCGGGACCCCGCTGTCCTCCTCGTTCATGATTCCGGCGATCTCCAGGCTGGAGAGACGGTCGATCTCTGCCAGCTCGGGACGGAACGCCTCGGTGGTCAGGTTTTCCAGCTCCCGGCGGATGTCTGCTGAGGGAGAGGGCATGTCGGAGCGGCTCTTTCCATACGGTGCGTGGCGCGCGGTGGGCGGTGCGCGCACGCGGAGGTGGGTCGGTCACGGCGGCTTGCGTGGTGCGGTCGCCGGCGGTCGGACTGCCGCCACGGGCGTCCGGCGCGCGGAGCACGCCAGGCCACCGGGCGGCGCCGGTGCCGGCGTCGTACGGCGGTGCGGTCGGGCACCGGCCCCCGGACGCCCGCGGGGACGTCCTGGGGCAGGCCGGTGCGGAGCCCGGCGCCCGGGGTGGTGCGGGGTGGAACGTGACCGCGGGCGGGTGAGGCCCGCGAGTGGTGCGTGAGCGGTATGAGGCGCATGAGCGGTAGCCGTGGTGTGAGGGGTGCGTGCTGTACGTACGGCGCATACGGCACGTGCTGCACGAGCGGTGCTTGGCGCGGGAGCGGTATTCGGTGTGGGGCGTGCGTGGCGCGTGGGCGGTGCGTGGTGCGGATGGCGCGGTGGACGCTTCCGGCGTGCGGGGCGGGGCCCGTACACCCGACGTATCCGACAGATCCGACTCGTCCGCGACCTCCGGGGCGGCCGGTGCCGTGGGCGGGGTCCGCGCCTGCACGGAGGGCGGGTCGCCGGTGCATCGGCCGTCGTCGGGTGTCGCCGGGCGGCGTCAGGACCGCGGGCGGAGCGGGCTGTGCCGGTGGGCCAGCGCCTCGTACGAGGCGGCGAGCGCCGGAGCGGCCCGCTCGTACGTCCGCTGGGCCACGCCTATGAACAGGCAGTCCACGACCAGCAGTTGGCCCGTCCGGCTGGACATGGCCGCCGGCCGCAGCTCGCTCTCGCGACCCGTGGACGTGGTGAGTATGTGATCGGCGTACGACGCGACGGGGCCGTCCGGGCGGCCGGTGATCGCCACCGTCGTCGCCCCGTGGTCGAACGCGACCCGCAGCGGCTCTATGACGTCGACCGTGCGGCCCGAGTGCGTGATCGCGATGGCCACGTCGCCCGCGCGCAGTTGGACGGCGTTGGTCACGGCCAGATGCGGGTCGGGCGAGGCGTGCGCGACGACGCCGATCCGCAGCAGTTTCTGGACCAGGTCCTGGCCCACGAGGTTGGAGGCACCGATGCCGTACACATCGATGCGCCGGGCCGTGGCCATGGCGGCGATCGCCGCTTCCAACTGCACGGGGTCGAGCCCGGCCGCGGTGTCCGCGAGGGCCTGCTGCTCGTCCCGCGCGAGCTTGGCGATGACGTCGGCCATCGAATCGTCCACCGCTATGTCCGCGGTGACCGACGGCGCCCGCCCGGCTTCCTGCTGCGCGGCGGCGGCGGCGAGGGCCAGCCGGAGATCGCGATACCCGGGATAGCCGAGCAGCCGCGCCGTCCGCACGACGGTGGCCTCCGACGTGCCGGTGCGCTCCGCGAGGCCGGTGACGGTGAGCGCGGCGCAGCCGGCCGGGTCCCCGGCGACGGCCTCGGCGACGCGCTGCATGGAGCGCGTCATGGACGGCGCGACCGTGCGCACCTTGGCCGCGAGGGCGGCGGGCGCGGGCGGTGCGGGTCCGGTCGGGGTATCAGGAGTGAAAGTTTCCTTCACGCTGTAGCTCACACACGAAAGATATTTTCGCGACGGAGGGCGAGTCAACCCCCCGCGTCGGCCCTGTGGAAAACCCCGGCCGGGCCGCGGTCCGGGCCGCGGACCGGCGGCGGACCGGCCGCGCGGGTGCCGGTTGCGGGAGAATGGATGTATGGAGCACCAAGGGCTGGAGCAGGCGCTACACCGCGCCCGGGCGCTGATCCTCGCCGACCTCAGCGCCGCCGACGTGGCCGGACCGGACGTGGTCACCTTCGTCGAGGACGCGGTGGTCCACCGCCGCTGGTGGGTGGAGCAGTGGCCCGAGGGTGTGGCGTACCTCGACGGCCTCGTGGCCCAGGACGTCCAGGACGCGCTGCTGGAGAAGTACGGCAGATGGCCCCTGTGCCCCGTCTGCGAGGACGTCGACTCCGCGGGCCCGCACGCGCTGGACATCGAGCCGGAGTTGGGCCCGGACCCGCGGTGGGTGTGCGGCAGGACCGGCGCGGAGGTGGCCCGGGTGGGCAGCCTGGGGGGAGGCGGCGCCGGATGACGATCTACGTGGACCCGCCGACGTGGCCGGGTCACGGGCGGATGTGGTCGCACCTGGTGAGCGACGAGTCGTACGAGGAACTGCACGCGTTCGCGGAGTCGATGGGCGTACCGCGGAAGGCGTTCGACGGGGACCACTACGACATCCCGTCGACGCGGTATGTGGACGCGGTGAGCCGGGGGGCGGTGGAGGTGGGCTCGAAGGAACTGCTGCGGAGACTGGTGGAGGGGGGCTTGCGGAGGCGGGGGAGGAGAACGGGGACGGGGTGAGGGCATCCCCCGCGATCGCAGGAATGTTCCCCGGTCGCCCCGGCGTTTCACCCTTCATGTCCCCGACCGCTCCCCAGGCCGGAGCCCGCCTCCCCGTCGCCGTGTATGTCCTCGGCGTCGCCGTCTTCGCCCTCGGGACGTCGGAGTTCATGCTCTCCGGGCTGCTCCCCGAGATAGCCGACGACCTCGACGTCTCCATACCCCGTGCCGGGCTCCTCATCTCCGCCTTCGCCGTCGGCATGGTCGTAGGAGCCCCCACCCTCGCCGCCGCCACCCTCCGTCTTCCCCGCCGTACCACCCTCGTCGGGCTGCTCATCGTCTTCGGGGCCGGACACATCGTGGGGGCCGTCTCCACCTCCTACGGTGTCCTCTTCGCCACCCGCATCGTCAGTGCCCTCGCCTGTGCCGGGTTCTGGGCCGTCGGTGCCGCCGTCGCCATCGCAACCGTTCCCACCGGCGCCCGTGCGCGGGCGATGGCGATCATGGTCGGCGGGCTCAGCATCGCGAACGTCGCAGGCGTGCCCGGTGGGGCGCTGCTCGGGCAGCACTTCGGCTGGCGGTCCGCGTTCTGGGCGGTGACACTGATGACCGCCGTCGCCCTCGTCGGCGTGGTGGCGCTCGTACCAGGCGGCCGGCCAGACGATGCCGAGCCGCGGAGCCTCCGCCAGGAGTTGCGCATCTACCGCGACGGCCAGGTGTGGCTCGCCATGGCCACGATCGCGCTCTTCGCAGGCGCAACGTTCTCCTTCTTCTCCTACCTCGCTCCCCTCCTCACCGACGTCGCCGGCCTCGGCGACGGCTGGGTGCCGACCGTGCTCGCGCTCTTCGGCGCCGGGGCGTTCCTCGGCACGCTCGTCGGCGGGCGGATGGCGGACAGGTACCGCTTCGGCACCATGTACGTCGGACTGTCCGCGACCGCCGCGGTGCTGGTGGCGTGCGCGCTTCTGGCCGAGTACCCGGTCGCGATCGTGACCCTGTCGATCCTCCTCGGCGCCACGGCCTTCACCACCGCGCCCGCTCTCAACGCCCGCATCTTCGACGTCGCCGGAGACGCGCAGGGCCTCGCCGGCGCGACGGCTACCTCCTCGTTCAACATCGGCAACACCGTCGGCCCGTGGCTCGGCGGCCTCGTCATCAGCGCCGGCCTCGGGTACGCCGCCACCGCCTGGACCGGCGCCGTACTGGCGGTGGGCGCGGTGGCGATGACGGTGGTGGCCGGGCGCTCGGCGGCGCGGCGTACGAAGCTGGTGGCGTGCGGTGATCTGGCGGCGGAAGGCGCGGTGAAGGCGACCGGGTAGCCGGGACGCGCCGCGGCTGTCACTCCCGTGTGGTTCTCTCTGTAGAGGGACCGGGGGAGGGGTGCACATGATCGCGGAGACGGCGGCGTTACGGCTCGGGACGATGGTCGCGAACGCCGCGGGGAAGCTGTGGCTCGGCGGCAGGCAGCGCGAGCAGGAGCGGCAGTTGCCGATGGAGGAGCTGGTACGCGTACGGGTGCCGGGCGTACGCCTCCAGCGCGAGGTCACCCAGCAGTTCGAGCAGATCACCAACGCGGTGTACGACCGCCTCGACCCGTACCTGACCCACGCCTTCGACCGCCTGGACCCCGGCGGCCGCCAGGCCGTCATCGACGCCGTCGCCGACACCTTCGCCCGCGCGGATCTTTCCGACGACGCCCTTCTCGCCGCCGACGCCCAGCCCGCCGAGCTGGTCCGCCGCATCACCGCCTCCGTGCGCCCGCCCACCGGCCTCGGCGAGACGGAGACGCGGCTGTACGAGACGCTGTTCGCCGAGTGCATCGCCTACTACGTACGCATCGTGCGCAGCCTCCCCGTCTTCGAGGAGCGCGCCGCCGCCGAACTGCTGGCACGTACGTCCACGCTGGGCGCCGAGGTCGCGCGGATCCTGGAACGCCTGCCGGACCGCTCGCTGTTCGCACCGGACGGCTCGGACCTGGACACCGGCTTCCGGCGCACGTACCTGGAGCTGGTCAGCCGGGAGCTCGACGAGGTGGAGCTGTTCCGCGGCACGTCCGACCAGGCGGCCCCGCAGCGCGTCCGGCCATGCTCTGCGCGATGCACCTCAACAGAGGACGTCATCTGCCGCGCGACAGGATGGAGCTGTACCGCAACGCGCTGCACACCCTTGTCCACGACCGGGATGCCGATCGGCAGGTACCGAGTGCGGCGGACAGCAAGTTCAGCCTCGGGGACAAGCTCGTCATCCTGCGGGACCTGGCGTGGCGGCTGTCGGACAACAACAGAAGCGAGATCGACGCGGACCGGGCCGCCGGATAGGTCACCGCGAAGCTGAACGGGATGCGGCACCTGGATGTGCTGGACGGCGCCCAGGTGCTGGGTCAGCTCCGGCAGCGTTCCGGCATCCTCCGGTCGCCCGCGGAGGACCGCGTCGACTTCGTCCACCGATGCCGTACCCCGGACGGCACCCCCGTCACCGCCCTGGACATCCCGGGATTGCACGTTCAGGTCGTCTGACGCTCTCCGCGCCCCCTACCCGCCCAGCAGCTCCAGCTCCGTCCCGACGTTGTGCCGTGCCGCCGCCTCCCAGCGGGCGTACCCCGTCTCCGTACGGAACAGCCGGGGCAACCCCAGCAGTTGGCGTAGCACCGCCGCCCGGCCCTCCCGGAACGCGTCGGCCGGGACGAAGCCGTACTCCTCCCGGACCGCCGCCGCATACGCCGCGTACGCCGTCGGCGTGCCCGCCAGCACGGCGAGGTCCGCGTCGCACAGCACCTCGCCGTTGCGGTCCCCGGCCTGCGGGTCGTGGGTCACCGTGAGCCGTACGAGCCGCGCCACCTCCGCCACGCGCTCGGCCTCAACTCCCGCCTCGGACAGGGCGACTTGCGCGAGTCGCGCACTGCGCTCCTCGTTCTCGCTGCGCTCCGGCCGGTAGACCGCGTCGTGGAACCAGGCCGCCAGGCGTACGGCGTCGGGGTCGTCGGCGTGGGCGGCCAGCTCGTCGATGCGGTCCAGGACCGCCGCCAGATGCGCCGCGGTGTGGTAGCGCCGCTGGGGCTCACCCCACCGTTCCAGCAGGTTCATCCCGTACGGTACGGGGTCGGGGGCTGCGGCGCCGGAGCGGCAGCGGGTGAGCAGGGCCGTCCAGCGGTCGAGGAGGGCCGGGTCTGCGGGCTCGGGCGCCGATGTTGCGGGCTGGTTATCTCTGGGGGCGGGCATGGTCACCATTCTGCGTGATATGGCAGGCTGTGCTTCATGTCTAGACCAATGCTGCTTGAGGTCATCGCCCTGAACGCCGCCGACGCCGCCGCCGCCGAGGCGGGCGGCGCCGACCGTCTGGAGTTGGTCACGGACATGGCCGCCGACGGGCTCACCCCGTCGCGCGAGACCGTCGCCGCCGTGCGGGCCGCGGTGGAGATCCCCGTACGCGTCATGCTCCGCGCCGAGGACGGGTTCGCGGCGGGGGACGTGGAGGCGCTGGCGGTACGGGCGCGGGCGCTGCGGGCGGAGGGGGCGGAGGAGTTCGTCCTCGGGTTCCTGGACGAGGCGGGCGGGCCGGATCTGGCGACGGTCGGGCGGCTGCTGGAGGCGGTGGGGGACGGGTGCCGGTGGACGTTCCACCGGGCGATCGACCGGGCGGCGGACCGGGACACGCTGCGCAAGCAGCTCGCGGGGCTGCCGGGGCTGGACACGTACCTGACGGCGGGCTCGGCGAAGGGCGTCGCGGACGGCCTGGCGGTGCTGGTCGCCGAGGCCGCCCGGGCGACCGCCTGCCAGCCCGGCTACGAGGCCCGCATCATGGCCGGCGGCGGCCTCACCACATCCCACGTCCCCCGCCTCCGCGCGGCGGGCCTGGACGCGTTCCACGTCGGCGGCGCGGTCCGTCCGGAGGGCTGGTCGGGCCCGGTGTCGCCGCAGTCGGTGGCGGAGTGGCGGACGCTGCTGGACACGTAGGCGCTCCGCGGGGGCGGCGGGTCCGAGGGCGCGGGCCGGTGGCGGAGGCGGCCTGCGTGGCGGGGCCGGGGCCGAGGGCGGGGGGACAGTTGCGGGGCGAGCCGGGCGCTGTGGGCGGTGCGCCTGTACGTACGCCGCAGGGCGTGCTCCGGTGGCGGGCTGCTTGTCACAGGGGCGGCCTACCCTAGGGCGGGGGTTGCGGGGAGAGGGTTCTGCGTCCCCCGCCGCCGCAGGCAATGCCCCGCCGCCGCGGCCTACGCCCCCTCCGCCCCCGGTCCCGACGTCGATTCCCTCACCTGTAGCGCCGTCCGCAGCACCACCGTCTGCAGCGGCCGCTCCGTCCCCGCGATCCGCTCCTGCAGCAGCCCCGCCGCCGTCCACCCCAGGTCGTACGACGGCAACTGCACCGTCGACAGCGGCGGGCGGACCAGTGACGCCCACGGGACGTCGCCGAACGACAGTACCCCCGTCCGCGGCGGCTCCGTGCCCGCCTCCCTGAGTGCCTGCAGCGCGCCCACCGTCATCAGGTTGTTCGCCACGAACACCGCGTCCGGCGGCGACGGCAGCGCCAGCAGGTCCCGCATCGCCGCCCGGCCGCCCTCGACCCGGAAGTCGGCGTGGCGCACGTACTCCGGCAGCAGCGTGCCCCCGTCCGTCTCCCGCAGGTGGTCGCGCATCACCGCGCGGTAGCCCGCCAGCCGGTCGTCGGACGTGGACGCGCCCTCCGGGCCCGCGATGCACGCGATCCGGCGATAGCCGCTGCGCAGCAGGTGCGCGGTGGCCTCCTCGCCGCCGTGCTGGTTGTCGACCATCACCGCGTCCACGGACGCGCCCCGCGGCCGCCGGTCCACCGCGACCACCGGCATCCCGCGGCCCTCCAGCACGGACAGGTCCGTCCGGTTCCGCGACGCCGCGGCCACGATCACGCCCGCCATCTGCTCGGCCGCCGCGATCTCCAGATAGCGCCGCTCCTTGTCCACGTCCTCGTCGGTGTTGCACAGCACCACCGACAGGTTCGTCTGCTGCGCCGCGTCCTCCACGCCGCGTGCGAGCGACGTGAAGAAGGGGTTCTCGATGTCCGGGATGATCAGCCCGATGACGCTCGCCCGCTGCATCCGCAGCGACCGCGCCACGCGGTTCGGCGAGAAGCCCAGCTCCGCCGCGGTCTTGCGGACGCGCTCCGCGCGTTCGGCGGTGACCCGGCCTCCGTTGAAGACCCGGGAGACAGTGGCCGGCGAGACCCCCGCGGCGCGCGCCACATCGTTGATGGTCGTCACTTCTCCGCTACCTGAACCTCTCACGCAGGCGCGGGAGTCGGCCGCGCGTCCGGTGCCCTGCCGCCCATTCTCCGCCAGTCCGGGGCCCGGCCGGGCCGCGTCGGGGCATCGGATGCGCGCATCCGGCGGTCCCGCGATGCGGCCCGCGGCGCGGCCCCGGCATCCGGTCGGGTACGTGGACGGGTCGGCGCGGACGGTGTTTTCCGCGGTCTCGTACGGACCTCTTGACACCGTCTTGCGTGAACTCTACGTTCGCGTGAAATGGATTTCAAGGGATTTCCGGTGGGGTCGCCTCACGTCACCGGGGCCCGCTCAGTTGCTGCGCGCGCACTTGGGATGACCCTTCGCCACCCCCGTACGAAAACGATTTCACAACGGAGCGTCCATGAGCACCACGTTCGGCCTGGATGACCTCGCCCGTACGACCCCCGCCGTCACCCGCTCGATCAGCGCCGAGAACCCCACCGGCGCCAAGGGCGCCGGCGGCGCCGCCACCGAGGGCACCGGCGCCCGGGCCGCGAGTCGGCTCGGCCAGGGGTGGAAGGTCTCCCCGAGCATCGACATCGCCCCCGGCGAGACCGCCGTGCTCGCCGAGATCGACGGGCCGGGCACCATACGCCACCTCTGGTGCACCACCGCCCCGCACGCCGCCTGGCGGCAGACCCTGCTGCGCGTCTACTGGGACGACGAGGAGACCCCCGCTGTCGAAGTGCCCCTCGGCGACTTCTTCTGCAACGGCTGGAGCGTCTTCAGCCAGGTCTCCTCGGTGCCCGTCACCGTCGCCCCCAACGGCGGCTTCAACGCGTACTGGCCCATGCCCTTCCGCCGCCGCGCCCGCGTCACGCTGGAGAACCTCGCCCCCGAGCAGATGACGCTCTACTACCAGATCGACTACGAGCTGGCCGGCGTCCCCGCCGACGCCTCCTACCTCCACGCCCAGTGGCGCCGCAGCAACCCCGTCGACGAGTCCGGCATCCACACCCTCCTCGACGGCGTCACCGGCGCCGGCCAGTACGTCGGCACGTACCTCGCCTGGGGCACCAACAGCCCCGGCTGGTGGGGCGAGGGCGAGCTGAAGTTCTACCTCGACGGCGACGAGGACTGGCCCACCATCTGCGGCACCGGCACCGAGGACTACTTCGGCGGCGCCTGGAACTTCGACGTCAAGCCCCACGGCTACACCGCGTACACCACGCCCTATCTGGGCCTGAACCAGATCCTCCGGCCGGACGGCCTCTACGCCAGCCAGCAGCGGTTCGGGATGTACCGCTGGCACGTCCTGGACCCCGTCCGCTTCCAGGAGGACCTCCGCGTGACCGTGCAGTGCCTCGGTATCGGCGCGGGACAGGGCAACGGCCTCAGGCACCGCTACCGCAAGAACCGCGACGACATCGCCTCGACCTCCCTGTTCTACCTCGACGCGCCGTCGAGCGCAGCCCTCCCGGCCACCCCCGGACTGCTCGACCTGGAAGTCGACGCCCCCGACTGAGCCCGTACGAGCCCCCGCGCTCGCGACTCCAGCACCCACCCGACAGACAGGGGCACGACATGCTCCACCACGGCAACGGCGCCGTACCCGCCCGGGGCGCCCCCGCGCCCCGCCGCGCCCCCGGCGCCCCCTCCCGCCGCCGCTTCCTCGGCGGCACCGCGGGCGCGGCCGCCACCGCCGCGACGGCCGCCGCGACCCCGCTGCTCAGCGGTTGCGGCGGGTCCGCGAGCGCCGGCGGCGGCACGCTGAAGTTCTGGCACTTCTACGACCCGAAGGCGTCCGACCCCGCGGCGGTCGCCCAGTCGAAGTGGTTCGACCGGCTCATCAAGGACTGGAACGACACCCACGACGTCAAGATCGAGCCGTACTTCGTCCCCGGCGTCAGCTACCAGGGTTCGAAGATGGTCACCGCCTTCGCCTCCGGCGCGGGACCCGACATCTTCCTGCTCAGCCCCGGCGACTTCACCCGCTACTACAACGGCGGCATCCTCGCCGACCTCACCCCGCACCTCGACGACGGCGTGGTCGAGGACTACGGCACGAGCCTCACCAGCCGCACCGTCGACGGCAAGGTCTACGCCCTGCCCATGGAGGTCGAGCCGCTGGCGATCTTCTACAACGTCCCCGTCTGGGAGAAGGCCGGCCTCTCCGAGGCCGACATCCCGACCACCTGGGACCAACTCCTCGACACCGGCGACAAGATCCGCGGCAAGACCGGCGCCGCCGGCCTCGTCTTCCACACCGACCCCGGCTACTACCAGAACTTCACCTGGTACTGCTGGATGTGGCAGGGCGGCGGCGAGGTCGTCGACAAGGCGGGCAACATCGCCTTCGACTCCAAGGGCGCCCGCCAGGCCCTCGCGCTCTGGCAGGACGCCGTCGAAGCCGGCATCGCGCCCCGTACGCTCCCCGCCGCCGACGACCGCATCACCGCCTTCACCTCCGACCTCGCCGGCATGTGGCAGATCGGCATCTGGGAGGTCCAGGCGTTCAAGGCGGGCGCCCCCGACCACGAGTACGGGGTCTTCAAGCTGCCCGTACCGCCCGGTGGCGAGTACACCACCACCCTCGGCGGCTGGTCGTTCTGCGCCAGCACCCAGGGCGCCAACCCCGACGCCGCCGCCGAGTTCTGCGGCTGGGCCCTCGGCCGGATGTCGGACGAGTCCATCGACCGCACCGTCGAGTGGTGTACGGGCGTGAAGTCCGACATCTCCCCGCGCACCTCCGCCCTGGAGCGCGGCGCGGAGCGCGGCGGCTACGACTCCTGGGCGATGAAGAAGTTCAAGGAGGACGTCTTCCCCGGCGGCCGGGCCGAGCCCCGCTACCCGCCGATCGTCTACAAGGCGATCTCCGACGCCATCCAGGCCACCATGCTCGCCGGCAAGGGCGTGGACGGCGAGGCCGACCGGGCGGCCCAGACCATCGACGCCTTCATGAAGAGCTACCAGGGGGCGAGCCTCATTTGACGTCCTCCCCCTCGCGAACGAGGAGGATTCCAACCCGAAACCCCAGCTCCACGCGGAGAGGAGGAGATCGGCTTGAGGTTCACGGTGCACCGGCCCGCTGATGCAGGGCCCTTCCCGTGCAGCAACCGCGCACCCGGCGGCCGTCTTGACGTTCCGTGCGGCGTTGACGTCGGCGTTGTCCGTGTGCCCGCAGGCGCGGCACCGGAAGACGGCTTGGCTCTCGCGCGGCCCCCGGTCCACAACCCCGCACGCCGAGCAGGACTGAGACGTATACGCCGCGTCGACCCGGACCACCCGGCCGCGGACCTTGTCCTCCAGCCGGGCTGCGAAGGCCCCTCGCGCGGACCGCAGGATGCCGCGGTTCAAGCCTGCTTTCTGCCGCACCCGCGAGCCTGGAGCCGCGACCGTGCCCTTGGCCGGGGCCGTCATAGCCCGTACATCAAGGTTCTCGATGCCGATCACATCGAAGCCGGCGGCAAGGCGGGTGGTGGTCTTCTCCACCCGGTCCCGGTCCCGGTCCCGGTCCCGGCGCCGGTCCGCATCGCGCGCCTTCAGCCGGGCGATGGCGGATCTCACTTTCCGGCGCCGGTTCGAGCCCCGCTGGCACCGGGCCAGCCGCCGTTGCCACCACAAAAGGCGGCGTGCCTCGCTCTCCCGCAGCCGTGGCGCATGCAGCAACTCCCCGGTGGACAGGGCCGCGGAGACGGCCACGCCGCGATCGACACCCACCACCGCGCCGTTCCCAGGCACCGGAACCGCGTCAGGGACGGCGGCGAAGGCCACATGCCACCGAACCGCCCGATCACATGTGACGCGACACGACTTGACGCCCGCAGGCACGGCACGGGACCAGCGGAACCGCACACAGCCGACCTTCGGCACACGCACCTCGCCGCGGCGGCGCGACTGCCGTCGCACATCGCCCGGCTTCACCGCGACGATGCGCAATCCCCCATGGCACCCGGCCTTGCGCCAGGTCGGCCGCCGGTGCGTGCCGGCGAAGAAGTTCGCTACGGCCTGGGCGAAGTCCCGCAAGGCTTGCTGCTGCACGGTCTGCGACCCTGCGGCCAGCCACGGGTTCACCGCGCGGGCCTCGGTCAACTGCCGGGCCTGGGCCACGCAGCCAGGCGCGGGACCACGCCGGGGAGTCCACCACGAGTGCTGCTCCACCGCCGGATTCCACACGAAACGCGCATGCCCACAGTGCCGACGCAGGACTTCCACCTGGTCAGACGTAGGGCACAGACGGTAACGGGCCATGTACTCAACCTACCGACCCCCACTGACAACGCCGCTTCTCCGGCCCTGCGGCGGAACGCCATACCCCCGCCACGCTCGGCAGGAATCTCGTCTCCTCCCCTGACAGAAGCCGGAAGTACCCACGAAGGAACGCAGATGACGAGCATCGCCACACAGCAAGAGCGCGCCCCCGGCGCCGTGAAGCGGGCTGCCGCGCCCGCGGGTCGGCGCAAGCTGGGGCGCAAGGGGCGTGAGCGGCTGGCCGCCGCGTTGTTCCTGCTGCCCGACGCCCTCGGCCTGGGGCTCTTCGTCGTCCTGCCGATGCTGCTGTCGTTCGTGCTGAGCTTCTTCCAGGTCTCGGGCTTCGGCTCGTACGAATGGATCGGCGTCGGCAACTACGAGCGCATGTTCAACGACCCGTACTTCTGGTCCTCGATGTGGGTCACCGCGAAGTACGTCGTCGTCCTCGTGCCGACGCTCTTCGTCGTCAGCCTCAGCCTGGGCGTGCTGATGAAGCAGATGCTGCCCGGCATGGCGGTCTACCGCACCGCGCTCTTCCTGCCCCACATGCTGAGCCTGGTCGTCGTCGGCCTGCTGTGGAAGTTCATGCTCGACGACCAGACCGGCGTGGTGAACAAGGCCGCCGGCGAGGTGGGCGTGGGCGCCCGCTCCTGGCTCGGCGACCCCGGCCTGGCCCTGTACGCGGTGATCGCGGTCACCGTCTGGTACTTCATGGGCTACTACATGATCATTTTCCTGGCGGGTCTCAACGAGATCCCCCGGGAGCTGTACGAGGCCGCGAAGATCGACGGCGCCGGACCCTGGACCTCGTTCCGGCAGATCACCTGGCCGCTGCTGAAGCCCACCAGCTTCTTCGTCCTCATCGTCAGCACGGTCGCCGCGATCACCGGCACCTTCGACCTCATCTTCGTGCTGACCGACGGCGGTCCCGCCAACGGCACCGCCGTGGCGATGTTCTACATCTACCAACAGGCGTTCGTCTTCGGCGAGTACGGCTACGCCGCGGCCCTGGGCTCCTTCCTCGTCGTGGTGATGGTCGCCCTGTCCTGGCTGATCTTCAAGGCGACCAAGGGCGGGAGGTTCGACGATGAGCATTGACTCCTCCCCTCGCCGGCAGGCGGGGGATTCCTGGCTCACGTTGCCTGCGGCCCGGCGGGTCGCAAGGTCCTACACGATCAGCACCAGCCGGGTTGAGACCAGCCCGGACCAGCATCACGCGCGCCGCGTTCTTGTCCCTGGGGGATACGGCTCCGCACGAGGTGCAGGCGTAGGTGCGTTCCGAAAGGGGAAGTGCGTGCTTGGCTCTCGCTCCGCACTGTGCGCAGTCCATGGTGGTGTGCGCGGGGTGGACCAGGTGGACGATGCGCCCGTGTTTGCGGGCCATCTCCACCAGGGCCTGTTTCGTGGCCCGGATGCCCGCGTCCGCTGCCCTTCGGGCCATGGTCGACTTCGCCAGGAAGCGGGGGCGGAAGTCCTCCACGGCCAGAACGTCATGGTCACGGACGACGGACTTGGCCCATCTGCGGGCCGTGTCCTGCCGCTGCCGCACCACCTTGGCGTGCAGCTTCGCCGTCTGCCGCTTCGCCTCGCGGTAGCCCTTGGAAGCGGCCTGTCCTCTCGCCGGCCGGCGCCGGGCCATCATCCGCTGGTACCTCGCCAGGCGTACCGCGCGTGCGTCGTGGTGTCCGTCGTCATGACCACGAACCTATCCGGGGGGACTGACAGTTGAGGATTCTTGATCTTTATGGGCCGCCTCACGCCGCCATGGAGTGGACGGTCCTTCGCCCTCATGGCGTAACCACTGCTCCTGCCCCGATCCGCAGGAGTCCGATTCCTCCTCTACCCGAAGACAGGCGCATCTCTGGAGGTCCAAGGTGAGCCTCTCGCCGGCGGCCCTCTCGCAACCCGCCTCGTCCCGCCCCACCCCGCTGCGCGGCCCCGGCCGCCGCCGCGCCCGCGCCGGGCTCACGGTGCTGGCCATCGTGCTGTCGGTGCTGAGCGTCTTCCCGATCCTGTGGCTGATCACCTCGGCGATCAAGCCGCGCGAGGCGGTCACCGACGGCAAGCTGCTCCCCGAGGACGTCACCTGGGAGAACTTCCGCTACGTCCTCACCGAAGTGGCCTTCGACCGCTGGCTGTGGAACAGCTTCCTCACCGCCGCGATCATCACGATCGTCGCGCTGTTCTTCCACTCGATGGCCGCCTACGCCCTGGCGCGCCTGCGCTTCCCCGGCCGCGACGGCATCTTCGTCGTCATCTTCTCCACGCTGCTGATCACCCCGCCGGTGATCCTCATCCCGCTGTTCATCGTCGTCCGCGAGATGGGCATGCTCGACAGCTACGCGGCCCTCATCATCCCGCCGCTCTTCAACGCCTTCGGCATCTTCCTGCTGCGGCAGTTCTACCTCGGCATCCCGCGGGAGCTGGAGGAGGCGGCGATCGCCGACGGCGCGGGCTACTGGCGGATCTACTGGAGCATCATCCTGCCGCTGTCCCGGCCCATCCTAGCCGCGCTGTCGGTGTTCTTCTTCCTCGCCAACTGGAACGCCTTCGCCTGGCCGCTGGTCGCCACCAGCAGCGAGAACCTGACCGTCACCCAGGTCGGCATCGCGTCCTTCACCACCCAGTACGGCTCGAACTGGAACTACATCCTCGCCGCCGCCGTGGTCGCGGTGATCCCGATGCTGATGCTCTTCCTCTTCTTCCAGCGCCAGATGGTCGAGTCCATCAAGACCTCCGGCCTCAAGTAACGCGCCGCCGCGCGCCCGTACGCGCAAGCGCCCACCCCGCCGCACCGTCACCACGCATCACAACCGCACGCAATTGGAGGCCAGCCACATGGCACGCATCGGTCTGCTGTCCATCTCCGACGGCCGGGACTACGTCCAGCGGGACGTACGCGACCACGTCTCCCGCGCCGCGCGCGAGCTGGCCGCCATGCTCACCGACGCCGGGCACGAGGTGATCACCGCGCCCGAGCACGTGGAGTCCAACGTCCTCGCCACCTCCCAGGCCCGCTGGCTCGCCGAGCGGCACGTGGACGTGACGATCTTCCACCACTCCGTGTGGACGTTCCCGCACTTCACCATGCTGGCCGCCGCGTCCACGCCGGGACCGATCCTGATGGTCGCCAACCTCGACCCGCAGTACCCCGGCATGGTCGGCCTCCTCGCCGGTGCCGGCGGCCTGGACCAGATCGGCCGCGTCCACGCCCGCGCCTGGGGCGACCTGGCGGATCCCGCGGTACGCGACCGGATCCTCACCCACGTCCGCGCCGGCGCCGCCGTGCAGCAGTTGCGCGGCTCCACCTTCGGCCGGATCGGCGGCCGGCCCATGGGCATGTACACCGCCACCGCCAACACCGACCAGTGGATGAAGGTCTTCGGCGTCGACGTCGAGGAGATCGACCAGTGGGAGGTCGTGCGGCGCAGCGAGAACGCCGACGCGGCGCGGGTGAAGAACGCCCGCACCTGGATCGAGCGGCACGCGGCCGGGGTGGCGTACGACGGCGACCGGCTCACCCCCGAGCTGCTGGAGCGGCAGATCCGCGCGTACTACGCGATGCGCGAGCTGATCGAGGAGTGGAACCTCGACTTCTCCGGCATCAAGGGCCAGCCGGAGCTGACCGCGAACTTCTGCACGATGGACGTCGCCGAGGCGTTCCTCAACGACCCGTACGACTGGGAGGGCCCGAAGGCGACCCACGTCACCTCCACCGAGGCGGACATGGACGCGGCGCTGACGATGCAGGTGCTCAAGCTGCTCTCCGGCGACCCCGTGCTCTTCGCCGACGTACGCCACTACCACACCGACAAGCAGGTCTGGGACCTGTGCAACTCCGGCCAGCACGCCACCTGGTACGCCGCCCGCTCCGACGACCCCGCGGAGAACCTGCGGCACGTCAGCTTCCTGCCGGAGGTCTTCTACTTCCCGGCCGGCGGCGCGTCCGTCCAGCACCTCGCCGCGCCGGGATCGATGACCTTCGCCCGGCTCACGCGGCTGCGCGGCGAGTACCGGATGCACGTGATGCGCGGCGACCTGGAGCAGTACGACGCGGAGACCAACGAGCGCATGATGCGCGCCTCCACCTGGGAGTGGCCGCACGCCTTCGCCCGCCTGAACGCCACGGCGGAGGAGTTCCTGACCCGCTTCGGCAGCAACCACATCCACGCGGTCCCCGGCGACTACGTCGCCGACCTCCGCGCGGTCTGCGACCAACTGGGCATCGCCTACGACGGCTTCGGCGACGCGGCGTAGCCGCGGGCTCCGGCGGCGGGGTTCCGCGTCCCCGTCCGGCCGCCACCGGTGCCACCGCAGAACCGACCATCCGACCAGCAACGGAAGGTGAGGCATCCAACCGCATGTCCAGCGACGCGAAACCGTTACTCGCGATGCGCGGGATCGCCAAGTCCTTCCCCGGTGTGCGGGCCCTCAAGGGGGTCGAGCTGACCGTGCACGCCGGGGAGGTGGTCGCGCTCCTCGGCGAGAACGGCGCGGGCAAGTCGACGCTCATGAACGTCCTCGCCGGGGTCCACCCCGACTACGAGGGCGTCATCGAGCGCGACGGCACCCCGGCCGCCATCCACTCGCCGCGGGACGCGCAGCGGCACGGCATCGGGATGATCCACCAGGAGCTGAACCTCGTCCCCGAGCTGTCCGTCGCCGAGAACGTCTTCCTCGGCCGCGAGCTGCGCACCGCCCGCGGCACCGTCGACAAGAAGGCCCAGGAGGCGCGCGCCCGCGAGCTGCTCGCGGGCCTCGGCCTGGCCGTGCCGCCGCGGCGGCCGGTCAAGCACTGCCGGCTCGCGGAGCAGCAGCTCATCGAGGTGGCGAAGGCCCTCAACCTCGACGTCCGGCTGCTCGTCATGGACGAGCCGACGTCGGCGCTCGCCGACGCCGAGGTCCGCCGCCTCTTCGCCGTCATCCGCGACCTGACCGCCCGCGGCGTCGGCGTCGTCTACATCTCCCACCGGCTGGAGGAGCTGGCGGAGATCGCCGACACCGTCACCGTGCTGCGCGACGGCGCGTACGTCGGCAGCCGCCGGACGGCCGAGACGACCCGGGCCGAGCTGGTCCGGCTCATGGTCGGCCGCCCCCTCGGCGAGCTGTTCCCGCGCCGCGCGGAGCAGCACCGCGGCGGCGAGGTGCGGCTGGCCGCCGAGGGGCTGACGTACGCCGCGCAGGACGGCGGCCCGTCGCTGTACGGCGTGGACCTCTCCGTACGGGCCGGGGAGATCGTCGGGCTCGCCGGGCTGATGGGCGCCGGGCGCAGCGAGGTGCTCCAGGCGCTCTTCGGCCACTACGGCACCCGGGCGCACGGCCGGATCACCGTGGACGGCCGCCCGTACCGCCCGCGCAGCCCCGGCCACGCGATCCGCCGCGGCCTCGCGCTCGTCGCCGAGGACCGCAAGGGGCAGAGCCTCGTCACGGCCAACACGGTGCGCTTCAACGGCTCGCTCGCGGCCCTCGCCCGCTACCGCACCCCGTGGCGCACGGTGCACAAGCGCCGCGAACGGGCCGCGGTCGCCGGGCAGATCGAGGCGCTGAAGGTGAAGACGCCCGGCATGGAGACCGCCGTACAGCACCTGTCGGGCGGCAACCAGCAGAAGGTCGTCCTCGCCAAGTGCCTGCTGACCAGGCCCAGCGTGCTGCTCATGGACGAGCCGACGCGCGGCATCGACGTCGGCGCCAAGGCCGAGATCCACCGGCTCATGGACGAACTGGCCGCGCAGGGCACCGCGATCCTCGCGGTCTCCTCCGAGCTGCCCGAGCTGATCGGCATGTGCGACCGGGTGCTGGTGCTCTGCGAGGGCCGGCTGACCGGCGAGTTCCACCGCGATCCGGCGCGCGGGCCGCAGGCCGGCCAGGAGGCCATCCTCACCGCGGCGATGGCGCGCGAGACCGTCACCACCCACCACCTTCGAGGAACGCGGAGCTGAGGCGGAGATGACCAAGACCCAGCCGGACGCGGCGACCGCCGGCGACGGCGGGCCGGACGGCGCCGCGTCGCGGGCCCGGCGGATCCTGCCGGTGCTCGGCTCGCTGCAGGCGTACATCGGCCTGATCCTCATCGTCGCCCTCGGCGTGATCACCAAGGGCGACGTCTTCCTCAACCAGACCAACCTGACCAACGCGGTGGGCGCGTTCGCCACCCGCGGCATCCTCGCGGTCGGCGTCACGCTGGTCATCCTGGCGGCGGGCATCGACCTGTCGGTCGGCTCGCTGATGGGCTTCGCCTCGATGTCCGCGGCCATCATGGTGGCGCACCACGACATGCCCGTCTGGCTGATCGTGCCCGCGTGCATGCTCATCGGCGCCGGCTTCGGCCTCGCCAACGGCATCGGCACCTCGTGGCTGAAGATTCAATCGTTTGTCATGACTCTGGCGATGATGTCGATCGCCAGAGGGCTCGACCGCAAGATGAGCGACAACGAGTCCGTCGGCACCCTCGTCGCCGGACCCGACGGCGAACTCACCGAGAACTCCGAGTCGTTCCAGAAGCTCGGCACCCCCGACAACAACGTCCTCGAAGGCATCCTCGGCCCGGACGGCATCTACTTCCCCGTCCTCGCCTTCCTCATGGTCTGCGTCGTCTTCCACCTGCTGCTGTCCCGCACCACCTTCGGCCGGCACGTCTACGCCGTCGGCGGCAACCCCACCGCCGCCCGGCTCTCCGGCATCAACGTCACCTTCGTCATCATCGCCGTCTTCACCCTCTCCGGGATGCTCGCCGGCTTCGCCGGCCCCATCGACGCGGCGTACAGCGTCTCCGCCGACCCGCAGGCCGGTTACACGTACGAACTCGACGCCATCGCCGCCGCCGTCATCGGCGGCGCCTCGCTCGCCGGCGGGAAGGGCACGATCATCGGCACCTTCGTCGGCGCGCTGATCCTCACCCTGCTCGACAACGTCCTCGGCCTGAACGCCGTGGACGACAACTGGCAGTTGGTCATCAAGGGCTCGATCGTCGTCCTTGCGGTCGTGCTGCAACGCCCCGACCTGCTGCAGAGCATCAAGAACGGCATCGACAGGCTACGCGGCGGCCGATCCCGTACGGGACCGGGCCGCACCCCCGCCACGGCCCAGGTCCCCGGCCAGTCCCCGGCCCCCGCCTCAGAGGAGACCCCAGGATGAGCACCAGCACCCGCACCCTCCGCCGCGCGCTCACCGCCGCCACCGCCGTGCTCGCCGCCACCGCCCTGGCCGCCGGCTGCGCCTCCAAGACCGAGGAGGGCGGCGGCGGCGAGAAGGGCGCAGGCGACGAGTTCGTCATCGGCTACTCGCAGGCCAACAACGCCGAGCCGTACCGCGCCCAGCTCAACAAGCAACTGGAGCACTACGTCAAGGACTACCCGGACCTCAAGCTGCTGCCCATCGCCGACGCCCAGCAGGACAACGCGCAGCAGGTCAGCCAGATCCAGCAGTTCGTCCAGCAGAAGGTCGACATCCTCATCGTCTCGCCGAACGAGCCCGCCCCCGTCACCCCCGCCGTCGAGCAGGCGTGCGCCGCCGGCATCCCCGTGATCATCCTGGACCGCACCGTCGACACCGAGTGCTACACCTCCTTCATCGGCGGCGACAACCGCGAGATCGGCAAGAAGGCCGGCGAAGCCGTCGTCCGCGAGCTGCCGGACGGCGGCAACGTCGCCGAGCTGCGCGGCCTGCTCTCCACCGAGCCGCAGAAGCAGCGCCACGACGGCTTCATGGAGGCCATCGGGGCGAACCCCGGCATCAAGGTCGTCGAGGAGCGCGAGGGCAAGTGGCTCCAGCCCGAGGGCACGAAGATCATGCAGCAGTGGCTCGCCCGCGGCACCGACATCGACCTCGTCTACGCCCACAACGACCCCATGGCCATCGGCGCCCAGCAGGCGGCGAAGGCCGCGGGCAAGGACGAGATCAAGTTCATCGGCATCGACGGCCTCGCCATCCCGGACGGCGGCATCCGCGCGGTCCAGCAGGAGCGGATGGCGTACACCTACCTGTACCCGACGGGGGCGGAGGAGGCCGCGCAGACCGCGGCCGACATCGCCGCGGGCAAGAAGGTGGAGAAGAAGCAGACCCTCGGCACGGTGGAGATCACCAAGGCCAACGCCGAGGACGTCTACGCCAAGTACGACATGAACGGGAAGGTCGACTGACAACCATGGGGCTCCTCCTCGGCATCGACATCGGCACCTCGTCGTCCAAGGGCGTGCTCGTCCGCGGTGACGGCACGCTCGTCGCCCAGGCCGTACGCGAACACGCGACCTCCACCCCGCGGCCCGGGTGGGTCGAGCACGATGCCGAGGAGGTGTGGTGGGCGGACTTCACCGCGCTGGCCGCGGAACTGGCCGCCGTGGCCGGGGAGGGGATCGACGCCGTGGGCGTCAGCGGGATCGGGCCCTGCCTGCTGCCCGTCGACGCCGCCGGCACCCCGCTGCGGCCCGCGATCCTCTACGGGGTCGACACCCGGGCCGGCGCCGAGATCGAGGCGCAGACCGCCAGGTACGGCGCGGAGGCGGTCATCGCGCAGTGCGGCTCGCCGCTGACCAGCCAGGCCGTGGGGCCGAAGCTGGAGTGGCTGCGCCGGCACGAGCCGGAGGTGTACGCCCGTACCCGCCGCTGGTACATGGCCAGTTCGCTGCTGGCGCACCGGCTCACCGGCGCGTACGTCCTGGACCACCACTCCGCGAGCCAGTGCACGCCGCTGTACGACCTGCGCGAGCGGCGCTGGATCGCGGAGCGGTGCGAGGAGATCGCGCCGGGTCTCGAATGGCCCGAACTGGTGTGGCCCGCCGACGTCGTCGGCGAGGTCACCCCGGCCGCCGCCGCCGCCACCGGCCTGCCCGCCGGCATCCCCGTCGTCGCCGGTACGGTCGACGCCTGGGCGGAGTCCACGGCGGTCGGCGCCACCGGCGCGGGCGACCTGATGCTCATGTACGGCACGACCATGTTCCTGGTCAACGTCGTCGAGCAGCCGGTGTCCAGCCCGAAGCTGTGGGGTACGGCGGGCGCTTTCGCGGGTACGTACTGCCTCGCCGCCGGCATGGCCACCTCCGGCGCCGTCACCGGCTGGCTGCGCGACCTCACCGGCTCCGACTACGCGACCCTCGTCGCCGAGGCCGCCGCCGTCCCGCCGGGCGCGGAAGGGCTGCTGATGCTCCCGTACTTCGCGGGCGAACGCACCCCGCTCTTCGACCCGGACGCCCGCGGCCTCGTCCAC
The DNA here is from genome assembly GCF_002847285.1 of Streptomyces sp. CMB-StM0423. NCBI lineage: Bacteria > Bacillati > Actinomycetota > Actinomycetes > Kitasatosporales > Streptomycetaceae > Streptomyces > Streptomyces sp. CMB-StM0423. Next base: position 3,488,854 of record NZ_CP025407.1, on the reverse strand, counting down.
GGCCTCACCCTGCGCCACACCCGCGGCCACCTCTACCGCGCCGCGCTGGAGGCCACCGCGTACGGCGTCCGCCACAACCTCGCCGCGATGACCGAGGCCGGCGGCGCACCGGCCCGCCTCGTCGCGGTCGGCGGCGGCGCGCGGGAGCTGTGGACGCAGATCGTCTCCGACGTCACCGGCAAGGAGCAGCAGATCCCCCGCCACCTGATCGGCGCGGCGTACGGCGACGCGTTCCTCGCGGCCGTCGGCGCCGGTACGGCCGCACCGGCGGACATCGCCGCCTGGAACCCCGTCGAGTCGACCGTCACCCCGGACCCCGCCGCGGGCGCGGTCTACGAGGACCTCTACGGCCACTACCTCGACCTCTACCCGGCGACGAAGGACGTCGCCCACGCGCTGGCCGCCCGCCAGCACGCGGATGCCTGACTCGTACGGGATGGCCCCTTCTATCACGCGTCTGTGACCGCATGGTTGCTTTCCTGCCATCGAAGACGCCACCCGGCTTCGCTAATCTCGTTGAGGCACGACGGGGGCAGGTGGCTCCCCTCCCACAGACGACGGAGGGAACCGCACCATGAAAGCGCGCAGTGCAGGTACGGCGGCGGTGGCCGCGGCGCTCGGAGCCGTGCTGCTGCTGGCCGGCTGTGGCGGTGACGACGGGGGTCCGTCGTCCGGCGACAAGATCGAGGGCGCGAAGACGGACAACAAGGAGCCGTCCGGCGAACCGTCCGAAAAGGAGCCCGGTGCTCCGGAGTTCGACCTCCCGGACGACGTGCGGGTCGAGATCGCCGAGGACGCGACGGGGGACGAGCAGAAGGACGCGATCCTGCGGGACCACGGCTATGCGCTGATGGCCCAGCAGGAGGCGTACGCCGCGACCGGGGCGACACCGAACTTCACGCAGTACTGGGCCGGGGAGGCCGCCGCGACGTTCGCGGCCGACTTCGCCGAGTACCGCAAGGACGGCGTCACCATCACCGGGCTCGACACCTTCTACTTCCGTGAGGTCACCTCGCTGAAGGACGGTCGCGCCGTCGTCGCGTACTGCGAGGACCAGAGCAAGGCATATCTGAAGAACGCCGGGACCGGGAAGGTCGACAAGACCCCGACCACGCTGGACTCCTACATCGACGCGCGCGCCACGATGGAGAAGAGCGGGGACAACTGGCAGGTCGTGGACTACCAGGCAACCAGGGGGAGCAAGGAATGTCGCGACGAAGCCTGACACCACACGGGACGCGCGCCACCGCCACGGTCGCCGCGCTGGCCTGCGGGCTGCTGCTCGCCTCGGCCGGCGGGGCGGCGGCCGACCGCGGCACGGGGACGACGGACACGGGCGGCGGCGGCGAGAGCGGGGGCGACGGGATCTCCGCCGTGGTGTACGCGCGCCACAGTCCGGACGGCGGTCAGCCGATGACCAGCTCGACGGGCAACTGGTCGCCGCCGGTGTGCTGGTTCGAGCCCCGGTACACCAACGACGCGCTGGCCAAGCACAACGAGGAGATGGAGGACAAGGGCCCCCTGGAGGGCATCGACCACGACACCGCGGAGAACCGGAAAGAGGAGACCGACGCCCACAAGGACAAGGACGGCATGTGGTGGGAGCGCACCCCCGAGATGTCGCCGCGCTCCTGTGAGATCGGCGAGCTGTGGATCTGGGTGGACCGCGGCGACCCCGACCCGCCGGCGGACACCATTGACCCGGAGATCCTCGCGGGGCTCGCGTACAAGGAGACGAACCTCCCGGCGCCGCCCGTCGACCTGAAGCCGAACCCGGACCGCAACGTGGTGAACCTGCCCACGAAGATCGAGTTCAGCCAGCCGCTGGACCGCGTGTGGACGACGGCGAGCCTCGTCAACGAGCAGGCGGGCATCAACATCGCGGCCACGACCGTCGCCGAGCCGGTCTCGCTGCGCATCGACGCGGGCACGGAGTACGCGGAGCCGACCTCCTGCACGTACGACCTGGTGGAGGCGGACGGCGGCTACCAGGTCAACAGCGACGGCTCCGGCTGCAACATCACGTACCGCAAGTCCTCGGGCGAGGGCGCGTACTCCATGGAGGCGCAGATCGTCTGGGACGTCACCTGGAACCCGACGGCGAGCCCGGACGGGACGCCGCAGAACGACGACCTGCCGGACGGGCTGTCGGTGTCCGAGCAGGAAGTGACCGTGAAGGAGATCCAGACGGTCGTCCGCTGACCTCGCTGTTTATGCTCGTCACGGCGCCCCCGGCCGGAGAGGCCGGGGGCGCCGTGATCTTCTGCTGAACAAAGGACACTGCGTTGCGCAAGCTCGTCTACTACATCGCCGCCACCCTCGACGGCTTCATCGCGGGCCCGGACGGCGCCGACCCGACGGGACCCGGCGGCTTCTGGCCGCTGCCCGCCGACTACGTGCAGTACCTCGCCGCCAACTACCCGGAGACGCTGCCCTTCATGGCCCGCGAGGCGCTGGGCGTCACGGCGGAGGGCAGCAGCTTCGACACGGTGCTGGAGGGGCGCAAGTCGTACGAGATCGGGCTGGCGGCCGGCGTGCCCGACGCGTACCCGCACCTGCGCCACCTGGTCTTCTCCACGACGCTGGGGGAGAGCCCGGCCGCGGCGGTCGAGGTGGTCGCCGGGGATCCGGTCGCGCGGGTGGCGGAGCTGAAGCAGGAGGACGGCAAGGACATCTGGCTGATCGGCGGCGGCGCGCTGGCGGGGTCGCTGTACGGGGAGATCGACCGGCTGATCGTCAAGCTGGCGCCGGTGACGACGGGCGCGGGGATCCCGCTTTTCGGCCGCGAGGCGGCGTTCGACCCGCGGGTGTGGACGCTGACGGGGCACGAGGCGCTGGAGAGCGGCGCGTTGTTCCTGACGTACGACCGATGAGAAACGGGCACCAGGGGGAGGTTCGCGGGCACGGCGGGGGCGGCAGCGGCGTGCGTCGTGGGGGAACGCGCGCCGCTGCCCCTTCTGCCGCCCGGACTCAGCAGCTCATGGCCCAGGTGTGGGAGTCGCCGCGGTCGTTGGCGACGCCGTTGTAGCCGACCTCCTGGCCCGGGGTGAGGCAGATGGTGGCGGCGCCGCCCTGCCAGGCGTCCTCGTAGACGATCACGTGGTCCTTGACGCCGGGTCCGGAGATGCCGTGGTTGGCCCAGGACGAGTCGGTGTCGGCGATCCACGACTCCCACCAGCCGTCGTCACCGGACCAGTTGGCGCGCTGGCCGTCGAAGTTCGCGTGCTCCCAGGTGCAGAACTCGCCGCTCGGGCAGTCCGCGGCCGTGGCCACGGCCGCCGAGGCGAACGCGCCGCCGACGGCCAGGAGCGCGGCGGCCAGCAGCGCGAGCGGCCTGCGCTTCGTCTTCGTCTTCTTCTGCGTCATGAGGGTGACTTCTCCTTGTCGAGCAGGGTGGTGGCACGCTCCACGGCGTGGGCGCGCAGGCGGTCGTGCGCGGTGACGTCCGCGCGGTGGTCGGCACGGACCGCGGCCAGGCTGCGGTCCTCGTAGGCGGCGATGGACTTGAGGTTGTTCACGACGGTGGAGGCCCGGAACCAGCGCTCCTGATCCCCGTACAGCGCGCGCTGCGCCCCGGCGAGACACCCGTCGGTGTGCGCCCGCACGACGTACCCGGTGGGCAGCTCCGCCGCCAACTCGGCCTCACCCGCCCCGAAGAGCGCGTCGGCCACCTCCCGCTGCTCCTTCTCCCCGCCGGGCGGCTGCCCGGGCCTGGGCGGGGTGAGCCCCTGCCGGACGAGACACCGGTCGGTGAGCAACTGCTGCGCGGCGCGTACGGAGTCGTCGTCGCTGAGCGGCGGCCGGGCGGGCGCGGGCGTGGAGGCACAGCCGGCCACGGCGAGGACGACGCCGAGAACCGCACCGAGAAGGACGAGAGGGCCGGGAAGACCCGGACGGGGACGGGAGGGCATGACCTGGTGCGTGCCGCCGTGAGACTCAGCCGGGCTGGCAGTCGGCGGGCCGGGAGCTGTCCACCCCGTCGATCTTGTTGCCCCAGTCCCAGTTGTCGTCCAGCTCGTACGCCCGGATCTCCCGGAACACGCACCCGTGCCGCGTCCAGTCGATGGCCCACACGCTGCCGTTGTAGTCGGACCGGAACGAGTACGCGTTGTCGTGCAGGTTCCGGGGCAGATCGGCGTATCCTCCGGGCCGGTAACACCACCCCTCGCCCATCTGCCCCGGCCGGGTCCAGAAGCAGACCTCGCCCGGCCCGGCGGCACCCGGCGCGGCCCCGCTGGGGACGGCGGCGACGGCAAGGGTGGCGACGGCGGTGAGGACGGCGAAGAGAAAAGCGCGCAGGCGCATGATGAAGACCCCCGAGAGTTACAGATTGTGGAGAGATCGTAACTCTAAGTGTCCTGGGATGGGAAGGGCGCCGTCACCCGAACGGCCCGCCTACAGGCGGACGACCACCAGGGCGGTGTCGTCGGTAAGGCCGGCAGGGGGGATGAGGTCGGTCAGCAGCGCGTCGGCGAGCCGCTCGGGATCCGCGGCGCCGTGACGGGCGATCGAATCGGCCAGCCGGGCCAGGCCGGTGTCGATGTCCTCGTACCGGCGCTCGACGAGACCGTCGGTGTACAGGACGAGGACACAGCCCTCGGTGAACCCGGCCCGCGCCTCGGGGCGGGCGCTGTGCTCGGGGCGCACGCCGAGAGGCGGATCGGTGGCCTGGTCGAGGTAGGTGACGGTGCCGTCCGGATGCCAGAGCACGGGAGGCAGGTGGCCGGCGCTGCTGTACGTGAGGGAGCAGCCGGCCCAGTCGATGAACACGGCGGCAGCGGTGGCGGTGGCCGCGGCGTCGACGGACCGGGCGTACCGGCCGAGGACTTCCAGGGCCTGGGCGGGGCCGTCCGCGACGAGCGAGGCGGCGGAGAGCGCGCTGCGGAGCTGGCCCATGACACCTGCCGCCCGCAGTCCGTGGCCGACCACGTCGCCGACGGCGACGACGGTGCGGTCGCCGCCGGGTCTGTCGACGATGTCGTACCAGTCGCCGCAGACGTTCAGGGACGCGACCGCGGGCCGGTAGCGGACCGCGGCCCGGTGGTGACCGAGGGGGCTGGGCGCGGGCAGCATCGCCTCCTGAAGCTGGAGCGCGACCTCGCGTTCGCGGGCGTGGGCCAGGCGCAGGGCCTCGTTGACCTCCTGAAGCTCCCGGGCCCGGGTGTAGAGGTCGGCCTCCAGCACCTGGGTGCGATCCGCGCCACCGCGGGCGCGGATGACTTCGGTGACCTCCTCGACCCGGTGCAGCAGCAGGGCCACGGTCCCGTCCGGCGCGAAGACGGGGACGTTCACCGGGCTCCAGTACCGCTCCTCCCACACCCCGGGCCGGTCGGAGGACTCCACGTCGTAGCGCTGGAGGGCCATGGCGTCGCGCTGCCCGGTGGCCGCGACCCGGCGCAGGGAGGCGGCCAGGTTGCGCGTGCCGCTCGCCTCGGGGTCGTCGGGGTTGTCGGGAAAGACGTCGAACACATAGCGGCCGATCACCTGGCTGCGGGTCCGCCCCGACGTCGACCAGTACGCATCGTTGGCGTCCAGGTAGACCAGGTCCGTGGTGAACAGCGCCACCGCCGTCGGCATGGCGTGGAAGACCGCCTCGTAGTCGATCACGGGTCCGCTCTCCCTCCGTTGCCCGCGCCACGTACGTACCGGTCGCGTATCCCTTCACGGTAAGGACGGACGGCGGGACCCGCACGACGTGTTCGGCCGGCCGGGGGGTCGTCGGCCCCGGTGCGGTGTGCTTCGCGTGCGGTCTGGCCGGCGGGTGGGCAGGGTCGGGAAGCCGACTACCGACGAGGAACGACATGGCCCCGGATCCGACGGAAGCGCTGCGCGCGGAGTTCGCCGCCACCCTCGGCGACGGGAGCCCGAGCCCCTGGCGCGCTGCCTTCGCCGCCGTGCCGCGGCACGTCTTCGTCCCGGAGTTCTACGGGCAGAACGCGCGCGGCGAGTGGTACCGCGTCACGGAGTCGGACGACGAATACCTGCCAACCGTCTACTCGGACAGCGCCCTGATGACCCAGCTCGACGCCAGTGGCGTCCCCACGTCGTCCTCCAGCGAACCGGGCCTCATGCTGACCATGCTCGACGCCCTCGACGCACAACCGGGCGCCACCGTCTTCGAACTGGGCACCGGCACGGGCTACAACGCGGCGCTCCTGGCCCACCGACTCGGCGCGGAGAACGTGACCAGCGTCGACGTGGACCCCGACCTGGTGGCGCTGGCCGCCCGCCGGCTCCGCGAGGCCGGCACCACCCCCTTCGTCACCACCGGAGACGGAGCCCTCGGCTACCCGCCCCGCGCTCCCTACACCCGCTTCATCGCCACCGCCGCACTCCGCTCCGTACCCCGGGCACTGATCGAACAGGCCGCGGACGGCGCCGTGATCGTCGCCCCGATCGGCTTCGGACTGATCCGGGCGACGGTCACCGCCCCCGGCCACGCGGAAGGCCGGTTCCTCCCGACCCCCGCCCTCTTCATGCCCGTCCGCGTCCCCCCGGGCAGCGGCCCGGACCTGACCGGCGTACACAACCGGCCCCCGGAGGCCACGTCGCTGCGGGTGGGGGACGTGCTGGCCGGCCGCTGGACGTTCCCGCTGTCCCTCGCCCTGCCCGGCTACAACGCCGTCGCGTGGCGCGCGGACGACGGCGCGGTGTCCGGCATGTGCCTGTGGACGGAGGACGGTTCGACGGTCCTGGCGCAGGCGGACGGCCAGGTCCGGCAGTCCGGCCCGCGGCGGCTGTGGGACACCGTGGCAGAAGTCGCGTCCCTGTTCCCGGGCGGCCGGGCGGCCCGGGAGGACTTCGGCATCACCGTCACGCCGGGCGGCCAGCGGTTCTGGTACGGGACACCGGAGGGCGCGTCCTGGCCGCTGCCGGCCGAGTGAATTCGCTTCCCTTCCACACCGTTCTCCGTCCACCCGCGGGAGGGCGGCTGTTGTCGTACTGTTCGACCTATGGTGGTGGGGGCCGAAGGGAATCTCATAGACGGCCGGTTCGAGCTGCTGGAGCGGCTCGGCGGCGGGGGAATGGGGCTCGTCTGGCGGGCGCGTGACGTCCTCCTGGAGCGGGACGTCGCGCTGAAGGAAGTCCGGCCGCCCGATCCGGAGTTGCTGCGGCTGCGGCCCGACGCCGCCGACATGCTGCGTGCCCGCGTCCTGCGCGAGGCCGTGTCGCTCGCCCAGCTCAGCCACCCCAACGTCGTCACCATCCACCACATCGTCAGCAGTGAAGAAGTGGCCCACCCCTGGCTCGTGATGGAGCTGGTCCCCGGCGGGTCCCTGCAAGACCGCCTCGACCGCGGCACCTGCACCCCCACCGAGACCGCGGAACTCGGCCGCGGTGTGCTGCGCGCCCTCCGGGCCGCGCACGAAGCGGGCATCCTGCACCGGGACGTCAAGCCCGGCAACGTACTCCTGCGTGCCGACGGGACCCCCGTCCTCACCGACTTCGGCATCGCCGCCGTCCGCGAGGCCACCAACCTCACCAACACGGGCGAACTCGTCGGCTCTCCCGACTACATGGCCCCCGAACGCCTCCGCGGCCGCGACGACGACCCCTCCTCGGACCTCTGGTCGCTGGCGATGATGCTCTACGTCGCCGTCGAGGGCCACCACCCCATGCACCGCGGCTCCACCCTCGCGACGCTGGCCGCGATCCTGGAGGAGGACGTTCCGGAGCCCCGCAGGGCGGGCGCCCTCACGCCCGTACTGCGGTCGGTCCTCGTCAAGGACGTGACCGCCCGGCCCGACGCCGAGATGCTGGACCTGCTGCTGGCGGAGGCCACGGGCGAGCGCGTACGGACCGTCCCGGGCGGTCCGGTGGTGCGGCCGGCGGGGGCGGGGGCGGTGGAGGCCCCGGCGGGGGAGCCGGGCACGGGGACGGTGGGACTGGGCACGTCCCGGCGCCGGGACGCCGAGGCGCCGGCGGCGGGCGGTGGCACCGAACCGGGCGCGGGCGGTGCCGGGTCCGGCGGTGAGTCCGGCGGTGCCGAATCAGGCGTCGGGCCGGGCGGCGGCGAGACGAGGGGCGGTGCGTCGACCGGCAAGACGACCGGCGGTGCGGCGAGCGGCGGTGCGGACGGCGGCGGCACGGACGGCGACGGCGACGACCGCGGCGGCGCCGCGGTGGCCGCTTCCACGGTCCTGCCCCGTCCCGCCGGCCCCCGCTCCCGCCGCTGGCGCGTCGTACCGTCCACGCTCGCCGTCCTCGTCATCGCCGTGGCCGGCTGGACCGTCCTCCCCGACCTCCTCGACGACGACAAGTCGCCCGGCGCCACCGGCAACGGCCCCGGGGCGTCCACCCCGAGCACCACTCCCAGCCCCTCCACCTCTTCCTCACCCTCCGAGGAGCCGAAGAAGGAGAACCTGCAAACCCCCGCCGGCGCCCGCAGAGTCGTGCGCGCCATGGACGAGGCCATGGGCACGACGAAGGCCATCACCTGCACCCTGTACCGGGATTACGCCGACATCTACGCGGTGTCGGCGGACGGGGAGGTGTACGACGCCTTCGACTACCGGGAGGGCAAGGGGGTCAAGGGGCAGAGCGTGGGGCTGATGAACGGTCGCGCGTCGTTCGACGTCGCCGACGTCAACTGGGATGCGCTGCCCCGGCTGATCAAGGTGGCGGAGACCGAGCTGGAGCTGCGGCCACCGGCGAAGGTCAGCCACATCAGCGTGGACGTGGATTCCGACGGCCCGTATCTCTCGGTGTACGCGACCGGCGAGGTCGGCAGCGCGATGCTCCGTGCGAACCTCGACGGCAAGATCACCAGCCGCTCCATGGCGAGCTGAGCCCCCGCGGGACGCACCGCACCCGGCGGCGACGGCCGCGGCGTGTGCCCCCGCACGTTCAGCGGGCTACGGCGCCCTCACGCCGCCAGCTCCGCCGGCAGCGGCTCCGCGTGCAGCACCGTCAGCCCCGACACCGCCCGCGTCAGGCAGACGTACAGCCGCCGCAGCCCCGTCCGTACGTCCGGCTCCGCCGCGACGATCGTCGCCGGGTCGTCCAGGACGACGTAGTCGTACTCCAGGCCCTTCGCCAGCGACGCGGGCACCAGCGTCAGCCGCGCCTCCGACGTCGTCTCCTCACCCGGCGCCAGGAACGGCAGCCCCGCCGCCGCCAGCGCTGCCCCCAGCGCGGCCACCCGCCCGTCCGCCGCGATCAGCCCCACCGAGCCCTCCCGGCTCCGCAGCACCGACCCGCACGCCTCCGCCACCGAGCCGTCCAGCGCCGCCCGCGGCAGCGCCCGTACCGCCAGGTCCCCCGCCGACTCGCGGATCGACGTCGCCTCCGCCAGCCCCGGCGCGATCGACGGCAGCAGCCGCGACGCGTACGCGATGACCTCCCGCGGCACCCGGAAGCCCTGCGTCAGCTCCTCCACCGCCGCGTCCGGCTTCCCCAGGTGCGCGAGGGCGACCGCCCAGCTCTCCGTCGCCCACGGCGTCGTCCCCTGCGCGATGTCCCCCAGGACGGTCGCCGATCCGGTCGAACACCGCCGCCCCACCGCCCGGTACTGCATCGGCGACAGGTCCTGCGCCTCGTCCAGCACCACGTGCCCCAGCGACGGCGTCCGCTCCACCACGTCCCGCGCCTCGTCGATCAGCACCGCGTCCGCCGCCGACCACCGCGCCGACCGCACCCCCCGCGGCGCCTTCTCCCACAGGAGCAGCCGCTGCTCGTCCGCGTCGAGAACCCCCTCCGCGTGCGCGGCAAGGAAGTCGGCATCCGACAGCAGCCGCAGCACCAGCTTCACCGGATCCACCGCCGGCCAGATCTCCTTGACCGCCGCCTTCACCACCGCGTTCCGCGCCACCGCGTCCTGCACCCGGTCGTCCGGCGCCTCACCGGCCCGCTCCATCCGGACGAGCACGGCGTGCGCGATCCGCTGCGGCAGCGCCTCCCGCGCCGAGCCGTAGCGGATGTCCCGCGCGAGCAGCTCCCGTACCAGCTCCTCCACCTCGTACGCGGGCACCCGCCACCGCCGCGACCCGCGCACCACCACGACCGGCTCCACCGGCATCGTCACCCCGGCCCGCACCGCCCGCCGCAGCACCTCCGCCATCCGCGCGTCGCCCTTGAGCCGCGCCACCGGCGCCGGATCGGCCCCGCGCACCTCCACGTGCGCGACCAGCTCGGCCACCGTCGCCTGCTTGACGTCCAGCTCGCCCAGCGTCGGCAGCACCTGCTCGATGTACCGCAGGAAGGAGTCGTTCGGCCCGATCACCAGCGTCCCCGTACGCGCCAGCCGCTCCCGGTGCGCGTACAGCAGATACGCAACCCGGTGCAGCCCCACCGCCGTCTTCCCCGTCCCCGGCGCCCCCTGCACGCACACGGTCCCGCCGATCTCCGCCCGGACGATCTCGTCCTGCTCGGGCTGGATCGTCGCCACGATGTCCCGCATCGGCCCGACGCGCGGCCGCTCGATCTCCCGCTGGAGGAGGGCGCTCGACTTCGCCGCCTCGGCCGGGTCGGTCAGATGCTCGTCCTCGTACGCCGTGATCTCCCCGCGGTCGTACCCGAACCGGCGGCGGAGGGAGACGTCCATGGGGTCCTTCTTCGACGCCCGGTAGAACGGCTGCGAGACCGGCGCCCGCCAGTCGATCACCATCGGGTCCCCGTCGGCGTCGTGCACGTGCCGCCGCCCGATGTAGAAGTTCTCCCCGGGGTCCCCTTCGGCCATCTCCGCGCCGGGGGCGTGGGAGTAGTCGAGGCGCCCGAAGAAGAGCGGGGTGTCGGCGAGGTCGGCGAGAGCCTTGATCCGCAGGTCGATCTCGGACTGGAGGACCTCGGCGTTGACCCAGTTCGCGGTCACGTCGGCGATGTCCAGCGCCTCGGCGTCGGCGCGCATGTCACGCAGGGCGCTACGGGACGCGGCGAGGTGGGCGCGCTCGCGGAGGAGGGGGGCGGGGGTCGTCCCGGTGGTGGTAGCGGTGGGGTCGGACATGGTGGTACAAGCCTCCGGCGGCTGGCGGCCCGGTCACGGGCGTGGCGTAGGCCGCCGGTTTCCGACCGGCAGGCGGCACTCCCGGCGCGCGAAAACAGCCGGTGAGGCGGGGGCAGACGCGCGAGCTTACGGGCCGGGGGGCGGGCCGGTCCAACGAATTTCACCGGGGGCATCGCCCCCGGCGGCTAGCGGCCGGGGAACTCCTCGCGCTTGACGGCGGCGACGAAGGCGTCCCATGCGGCGGGGGTGAAGGCCAGGCGCGGGCCGCGGGGGTCTTTCGAATCGCGCACGGGGACGGTGGTGGGGTGGGGATGCGCAGGACGCGGCGCTGGTGGTGTCGGAGTTGGTGACGAACGCGATCCAGTACGGGCGGCAGGTCGGGCGCCGGGTGCGGGTGCGGCTGGCCGTACGGGAGGACGGTTCGCTGGTGATCGACGTATCGGACCCCCAGACGACGCAGCCGCCGCGGAGGCCGGAGGCATCGCCGCCGGGGCCGGAGGACGAGCGGGGGAGGGGGCTGTTCCTGGCGCGGGGGCTGGGGGCGGAGCTGTCGTGGTTCCCGCGCGAATGCGTCGGCAAGACCGTACGGGCGACGCTGGAGCCGACGCGGGTGCCGCAGGAGGCGCGGGACGAGGAAGTCGGGGGAACCCTGAGACTTCCGTAGGGGTGCGGCTGGCCCTTGGGTCGTAGATCCGGGGCGGTGGGGTTCCGCCCGCGGGCCGAGGTTTTCGCAGGTGATCCGCGGCACGCTGGAAACATGAGCAGCGCTTCCATCGCCCCGCCGCGCGGGGCAGACAGCCGGCGGGCCACCGACGCCCCGCAGCCCGACAGCCCGCACATCGCGACGGTGGCCGTGCGTGCGACGAGGCACCACCTGCACACGGCGTGGCGCGCGGTCACGGCATTCGGCGGTGCGGTGGTGTCGGTGGTCGTCCTGGGGGAGTACGCCGACCGCTGACGGGGACCCGGGCCAGAGGCATGAATCGGCCGGAGACCTGGGGCGGGTGTGAGCGGGACAGCCGGTGTGGCCTCACAGCGGCTGGGCGGGACCCAGGGCTGCCGCCGCCCGGCGAATGTTCTGCACGGTCCAGGGCGGGCAGCCCGCGGTGGCCTCGACTTCCGGCTGCGTACGCCACAGGACCTCGGATACCTCGGCCGGTGCGGCGGGGTGGGGGGCTGCGTTCTCGGGGAGGTGGGCGGCGAAGAGGACGTTCACGACGGGGTTGCCGGTGTCGGAGACGAAGAAGGTGCTCTCCGCGTAGTGGAGCGGGACGCCGGTGAGATCGACGCCGACCTCTTCGGCTGTCTCGCGCCGGGCGGTGGCTTCGAGGACGTCGTCACTGTCGGATGGGCCGGCGGCCGCCTCTACTTTGCCGCCGGGGACGGCGAGGGTCCCACCGGCGTGGCCCAGGTCGGGGTGGCGGACGATCAACAGCCACTGATCACGGCGCCGCAGGGCGACACAGACGTTGACGACGTACACGGAAGACCTCCAGGGACGGGCAGCCGGAACGACTCGGCAGCCCAGGGCACCAGAGCAACGCTCTCAACGCCGGGGCGCCACCGGCCTACCCCGGCCCAAGTGTCGCCGTCTGAACCCGCGCTGCCGCGCTTCACGCAATGGGCGTCCGTGTTTCCGTGTCTCGGCGCACCGTGCGTCCGTGTCCCCGCGTCTCGGCGCACCGGGCGTCCCTGTCCCCGCGTCTCGGCACACCGGGCGTCCGTGTTTCCGTGTCTCGGCGCACCGGGCGTCCCTGTCCCCGCGTCTCGGCACACCCGGCCTCCGCGCAGCGGGCCCGCGAGACACCGCAGTCCGGGGGGACCGGCACCCGGAATACCCGCCCGAGCGAGCGCCCCGAGGGCGCGCCGACCCCCCATCTCCCCTCACGCCATCTCCCCTCACGCCATCTCCCCTCACGCCCGCCCAAGGGTATGCGCCTCCTGTGACAACGCGGGGGGCTACAGGCCGCTGAGCTGGTACGTCGTGTCAGTGCGGGGCGGGTGCGGGGGTACGGCGTCGGGGTGGCGGTGGTGCGTGGGGTGGGCCGGTGTACGGGGGTGTCGGTGAGGGGAGTGGCCGTGTCGTTGGGGCTCCCCCCGGGCCACCCCACTCCTGAGTGTGCGGGCCTGCGTCCGGTGTCAAGGGCGTCCCTTCCGCTTCGCTCCAGGGACGTCGCTTCGCGATGGGGCTTCGCCCCACCCCTGACACCGCACCCCGGCCCGTAAAAGACCGGCGGCTATGGGTGGCCCGGAGGGAGCGGGCACCCTAACGCTCCACTACGGATGCCGTGCCCCGCCGACGGGGCGGCGGCTACCGGGCGCCGGGCCCTCCCCGCTCGCCGAGGTCCCGGCCGACGTGGGAAGACGGAGCGGCCGGGCCCGATCGCCCATGCCCCCGCCGGACCGGGGCCGGGCCGCCGGACGCCGGGTCTTCCCCGAGCGCCGAGGTTCCCGGCGGACGCGGGGCGGGCGACCGGCCGGTGGGTCTGCCCTGATCGCCGACGCGCCCGGGCGACGGAGGGCGGGCTGCCGGGTGCTGGATCTGCCCTGATCGCCGTTGCCTGCGGCCGACGTGGGAGGGCCGGAGGCGGGCCGGGCCTCGTCGCCGAAGTCCCCGCTGGACGGGGGCGGGAGCCGGAGACGGCTGCGCTCCGTCGCTGATGCGCCCGGCGGGCAGGGAGCGGAACCCCGGGCCGGGGCAGGGCCGTTGCGGTGTCCTCGGGGCGTGCGGGGCCCGGGCCGGGGGGTGTTCGCGGGGCTGGGCGGACTACGGGGTCGAGGCCGGGGGTGGTTCGCGGGGTGGGCGGAGTACGGGGCTGAGGCATTGGAGCATTGCACGGGGGCGGGCCCGGGCCATCCGCAGGTGGGCAGCGTCGTACGGGGCTGGCGTGACCCGCGTCCGTGGGGGAGATCCGCTTCGGGGAGCGGCGTCGGGGTGGCGGTGCGTGCGTGCCACTGAGCGAAAGTCGGGTTCCGGGGCCCGATTCGGGCCGGATCCGGGGGTGCTACCGCGAGTTACGACCCAATCCCTCCGCCCGGGAGCCGCCAACGGCGGCTGCCGGGCCTGCGGGCGGCGGGGTGTGCGTCGATGGGCGAAAGTCAGCCCGTGGGGGTGATTTGTCCTGGTTCGGTGGAGGTGTTGCTGCGAGTTTCTCTCGGTTGCATTCGCTCGGGACTGCCTGGGCCCAGTGGGTGCGCGCGGGTGGGCGAAAGTCTGGTCTGGTGGGCGATTTGGGATGATTTTGGGGTGGGTTACCGCGAGTTACGGCCCCGAATCTCCGTCCGGGTGGCGCCATCGGGCGATCCGGTCATCGCGGTCCCGGCTTCTGGCTCGGTTCCGGCTGGGCGAGGGCCTGTCGCCGATTGATTCGGATCATCGCCGCTGGGCCGGACCTCGGTTGTCGTGCGAGCCGGTCTCCGTCCGAGGGGGGCCCAATGCTCCAAACCCCCGTCCGTGCGGCTCGAATACGAGAACACACGCCCCGACTCCGGCCCCCCGCCTACCTGGGGCAATCCGTGATCGGGCAGCGCCCCGGCCCGGTGGGCCGGCCCACGTCCGCGGCTCCCTCGGCGGCAGCGGTCGGCCGACTCCGCCCCCCGGCTCCGCCCCCCGACTCCGGCCCCGCTCTGGGCGCCGCCCCGCCGCCGGCTCGCCCGCCCGGCTCCGGCCCGCCCCCCTACTCTCCCGCCCCCGGCTCGGGCTCCGCCGTCCCACGGCTCCGCCGCCACCGGGCTCGGGCTCTGCCGCCGCCCCCGGGTTCCCCCAGCCCCCGGGTCCCCCCAGCCCCCGGGTCTCCCGCCCCCGGCCCCCCGGTCCCGCTCCGCCGTCCCCTCCCCCCGACTTGCCCGCCCCCCGTACCCCCCGGCAGCCCCGCCCTCCCCCCAAACCGGCAGAGGCCCGAAGAGCAATGCCCTCCGGGCCCCTGCCGCCGCGGTCGCGTCGCGGTGATCGGAGGAGTATCACCCCCGCCGCGTCCCGCCGTTCCGTCTCACCCCGCGGCGTCTCCCCCGCCTGCCGCCCCGCTGCGCTCCCTCACCTCGTCCACGAACCTGCCCCGCTCGTTGCTCCTCGGGAACGGTTCGTCCGGCACCGGCACTCCCAGGAAGTCGCACAGCGGCTCCCAGCCCTCGCTCACCCGGAACACCAGCAACCGGTCCGCGGGTATCTCCTCCCGCACCGCCGCCTCGTGCTCCGCGAAGACCTTCAGCGCGTGCTCCTTCTCCGTGAACCGGCCGTCGAACACGCCGTCCCAGATCACCTCAAGCGACATGTCCCGAAGCCGTACGAAGCCCTCGCCCACGTCCGGCGGGGGCGGGGCCACCGCCGTGGCGTAGATGCTGCTCGCCGCGCTCGCGTACCAGCTCTCCGGGTCCCGTACCGTCAGCACCACCTTCGCCTCGGGGAACGCCCCCGCTATCTCCCGCCAGAAGCGGGCGCCCGGCCAGTCCACCGTCGAGCCGTACCGTGCGTACACCTGGTGCCAGGCCACGGACTCGCCGCGCGACGCCGCCTCCCACATCGGGATCTGCTCCGGGTCCTCGAAGAGGCCCAGCATGTGGTGACACGGGCCGAAGCCCAGCCGTTCCAGCGCCGTCTTGAGCGACAGCGTTCCCGTACGGCCGACTCCCGCGCCGATGACTTCCAGCATCACCTTCTCCTTTCGGTTTCCGACGTCCTACGTTGTCCCTACGCGCCGCGCAGCAGCAGCGCCCAGACCGTCGCTCCCGGGCCGCACGCCAGCACCACCCCGTGCTCACCCGCCGCCAGCGGCCGCGTCGTCTGCAGCCGGCGCAGCACCGCCAGCACCGCCGGGGCCGCGGTGTTGCCGTACTCCCGCATCACCTCCCGCGCCGTGGCCATCGACCGCTCCGGCAGGCCCAGCGCCTCGTCGACCCGGTCGAGGATGCGCCGGCCGCCCGGGTGGACGGCCCACCACGCGACGTCGGACCAGCGGACCCCGTGCCTGGCGAGCAGCGCCCGCGCCGGAATCGCGACGGAGCCCGCGACGACGTCCGGCATGGACGGCTTGAGCCTGATACGCAGCCCGTTGTCGCCCATGTGCACCTGGAGGTCGTCCGCGTAGGCCGGCGCGGTGAGCTGTTCGGAGTCGACGACCTCGACGCCGCCGGGCTCACCCGCCTCCGGCGGCAGCAGCACCACCGCCGCGGCGCCGTCGCCGAACAGCGTGAGGACGACGGCCTGTTCCTTGTCGTACGGGGGCGGCTGCACGTGCGGCGAGAAGAGGTCGACCGCGAGCAGTACCGCCGGGCGCCGCTTGGCCGCGACCCAGTGCGCGCACGCGGACACCGCCGGCACGGCCGCATAGCAGCCCATCGGGCCGAGGGACAGCGTCTCGACGTCCGGGCGCAGCCCGAGTTCCGGGGCGAGGGCGTCGAGGCCGGGGGCGGAGTGGGTGGTCGTGGTGACGGTGGCGAACAGCCCCACGTCCTCCGGGCGCAGGCCGGCCTCGGCGAGCGCCGCGATGACGGTGGTGCGGCCGAGGTGGCGGGCCTCGGCGAGGCTGCGGTCCATCCGCCGGCGCGTGGTCCAGCGGCGGGGGTCTTCCAGCAGGGCGTTCACGGCCATGCCCTTGGTGGTGATCGCCGAGTTCCGGATGACCTGGGCGACCGTGTCGCCTCCGGGTTCCGCGGCGACGAGGTTGGCGAACTCTTCCATCTTGACCAGCGGTGGGGTCCGGAACGTGACAGCCACGATCCGCGCTTCGGACATCGTGTTCTTCTCCTGACTGTGCGAGGCGTCGGCGGCCTTCTGTCAGTGGTGGGGGGATGCGGCGGGCTCCACGGCCTCGACCGGCGAGGACCCGAGGACCCGGCCGCGCGCGTCGAGCGCCTGGACCTTCACGTAGTCGATGTCGCGGGCCTCGGGCGGCAGTTGCACTTCGGTGTCGAGCCCCTTCCACCCGGCGCGCGCCACGGGGCGCAGCCGCGACTGCGTCTCGCCGCCGAGTACCCGCCAGCCCTCGACCTCCGTCGCGCCGTTCCACACGGCGTCGACGGCGGTGACCGCGTCGTTCACCTCGGCCTCGGGGGCGGTGTCGGGGGTGCTCTTCCAGGGGGCGCGATAGCCGCGGTAACTGCTGATGTCCTCCGGCAGCGTGCTGTCGAAGACCAGTTGGCCGGAGGGCGAGAACTCGGAGATGCGGCCGGAAGGGGAGCCCCAGCTCACGAAGGTGTTGCCGTTGGGCAGCGCCTGGCTGTTGCCCTCCAGTCCGGTCGTCAGCCGGTCCGGGTGGACCTGCTGGCGTACGAGCTCGGCGGTCATCTGCTGCTCGTCGATACGCAGCCACGCCACCCGCGACTCGTAGCCGGGGCTGCCCATGTTCTGGTTGTCGAAGACGCGGTACGTGTTCTCGCCGGCGGGCTCGATGTTGTGCTGGCCGATGGTGCGGGCGCCGGCGCCGAGGCGGAAGTCGCTGCGCTTGCCGCCGAGCCGCCAGATGACCTCGCCGGTCTCGCGGTCGACCTTGTAGATGGTGCTGGTCTCGCGGCCGGAGAAGAGGAGGTTGCCGTCGTGGTCGAGGCTGACGGCGTTGAGGTGCATGTACGGAAAAGGGCCTGGCATGCCGGGGTCGAAGCGGCGGTCGGAGTCGGTGATCGGGATGTGGTCGAGGCTGTGCCAGTCCATGACCTTTTCGCCGGTGGCGATGTCGATCTCCTGCACGACGTAGTCGAGGACCTGACCGTCTTCGGGTCCGCCGACGGGGGTGAGGTCGTACGGCTCGTCGCGGTAGCTGAGGATCAGGGCCGTGCCGTCGGGGGTGAGGCGGAACTCGTGGAAGTCGGTGCGCTCGCCCGCGTCGGGAGTCTTGACGGTGGCGATGATGTCGTAGTTCTCGTCGGCGATATATCCGGTGCCCGAGCCCGTGCCGGTGGGGGAGCTTTCGCCTTCCCACCAGGTGAGCACCTTCTTGCCGCGGTACTCCTGGACCTGGAAGTCGGCGGCGACGAAGCCGGCGGGGATCCGGTGGTACCAGACCGGGCGGCCGCGGTCGTCGACGATCTGGGGGCCGCGGGGCGTCTCGTGGCGGCCCTGGGGGGTGAGGAAGAGGAGGCCGGGGGCCATGCCCTGGCCGCGCTTGAGCACGTCGAGCCCGGGCGGGTCCTCGCCGTCGACGGCGGCGGCCTGGTCGGCGGCTGCGCCGGGGGCGGCGGAGCCGGGGGCGGCGTCGGTGCCGTCGGCGGCTGCGCCGTCAGAGGCCGGGCCGGAGCCGGCGGCGGGCCGGGCGGCGGCGCCGGGGGCCGGGGCCGCCGCGGTGAGTGCGGCGACCGTGACTCCGCAGAGCATGAACGTGGCGTACGTACGGGGTAAACGGGTCATCCGTAGGGTCTCCCGTCGGGTGGAGGGTCCGGAGCGCTGAGCGGCCGTCGTACGGCAAGGTGGTGGCGCCGCGTGGCTGCTTGATCAGCGATCTTGCTCAAACGTTGTAACAAGCGCGCGGTTACAGCGTGGTGACGCCGCAAAGGCATGCTGACCAGGGCCGTTGAGCAGTTGGACGCCGTTGCCGCAGGGGGCGTACGGGCGATCTTGGGCGTCCTACGTTCTAGCCGACCGGCGGTGACAGGGCCGTCACGATCGCCGCGGCGGGACCTCCGGAAGCCGCCCTGACCGGAGCGGACCAGGGCAGACATCTCTTGTCACAGGTGTGCTGCAAACGGTCCTCTGAGTGTGCTGGTGTGGTGAGGAAACTCCCTATAGTGTCGGCGACTTGAGCACCTGCGAGCACGTTGCTCAGCCCGGCGCACACACCCGACCTGGGACAGGCCACCTGCCCGGAGGAGCCCGTCGATGACCGCGCACCAGGATGCAGCCCCGCCCCGGGCCTCGCGTTCCCGACTCCCCGCACCACTGCCGGCCCTCTTCGTCACGGTGCCCGCGACCGCCGTCGCGGTACTGGCCGCGGCGCTCGCAGGACCCGAGGACCACACCCGGCACATCGTCTACGCCGGTTGCGCCGCCGCCGTCCTGCTGTGCATAGCCGTCGCCGCCGCGGCCGGCTACCGCGCCAAGGCCGCCCGCGCCGACGAACGCGCCGCCGCCGCGGCCGGCGCCGCCGCCGCCTTCGCCGACCGCGTCGTACCCGAGGTATTGCGGAAGATCGCCGCCGGCGCGCCTGTCGACGAAGCACTCGCCGCCGCCCCGCAGTTGGACAACCAGGCGTACCGGCGCGCCGTACAGCAGGTCGCCGAAGAAGCGCGGCGCAGCGAGAACCGCCGCGCCGCCGCCATGGCCTCCTGCGCCAACGCCGCAGGACGGATGCAGGCCATCACCACCAGCATGCTCGCCGACCTGCGCGAGATGGAGCACCGCCACGGCGACGCCGACGTCCTCGGCGACCTCCTCCACCTCGACCACCGCACCGCGCAGGCCGGCCGCGTCGCCGACAGCATCGCCGTGCTCAGCGGCGCCCGCACCGGCCGCCGCTGGGCGAAGCCGATCACCATGGAGTCCATCCTGCGCGGCGCCATGGGCCGGATCGCCGGCTACCAGCGCGTGCGGCTGCGGGCCGTCTCCGAAGTGGCTGTCGCAGGACACGCCGCCGAGGGCGTCATGCACGCCCTCGCCGAACTCCTCGACAACGCCTGCAACTTCTCGCCCCCCACCACCGAGGTGCACGTCTACGTCTCGGAGGTGCCCGCCGGCGCCGTCGTCACCATCGAGGACAGCGGCCTGATGATGAGCGAGGCCGCGCAGCGCCGCGCCGAGCGCGCCGTCGCCGGCACCGCCACCGACCTGTCCACGCTCACCGGCACCCGGCTCGGCCTGCCCGTCGTCGGGCACCTCGCGCAGAAGCACGGGCTGACCGTCTCGTTCCGCCCCTCCGCCATCGGCGGCACGGGCGTCGTGCTGATGATCCCGCAGGAGCTGATCTCCCGCGCCCGGCCCGGCGAACCCGTACGCACACCGGCCCTGCCCATGCCCACCGAGGACACCGGCAGCACGCCGCTCCCGCTGCCCCGGCAGCGGGACGTCGCCGCCGGCGAGGACGCCGACGAGCGGGCGGGCGACGGCGGGCACGACCCGTTCGCGCTGGCCGCGCTGCCGCGGCGGCGCCGCGGGCGCACGCTGGCGGGCGCACACCCCGGCGGAGTGCCGGACGGCGGCACGCCGGGCGAGGCCGCCGGTACGGGCACGGACACGGGTACCGGCGGCCAGGGTGCCGCCGGTGACGACACCGGATCCCAGCGCCGGCGCGAACCCGCCGGCTCCGCCGCCCGGTTCGGCGCCTTCCGGCGTGCGGTGACCGGCCAGGAGCGCGGCGCGGACGGCGAGGGCGGCACCAGCACGGCGGGCGGCGCCATGGTCGCCGCCGTCAACGGCCGCAAGCGCGACACCGGCCGGGCCGGCGACGCACCGGCCGCAGGCGCCGCAGCGGCCCCAGACGCCGAACGGGACGCAGACGACGTACGGCAGGACGACGGCGCACGCGCCGAAGCCCCCGCACCAGCAGACCGACCCGCGGAACGCGAGGAACCCGCCGCGCCCGGCGACGGCCCCTCCACCGCACCCCCCGCACGCAATGCCGCTTCACCTTCGGAGGACGACCGATGACCCAATCTCCCGCCGAGGCCACCGGGCTGACCTGGCTGCTGGAGGGGTTGCTGGAGCGCACGCCCGGCGCCAGGCACGCCCTCGTCCTCTCCCGCGACGGGCTCAAGCTCTGCCACACGCCCGAACTCTCCGAGGACCGCGCCGACCAGCTCGCCGCCATCTCCGCCGGCATCCAGAGCCTGTCGCACGGCGCCTCCGTCGAGTTCGGCGACGGCAGCGGCGGCGTACGGCAGTCGATGACCGAGTTCTACGGCGGCATCCTCTTCATCGCCGAAGCCGGCTCCGGCAGCCACGTCGCCGTCATCGCCGCCGAGACGGCCGACCCCGGGCTCGTCGGACACAACATGCTGGAACTCGTCGAACAGCTCGGCGACCACCTCAGCGCCCCCGCCCGCGGGCCCGTACCCGCGGCCGAGGGGGTCGCGGCGGAATGACCCGCCCCGGCCGGGACGACGACCCGGACCGGCTGTACACCCTGACAGGAGGGCGCAGCCGGCCCGCCAGCGACGAGTTCGACCTCGTCACCCTGGTGGTCGCCGAGGACGAGCCGGCGCCGGGCATGCAGTCGGAGCACGCCGCGATCCTGCGCATCTGCCGCACCCCGACCGCCGTGGTGGAACTGTCCGCCGACCTCGGACTGCCCGTCGGCATCACCAAGATCCTGCTGTCCGACCTGCTGGCCGCCGGCCGGATCACCGCCCGCCACCCGCGGTACGCGCCCCCGCGCACACCGGGCGGCGTCCGGTTCGCCGATCCCGAGACTCTGGAGAAGGTGCTCGTTGGACTCCGCCACCTCTGACCCCCGCGCGACCCCCGCGCCGGGCGGCGCGACCGAGCGCGCCCCCCTGGCCCGTACCGCGGACAACGGGCTGAAGATCGTCATCGTCGGCGGCTTCGGCGTCGGCAAGACCACCATGGTCCGCTCCGTCAGCGACATCCGGCCGCTGAACACCGAGGAGACGATGACCCTCGCCGGCCGCGGCATCGACGACCGCAGCGCCGTACCCGGCAAGACCGCCACCACGGTCGCCTTCGACTTCGGGCGGATCAGCCTGGACGAGCGCACCGTGCTCTACCTCTTCGGAGCACCCGGACAGGAACGCTTCTGGTTCCTCTGGGACCGGCTGTTCTCCGGCACCCTCGGCGCGATCGTCCTCGTCGACCACCGCAGGCTCGCCGACTCCTGGTACGCCATCGACCGGCTGGAGCACCACGGCACGCCGTTCATCGTCGCCCGCAACGACTTCGGCGGCCCGCCCTACACCAGCGCAGAAGTACGCGAAGCGCTCGACCTCGACCCGCACGTCCCGCTGGTCGACTGCGACGCGCGGTCCCGCGAGTCAAGCAAGGGCGTGCTGATCGCCCTCGTCGAGCACCTGCAGCGGCTCGCCGCCGGCACGGCCACCGCCGCGACCGCCGCCGGCGCCGCAGCTTCAGCCGCAGCCACCGTCCCCACCGCACCGGAGACCGCGACATGACCCCGACTCCCGACGACCAGGCCGCACACGAGGGGAGCAGCAGCCCGGCGCAACCGCGCACAGGCGCGCTGAGCGAGGCCCCTGCGCCCGGTGCGCCGGATGCGCCCGGTGAGCCGTCGGCCGGGCCGGGTGCGCCGGGCACCGCGCCGGGTGCGCCGGCCGACGGGCCCGCGCCCGACGGCCCCGACACGCCCCCCGCTGCCGACGCACCCCCCGCCGGCTGCCCCGCGCACGCCGGCGCCGCCGGGTCCGTACCCCTCAGCGGCCCCCGCTTCCACACCGACCCGCGCGACCTCTACCGCGAGATGCGCCGCGACCACGGCCCCGTCGTCCCCGTCGAACTCCCCGGCGACATCCCCGCCTGGCTCGTCATCGGCTACCGCGAACTCCACCAGGTCACCTCCGACCCCGAACTGTTCCCACGGGACCGCGGGCTGTGGAACCAGTGGGAGAAGATCCCGCCCGACTGGCCCCTGCTGCCGATGGTCGGCCAGGTCATGCCGTCCATCCACTTCACCGCCTCCGCCGCCGACCACCGCAGGCACGCCGTCATGGTCGGCGCCGCACTGGAAAGCGTCGACCCCTTCGACCTCCGCCGGCACTGCGAACAACTCGCCGACCGGCTCATCGACTCCTTCTGCTCCCGCGGCAGCGCAGAACTCGTCGGCGACTACGCCGTCCCCCTCCCCGTCCTCGTCCTCGCCCGCCTCATCGGCTTCCCCGACGCCCAGGGACGCCAACTCGCCCAGGTCCTCAACGAACTCGCGGACGGCGGACCCGGCGCGCTCAAGGCGTACGAGACCTTCGTCGAGCACATGACCCGGCTGGTCGCCGAGAAACGGCTCGCGCCCGGCCAGGACGTCACCTCGCGGATGCTCGCCGATCCCATGCACTTCACCGACGAAGAGGTCATGCTCGACCTCAAGGACACCACCGCCGCCGGCTTCCTCCCCACCGCCGACTGGATCGGCAACTCCATCCGCCTCATGCTCACCGACGACCGCTTCGCCGCCGCCCTCGGCGGCGGGCGGCACAGCGTCGGCCAGGCCATGAACGAGGTGCTGTGGGAGGACACCCCCACCCAGATCCTCGTCGGCCGCTGGGCCGCCCGCGACACCCACCTCGGCGGCCGCCCGGTCGGCGCCGGCGACCTGCTGCTCCTCGGCCTCGCCGCCGCCAACGACGACCCGCAGATCCAGCAGGCCCTCGGCGGGCCGGGCAGCACGGGCGGCGGATACGGGTACGGAGGCGCCGGCGTACCCGCACAGGCCGGCAACAGCGCCCACTTCGCCTTCAGCTACGGCGACTTCCGCTGCCCCTTCCCGGCCCAGGAGATCGCTGAGATCATCGCCCGGACGGGCCTTGAGGTACTCCTCGACCGGCTGCCCGACCTGGACCTGTCCGTGCCGGCCCGGACGCTGGTGCGGCGGCCGTCCGCGTTCCTGCGCGGCATGACCGCACTGCCGGTCACCTTCACCCCCGTACGCGCTGCAGGAGGTCATCCGTGAACTGCCCGCACGCCGCCGGCTCCGCCGCCGCCCCGACCGGCTCCGGGGCCCTCCCCGGGCCGCTGGCCATCGACCCGCTCGTACGCGACCTCGCGGGCGAGACCGCGCTCCTGCGCGCCGCCGCCCCGCTCACCCGGATCGAACTGCTCGGCGCGCCCGCGTGGACCGTCACGCGGCACGCCGAGGCCCGCCAACTGCTCACCGACGCCCGGCTGGTCAAGGACATCGGCGCCTGGCGGCTGTGGCAGACCGGCGAGGTCACCGCGGAGTGGCCGCTGATCGGGATGGTCGACCCGGGCCGGTCGATGTTCACGGTCGACGGCCCCGAGCACCGGCGGCTGCGCGCCAAGACGGCGCAGGCCATCACCCCGCGGCGGCTCGACGCGCTGCGGCCGGTGGTCGAGCGGGTGACGGCCGAACTGCTGGACTCCCTGGCGGCCGCGGCGGCCGGGGGCGACGGGGTGGTCGACCTCAAGGAGGTCTTCGCGCAGCCGCTGCCGATGCGGGTGGTGTGCGCGCTCATGGGCGTCGCGGAATCGGAGATACCGCGGCAGATGCGCCTGTGGAAAGCTTTCTTCTCCATGCTCACGCCGCAGGAGGAACGGCTCGCGGTGATGGCGGAACTCGACCGCGTGTTCACGGACATGGTGCGGCAGAAGACCGCCGAGCCCGCCGACGACCTCACGAGCGCGCTGATCCTCGCCGACGAGGGCGGCGAGCCGCTGACCGAGGAAGAGGTCGTCGGCAACCTGAAGTCCATGATCGCGGCCGGGCACGAGACCACGATCACGCTCCTGCTCACCACCGTGCGCGGACTGCTGACCCACCCCGAGCAGCTCGGCATGGTCCGCGAGGGCAAGGTGACGTGGGAGACGGCGATCGAGGAGGCGCTGCGCTACGACCCGCCGGTGACCCACCTGCTGATGCGGTTCGCGACGGAGGACATCGAGATCGCGGGCACGGTGATCGAGAAGGGGGAGGGCGTCGTCATCTCGTACCGCGCGATCGGGCGGGACGCCGGGCACCACGGGGCGGACGTGGACGCCTTCGACGTGACGCGGGCGACGCCGATCCGGCACATGACCTTCGGACACGGGCCGCACATCTGCCCCGGCGCGGCGCTGTCGCGGCTGGAGGCGGCGGTGGCGCTGCCGGCGCTCTTCGCCCGGTTCCCGGACCTGCGGGCGGCGGCACCGCTGGGGGAGCTGCGCAACTTGCCGGTGCTGACGCAGAACGACCTGGAGTCCTTCCCGGTACGCCTCACCTGACGCCTGACGCCTGACGCCTGACGCCTGACGCCTGACGCCTGACGCCTGACGCCTGACGCCTGACGCCTGACGCCCGGCGCCTGACGGCGGCTGACGGTTGACGTGCTGGCGCATGGCGGCCGGCGCCTGACCGCTGGCGCCTGGCGGGGCCCGGCGCCTGACGCCTGGCGTGCCGGCGGCGGCTGGCGCCCGGCGCCTGGCGATGCCTGACGGCTGACGCTTGACGGATAACGGCTGACAGATGGCGTCATTTGTCCGGGGGCGTGCGGGGCGCCGGGAGAGCCGGGGGGCGCGCGGGCGCCGCGCGCGCCGGAGCCGGGTGGCCCTATACCCGTTCGGCTGTACCCTCTGCGTGCGGTCCGCCGGTCCGCGACTCTTCTGCCCGTCCCACTCTGGCCCGCAATGACGCCTGAAACGCCTCCTGTAACCCGCCTGGGCCCCGCCCGGTCGCCGTCCCGCCCGGGACGCGGAACCCTGAGGGACGACGGTATGGGCCCGCTTGTCGGCCGCACGGGGAGGACAGCGCAGGAAGGGCAGCGCAGGAGAGGGCAGGTGCAGCCGGTGCGGGAGGACGGCGCGCAGGGCGCGGGGCACGACGAGGGCGATCCGCACGACCAGGAGCGCGCCTCGCACGAAGGCCGCGGCTCGCACGACGGCCGCACCTCGCACGAGGGCCGCGCCCCGCACGACGCAGAGCGTGGCTCGCGCGACGTGGAGCGTGGCTCGTACGGCGAGGGGCGCGGTCCGTACGAGAACGGGCGGGCCTACCGCGTCGGCGCCGACGCGCTGGACCTGGCGGCCCGGTCCCGTCGCCCCGACCCCACCGGCGGTGAGCGGCGGGTCCGCTGGGCGCTGCGGTGGCTGCCGGCGGCGCTGATCGTCGTGGGGGCGGTGTTCTTCTGGTTCACGCCGGAAGGGCTGAGGTCCTCGCCGATATTCGAGACCACCCCGCTGGTCGCCGCCGCGCTGCTCACCCTGCGCGGCACGGTCGCCGTCGCCGTCGCAGCCCTGGCCGTGGACGTCACGCTCGAAATCCTCAACGGCACCGCCACGAGGCCCAACGCGCTCACCCAGATGGTGTCGCAGGTGGTGCTCGGCGCCCTGGCGATCGGCATCAACCTCCTCATCCAGCGCAACTACCGCCGGCTGACCTCTGCCCGCCACGTCGCCGTCGCCGCGCAGCGCGCCGTGCTGCCGAACCCGCCGGACGGCTTCGGCACGCTGCGGGTCGCCGCCCGCTACCAGGCCGCGGACGCCGACGCCCGTATCGGCGGCGACCTCTACGCCGTGCAGGAGGGCCCGTACGGCGTGCGCTGCATCGTCGGCGACGTACGCGGCAAGGGGCTGGAGGCGGTGGAGTCCGTGGCGGTCGTCATCGGCGCCTTCCGGGAGGCGGCCGAGGAGGAGGCGGGGCTCGCGGGGATCGCGCGGCGGCTGGAACGCGCGCTGCAGCGCCAGGAGACGGGGCGCAGCGGCCTCGACCGGGTGGAGGGGTTCACGACCGCGGTGCTGGCGGAGGTCGACCGCGGGGGCGGCGCGCTGCGGCTGCTCAACCGCGGGCATCCGGCGCCCGTGCTGCTGGGGTCGGACGGCGCGGCACGCACGCTGCACCCGCACGAGCACGCGCTGCCGCTGGGCATGGGCGACCTGGGTACGTGGCCGGACGAGCTGATGGAGGTGGCGTTCCCGCCGGGCGCGGCGCTCGTCCTGTTCACGGACGGCGTGACCGAGGCGCGGAACAAGGCGGGCGTCTTCTACGACCCGCTGACCCGGCTGGACGGCCGGCTGTTCGACGGCCCGCACGAACTGCTGGACACCCTCCTGGACGACGTGACCCGTTATACGGGCGGAAGGGTCGCCGACGACATGGCGCTGTTCGCCCTCGCCCGCTTGCGTACGCCGTTCGGAGAGCCGCCGGACCCGGCCTCGCCTGTACACGCTCCGTAGCGGAACAGCGCCCCTCCGCATAACAACTGATGCACGATCAGCTAACGACCGGACTTCACTGCGCGTAATCAGGCCGTCAACTTGTCCGTTTCCGCTGGTGCATGCCCGGATCGTCCGCGGTAAAGCACAACTGAATAACGGGAACGACTTGGAATCGAACGCCGTCGTCCGCTAGCGTGCGGTAACGCAGCGCGGTCGTCACTGCCGTCGCAAGAGGCGGCACCGTGCGCCGTCGCCGAATCCCGCACGCGTCACAACTGCAGCAACGGCAACACCTAGGGAACCGGGGAACCACCACCTTGGGGTGAATCGGGCCAACCTCCGCGAGGAGGAGGCCCGTAGGAGACCTTCCTGCTCCGAACCCGTCAGCTAACCCGGTAGGCGAGAAGGAAGGAAAGGAGTACGCCTGCGTGGCGTCCTACAGGTCTGAGCCTGGCTACGGCCATGGCTATGACGATTACGGCTACGACGGTTATGCGTCCGGCGGCCACGCCCCCGAGGGGTATGCGCCCACCGGTTACGCCGCCGAAGAGCCGGTCGACGAAGTCCTCCCCGAGGACGGCCTTCCCTCCCGCGGCCGTCGGCGCCTTCCCCGGCAGCGCGGCGGCAGCATGGCGCGCAGCGGCGCCGTACTCGGCGTCGGCGTCTTCGCCGCCGTCGGCGCGGGCAGCATGGCCACCGCGCAGGAGAAGCCCCCGGTCGCGATATCCATGCCCGACCAGGTCGACACCGTTGCGAACCGGATAAGCGCCCAACTCCCGGATGCGGAGAGCCTGCCGGGCGTCGGCGACCTGATACCGAGCAAGGAGGAGCCCGCTTCCGACACGGTCGTCACCACGGCTCCGCTCACGCAGGTCAGCTACGCCAGCGACACCGACTCCGCGAACCAGCCCGCCGACTCCGGCGAGGCCCTGCGGGCGCGCATCCTGGAGCAGGCCGAGCAGCAGCAGGCGGAGGCCGACGCCTCTGCCCGCGCGGCCGCCGAGGCCGAGGCCGCCCAGCAGGCGGCCGAGGAGGCCGCCGAGGCGAAGGCGCAGGAAGAGGAGCGCCAGCGCCGCCTGGAGGAGGAGCGCCGCCGCAAGGCGGAGGAGGAGGCCCGCCGCAAGGCGGAGGAGGAGCGCCTCGCCAAGCTCGCCGCCAGCTACGTCGCCCCGGTCGCGAATTACACGCTCACCTCGACGTTCGGCGAGTCCGGTGACATGTGGGCCGCGGGCCACACGGGCCAGGACTTCGCCGCCTCCACCGGCACCCCGGTCAAGGCGGTGCACGGCGGCACGATCACCGAGGCCGGCTGGGCCGGCTCGTACGGCTACCGCATCGTCCTCACGCTCGAGGACGGCACCGAGGTCTGGTACTGCCATCTGTCCTCCATCATCCAGTCCTCGGGCGAGGTCACGACCGGCGACGTCATCGGGCGCGTAGGCGCCACGGGCAACGTCACCGGCCCGCACCTGCACCTTGAGGTACGACCCGGCGGCGGGGACGCAGTGGACCCCCTCGCCTGGCTGCGCAACAACGGCGCCCCGGTCTGACCCACCCGGCGGGCCCGGTGCCCCGGCCCCGGCGGCCGGGACCGGCACCCGCCGCACGGACCGCAAGCCCCCATAAACCCCTCTCCCACGTCTCCGGCGTGCCCGAACGCAACTTCCCCCGTGGCGTCCGAGCGCGCACCGAGACCGCCGGCGGCCCTGGTGGCCGACCCCCCGACACCAGGGCCGTCGGCCTTTTCCCGGGAGCTACTCCCCGGGCCCGCAGAGGCAGAACGGATGCCCGGCGGGATCGGCGAACACCGGACAACTGCCACCGGCTTCGGAGAGCCGCGTGGCCCCGAGCCGCAGCGCCAGCTCGCCCGCGGCGGTGGAGTCGTCGACGCCGAAGCAGATGTGCATCTGCTGGGGGTAGGTGCGATCGAGGTCGGGCCAGAGCGGCGGCCGGTAGCCGTCGACTTCCTCGAATGCCAGCCGTGGAAAGCTGTCTTCGTCCTTGGCGATCACCATCCAGTCGTCGCGGATGACCCGCATGCCGAGCAACTGCGTGTAGAAGTCGGCGAGCTGACGTGCGTCGGCGCAGTCGAGCACGATGTTCCTGACATAGGCGTCCATGGCGGCCACCCTGCCACGCACCGCGGACACCGCCGGGAAGCCGGCGGCGACTCAGGCAGCGGCGGTGGCGGAGGCGCCGGCAGCCGCGCTGACGACGGCACCGGCACTTGCTGCCGCACCGGCAACCGCATGAGCAGCCGCGGTGGCAGCCGCGGCAGCACCGACGGCGGCGCCACGGGACTCCCCGGCGGCGGCGGCTCCACGGGACCCTCCGGCGGCTGCAGTGCCACGGGACTCCCCGGCGGCGATTTCGCCCAGGGCGGCGCGGATGGTGTGGAGCATCCGCTGGGGCCGCTCGAAGACGTCGGCCGCGGTGAACCGCAGCATGCGCCGGACCTCGGGACAGCGCCCCAGGTCGTTGAAGCGCTCGACGTCGGCGAGATGAGCGGCCCGGCTGCCGTGGAAGCCGTAGCCCTCGATCTCGACGACGAGCCCCGCCGCCGGGAAGAAGAAGTCCACCCGTATCCGCCGGCCGTTGGGCGCGGTGAACGGCACTTGGCTGAGGGGCCGCAGCCCGGCGTCGTACATCCGCAGCCGCGCGATGGTCTCCGCGGGCGACCCGGAGCGCGGATCGACGAGCGCCAGCCGCTGCCGCGCCTGGACCACACCCCGCCGCTGCCCGATCCCGGCAAGGGCTTCGGAGACCGTATGCAGATCGGCCACCTGCTCCCGCCACCGCCGCGGCCATTCTCCGCCGGGCCCCAACGGCCGCCGGGTCAACGCCGACTCCACGGCCACCAGCGCGGCATCCCGCTCCGCCGTACGCAGCAGGTCGACGAGGGTCCGCGCGGCGTCGGTCACTCGCAGCCCGGCGACGGTGACGATCTCCTCGTCACCCACCGCGGTCCGATGCAGCACGCATCCCTCGGGCGCCCGCCCCCGCCCCCGCACGTGCGTGAACTCGGGCCGCACGGCGAGCACTTCGACCCCGAGCAGATGAGCCGCCGCACTGTGACTGACGACCAGTTCCGGCCGCCCGGCCTGCGCCACCCGCAACCGCAGCCGCAGATCACCAACCCGCCCCGGCTCCACCCACACCCCGGCCCGTACCTTCCGCCACCCCTCCTTCCGCAACCGCCGCACCAACACCCCGGACGACCACCCGGCCGCCAAAGCCTCGGCACAGACCAACACGCCACCGTTCCTAGCCGCCAACTCACCCAGCGACCCAAGTTCCCCCGTCATGCCCCCACCCTCTCGCGAATCCCCACCCCCCGCTTCCCCCTGTGGATAACTCTCGGACCAGGGACCTTCGGGCAGGTCAGAAGCGCTCGGCGAACTCCCCGGCCCGAACGCCCGCAACGAAGGCCCGCCACCCCGCGGCAGAGAACGCGAGGGCAGGTCCATCGGGATCCTTGCTATCCCGCACAGGAACAAGACCGGAGGCGGCAAGGGTCGGCGCCCACTCGACACAGCCGCCGCCATCACCGTTGCTACAGCTGGACTTGACCCAGCGGATCGTGCCCAGTGGGAGCGCCTCCTTCACGAAGGGTGTCAGCTTCGGGAGCGCCTATTGCTCTCTGCTTGTTGCGCCGCCAGTCGGCGCAAGACAGCGCGGTCAGCCTGCGGGATGGAGTCCAACAGGTCCATGAACCATGGTGCGATCCACGACGAGTTCCGGTGGAGCCACTCACCTGGCGGGAGGGCAGTACCGGGTACCCAGTTCTGGGAAGGCGGCTCGCTGCTTCGTGTGGCCGTAGCAATAGCTACAGACGGCTCCGTTTCTCCTACAGACCGCCGCCCGAGCTGAGCCGTCACCCCGATCAGCCACCACTGGAACAACCGACGGGACGGCGACGCTGAATCGAGAGCCGCACGCACGGTCGAGGAGACGAGTCCCACCGAATTGAACGCATCAAGCGCCAGTCCGTCCGGCGGTTCCAGGTGAGCTGCTGTCTCCTCCGTTACCAGCGGTGTGTCCGGGACCTTCTCCTCAAATGACTCTGACACCCGCTCGATCTCCGCGTACGTATCCGCAGCGAGCTCGGCGTCCAGGAACTCTCTGACGCCGCCGAAGAAGTGCGGTGGCGTCTCGACCCTCAAGTCCGCCTGTGCCCTCCGTCTCAGCTCGTCGACAAGACTCGGCCACGGACGGGAGCTGCTTGGGCCGGAGCCCTGCTCGTACCAGTCCTCCTTCGTGTCGTTCGATACAAACAGCACGCGGCGGCTGCCGACCGGGAGCTTCGTGGCATGCTCGACCAGTTCTTCCCAGAGGAGGAAGTCGCCAGCGGACTTGAGCGGCGTGTCCTTGCCAGAGTCAGAGAATCCGGGAGGGATCTTGTTCGGGAACCGGAAGGCGGTGGCCTCCTCTAGACGTCCGCGCACGACGCTGTCCTCCGGCTGCTGGCCGATGCCATCTCCGTAGAGCTTCGCGATGTGCACAAGGATGGGGTCCTCCGCATCGGCGGAACTTAGTGCTAGTCCGTGGTCTGCTTTGAGCATGTCCAGGTAGCGTTTGAACTCGTGCCGGTACACGTCGAGGTGCGCATCGACGCCAGAACCCGCGACGAGTGCGTCGAGCCCCGCTATCTCCTGGTGAGCCCGGGCGTACTTGTCGAGCTGGGCGCACACGACGTTCTTGGCGTCGACGATCGCTTTGCGGGCAGCCATGAGCTTCTTGTTGACGTCTGCGGCGGCATCGGAAAGGGCCCTCTTGCGGGACTCCAAAGTGCTGCGGCGGCCGCGGACGAACTCAAGACCGACCTGATAGGGCATCCACAGCCGTCCGGCAGTCTGTTCAAGCGCCGACAGAACTTCTGACCTGGAGGTCTCGGTGTATTCATACAGGCTCAGCAGGACGTTTGTATCCAGCACGATAACGCCGTTGTTGAAGAAGGAACTTCGCTCCGCATCGCCGTCCGTCGGACCAGGCTGGAGCCAGGCTGCGAACCTCTGCAGCAGTACCGGATCTCCCATTTTCTCCTCCGGTTCGATCACGCCTCCCTGACCGGTCATCTTGGCACAAAGATCTGAGATCGGCGGACGATCACGGCTGCAGCGGCCACACCGCCCTTACGCCCTTGCGGCTAGGGCGTAAGGGCGGTGCCACTACAGCTGGTCAAAGTCGGCGAGCATGGCAGACACACGGCCCGGGGCTTTGTCGAGAAGGAAATCGTCGACAAATACCACGTCTGGAACGCCTCGGCGGTCGGATGCGGTGGCGTTGCGCACGGAGCTGATGCGAGGGGAGGACAGCGTGGTGTCGGCAGCCTCGAACGGGCCCTTGGGAGCGACCCAGATCCGCTCCTCGAAGAGGACCGCGGGACCGGTGCCGCCCAGGTCCTCCACGAACTCCGCATCACCGGGCGGGAAGTCGGATGCCCAGTTCCGCAGCAGTCCTGCTGCCTGGCGGCCATACTGGCTGCTTTCAATGCTCGCGCCTTGAAGGATGGCCAGGAGTTCGCCGGCCAGCCGCCAGTCCAGAAGGCTGTGATACGCCATATTCGTGTAGTCGCGCAGGCACTGGTAGCACGAGCCGCGGCAGGTTCGGCCGTGTGTACCGTCGGCGAAGTCGGCCAGCATCTTCCTGGCAGTCGCCATGAACTGCTCGAAGATCTCGCGTTCCGCGAGGTGTGTGCAGTAGCCAGCACCGTTGTCCAAGGTGTCTGAGAGGAAGGCGAAGGTGCGCGCCTTGCTGCTACCTGATCCTGCGCCGTGAATGCCGGATGCAATCTCGTTGGGCTGCACCTGGAGAAGCGAGCCCGCGGCCGTGCGCAGGAGGGCGGCCAGCGAGTACCAGGCCGCGCGCCTGCCGGAGCGGTCGTCGGGGAAGCCGGTGCTCTGCGGTACGGAGGTCAGGTTGAGGCGCAGACCGAGCGCTGGGATCTCGCTTACCTGGGGTCCGAGCAGGAACAGGTCGGTGCGCTGGGTCGCGCCGATGGCGGTCTTGAGAGGTTCCTCGCCGGCGGCAATGTCGTTCGCCAGCCAGGGGAACAGTTCGGTGGCCCCGGCCTCCAGATAAGCGCCGGACCAGCGTGTGGTCGGGCTTACTCTCGTGAAGTGGAACAGGCGGCCTCCGTTGTCGTTGACCGAGTAGCGCTCCCCCTTCCCGGCGTGTACCACCATGCCCGTCAGCTTGATCTTCAGGGGCGCCCCGTGCTCAAGGTCTGCGGCGGTGCGGGGGGCGAGCGACCTGGCCCTCCAGGCGAAGTTTCCGTCGAAGTCGCGGGCCTTACCCGCGGAGTAGAAGCCGGCCGGTTCGCGGAGTTCAATCTCGCGATAAGAGCCGTCGGTTGTTCCGCAGGCGCGGCAAGGTTGCGGCGGGGCATCCTCCTGTTCTGGCAGCATCTGCACGTCCTTTGCCAGGTGTCCGCAGGCAAGGCAGATGCCGATGTGGACGGGCTTCCCTAGTGGTTCCTGCACGGCTCGAGGAACTCGCCCGGTCGGCTCAAACGCGATTGTGCCGGCGGCCGTGTGGACCTGTCCGTCCTTGACGGTCTCGGCACCGGGAGCGAATTGAGAGATAGCGATGTCCAGAGATCGGTCGACCACTCCACTCGGAGGCCAAGGATAGGAGTCAGAGGGGCGCTTCGTATAAAGGTAGCGGGCTGAGGTGGGGAATCCGAACATAGGCAGCAGGCCTGACTCCGCGAGTCGTTGGCTGAGTTCGTGGTGGCCGCGAGGCTCGTGGGCGATCTGGTTGACGCGCTTCACGAGTTCCTGGGCCACCCAAACCGCCGCCTGATCCGGAGGCCAGGCGTTGCGGGTGTGCTCCGCGAGGGCTTCGGCGAGACTGCGGATCTCGTCGTCGTGCAACTTGATCCATACACTGACCTGTTCGCTCACGGCGGGCCAGTCTGCAGTGTGGCCAAACTGGCCGTGGACGTTGCGGGTCGGGTCGGCTCCCATGTCATCCCCTGCCGCGCCCTGCGCTGCATCGAAGGCCCTACGGAGCACTTCGGCACTGAGGACTCGCTGGTAGATGTCCTTCATGTCGGTGGAGAGGTACGGCGGCGGGGTCGGATTGTTGGTGATCTGCTGGGGATCCTGAAAATAGTGCTCGTCGTGGCTGCGACCGCGGCACACGGTGAGCGCGAGCGCGACCGGCGAAGTGCGCCGTCCTGCCCGCCCGACGCGCTGCTGGTAGTTGAACCGGGTCGGTGGCATGTTCGCCATCAGGACAGCGGACAGCGGGCCGATGTCGACTCCGGCTTCCATCGTGGTGGTAACGGAGAGAACATCGAGGCTGTCGGGAAGCGTGTGCTCCTTGCCGTCGAGGAAGATGCCTTGGAATCGGGCTTGGCGAGCCTGGGCATCCAGGCGGTCGGTCTGGCCCGTGAGTTCGGCCGCGTTGAGGCGGAAATTTCCGAACTGCCGACGCGCCATCCAGGCGTAGTAGTCGGCGTCTGTGCCCTCGAATGGTTCAGGCGTCGCAGGCAGAGGCCGACGGCACTTCGTGCACACCCCGACGCCTGGGTGGAGGTGCCGTCGGCGGCAGACAGGGCAGGTCCAGGACACCGCTCGGCCGTGGCGCAAGGCGACATGCTCGGGTTGGATGATGTACTTCTTGACTGCATCTCCCCAGATCTGCCCGACCGTCTCGCGGAGGTCGTCCGGGTCCTGCCCGAGGTGTTCCGCTGCACTGGCCCAGAAGTCACGCAGCTTTTTCGGCGGTTCGTCAGCCGGGCTACGCAGTCCTGCGAAACGACGCATGTGACCGAGGACTCGCAAGCTGGCCCGGGCCAGTGCGGCATCGGAGGCCCGCTCGGCTTCGAGCGGCGCCTGGTCGGTGGAGAGGGTGAGCCAGCCCAGGCCCAGGGACTCGAAGTCACGTCCGACGCTGCCGAATAGCCCGTTGAGCACCTCACCAGTGAGGGCTTCACGGATGTCCTGGCGCAACTGTTCTTGCCGCTCACTCAGGACCAGGCTGGATTCGTCACGTACTTTGCCGCCGGAGGGCTCGGGCCACTGATACAGAGAGGTCCATGACTGCGGCTGGGAGCCCTTCTGGTAGCTCGTCTGCTGCAGGGATGCCTTCGGGCCGCCGGGATTGATGCCGTGCTGGACCAGCCGTTCGGCGACGGCCGCTCCGTGGCTATCTAGGCTGGGTACCCGGCTAAGGCGACGGTAGAGCGCGGCCTCTTCTGCCGGGTCGGGGAGGTCGTCGTCGAGATCGTCGAGACTTTCAGATGTCTTCTGGAGCTTCACCCAGGCGTCGTAGCTCTCCGGATCACGGGCGCGCAGCCGATCGCGGGCGGCTTTGGCCGTTTCCTTGTTGACGGGGTTGTCGAGGGACTTGCGGTAGAAGCCCGATACGGCTGCCAGGTCGGCGACTGGATCCCCCTGGCCGTCGACCTCCTCGGCGAGCAGCAGGCGCAGGAGGTCCTGGTAGTGGCGCAGTCCCAGGCCCGCGGACAGCTTCGCTGCGTCCTGGCGGCTGTCGGAGAAGACCACGGCCTGCCTGTTCCGCAGGTGGGAGAGGATCCCGGTGGTCAGCACCTGGTTGACCTTCTCGAAACCAGTGCGCATGGACCTGACCGGCGTACGCATCCGGCGCGGGTCGCTGAGGCTGAAATGCTCGGTCCCAACCTGCCTGACCTCCCAGTTGTCGCCGCAGCTGGGGCACTGTGTAGGTGCCGCGGGGAGGTCCTCTGCTTTGAGCCGGGGCCGCCCCTTCTTGCGCTGCGGCAGACCAGTGTGGAAGGACCAGCCGGTGTGGTCACGCTGGTTGCGGAGGATGCCGGTGCGGGGGTCGTACTGGCTGCGCTTGAACTTGAAGTCAGCTCTCAGTGTGCCCCGGTCCGAATTGGAACTCCACTCCAGCTTCTCCACCGCCGGGTCGTCCTTGCGCGGCCAGTAGACGATGTAGTTGGCCGCGCTCGGCCCCATAGCAGCGGCGTCAGGCAGAGAGTCTAGGTCGGGCAGGTCCGCGAGCAGGCCAGCTTGGAATGGGTGCCCCTTGGCTGCGTTGCGGAAGGCTGATGCTGGTGCATATCCGCCGAGGAATGCATCTCCGCAGGTCTGGCAGTAAAGGAGTTCCAAGACGCGAGCGTCGCAACTGCAGCGCGGCGTGGGGCGCGAGTACAGCTTGCCGACTGTCCTCTCCACGCCTTCCCAGCGCGGGGCGTCGGGGCACTTGGGGTCTGAGCAGGCCCAGACGCCGGGGATGTTGCGGAAGAAGAGATGTCCGCGCAGCTTGGGCGTCCGGGAATTGGCCGAGCGGCGGAGTGCGATGAGGACTCCGCGTAATGCCCTCTTCTGCACAGCGCTGTCAGCGGCTGGGAAGATGCGGGTGGCGACGGTGTCGTCGAAATCGGCGATAAGCCGGTCGCCATCGCGCAGGGCGTTGACAAATGCGTCACCGGCGCCGGTGTCCGCCAGTAGTTGGTCGGCCTGGGCGGGCGAGGTATCCGGGTTCAGGGCGGCGTAGGCGTCGGCGTGCCGGGAGATGTCAGTGCGAGTGTGCGTCGGCAGCACAGGCTGGCCGCCGAGGACCACGAACCGGTTTCGGTCGACGCCGAAGAACTCCTGCAGGAAGTCCAGGTCGCGCGGGGCTTCGAGGGACGCGGAGGCGGCCAGGACGCGGAACTTGTCCGGCCTGTGGTCAAGCCCGAGGCGGTGGCGCAGGTTGCGCAGAAGGTAGGCGATCTCCGTGCCTGCAGTGCCCCGGTACATGTGGAGCTCGTCGACGACCAGGGTGAAGCGGGCGTCGGGCACCTCCTCCAGCCAGCGGCGCGTCTTGTCGAAGATCTGCGACTCGCGCGAGCGCATCAGCATGACGTTGAGCATGCTGTAGTTCGTAATCATGATGTCGGGCGGGGCCTGGATCATGTCCCAGCGGCAGCGCATTTCCGCGCCGTCCAGCCGGGGAATGAAGTAACGGCCGTCGCCGGCGGCTTTCTGCGCCTGGCGGGAGCGCTCCTCGGTGGCGGCGAACTCCTCGCGTAACGTCTTGATGCCGGCTGCCGAGCCGACCTCGCCGGGGACGGGGGTTGCCCCTGTGTAGCGGCCGAAGTAGAAGCGGTGGCCGGGCCGCGACCGGGCAAGCCACGCCCTGACGTCATCGCTGTCCAGGGCCCTGCGCAGACGCATCATCTGGTCATCGACGAGCGCGTTCATGGGGTAGAGGATGAGGGCGCGTACCGCTGAGTGCCGGCCTGCCTCGCCTGCCCGCTGGGGCTGATAACTGCCGTCAGGAGACTCCCACCAGCGGTTCGACGGCAGCGAGTCGGTCGGCCAGTCGGCGGATTCGTGGACGAGGTCGGCCAGGATGGGCAGCATGAACGACTCCGTCTTGCCCGATCCCGTACCTGCCGTGACGACGACATCGTGTCCGTCTCGCGCAGCGGCGATCAGAGTCCGGTGCTGGTGCTCATACAGGGAGCGGACGTCCTGCAACAGTCCGAGCTGCGCCAGTTCCGCAAGGTCGGGGTGGGCTCCTGCTGCCCTCACGGATTCCGCGACGCCTGCATCCATCTGAACGTAGCGCGGGCGGACCTCAAGCAGGGGACGCCGCCAGGCTCCGCCGTTCATGTCGAACAAATCCTGGCGCTCGCGTTCGAGGTGCTCATCAGCGAGTCCGAACGGCGTGTTGTAGTAGCGGAAGAGCGCATCCTTTAAGTGCTCGAACGAACTGAGGATATCCACGTCCCGATCGGAGCGACCGGGCAGTTGCGAAGGGGTGTCACTCATGGTTCTCCCTCAGTTGCTGTCCGAGCGATTGGGAGATCCTGACAGCTACGGCGTAGGGCACGTTGTCGTAAGCGAGGTTTTCGGCCTGGGCATTGATGCGGGGCGCGAGACCGCAGCACATCACGGCCACGCGCCGGTGCAAGTCGGGCAAGGGATATCCCCAGTCGACGAACAAGGTCCCGAACCTCTCGCGCCCTGAGCCCTTCTCCGGCCGCCAGCGCAGCACGTCGGCAGCCCGGCTCCGGGTCTCCAGCACACGGTAAACGCCCTGTTCGTGGCTAGTCTCGTGCCATTCGCCGTCGCGCAGGACCTGGCATACGCGTTTGCCGTCGCGCCGCTTGAGCCGGTACAGACCTTCGCCGTGGGGCCGCGGGACAAGCCGGTACTCGCCGCGCGCGAAGTCGTACTGTTCCAGGGGCTTGCCGAACTCCGGCGCAGAGGTCGGCGCTCCGGGGCTCAAGGGAGGTAGCAGCGAAGCTCCCTGCAGCGCGAAGCACGGTGTGTAAGAGACACCGAGCTCGACCGCCCAGCTCGCGATCCCTGATTCGTCATCGAACTGGACGATAAGGGACGCGGGCAAGGGGATGTCGGTGGGCGGGCGGATGCTGGACACCCGGAACAGCTCCAGCAAGCCATCCTCCATCGCCTGCGCTACGCGCGCGTCGAACGCGGCTGTCCGGCTCCCGGTGAGTACCGCCAGTCCTCGTGCGTGCGGCAGGCGGGTCAGGACTGGCGGGGCCGCGCACCAGCGCCGGTTGCGCCAATCGATGTCGATGTAGGCGAGGGAGACGGCGTCGCGCAGCCAGCGCCCCGGCGCTCCCGGTTCGATGTCCGGGCAATGCTTGACCGCGAGCCACCAGATGCCCTGCTTGACGTCAGACAGGGTGCCGGCGCCCTGCTCGCTCAGCCAGCGCAGCAGCAAGCTTCCTGTATCGGCCATCAGGCTCCCTGCCTTCCACCGATCGCTTCGGCTGCCCTTACGTAGTCGAGCCAGACGAGGTTCTGCAGACGCTGGGCGGCGCTGAGGATTGCGTACGCCCAGGCGTAGTCCTCGGGTGCCGGCGTGGGAGCCGCGATGTCAGCCTCTGCTGTCAGCGCCCTGACCGACCAGCGGGTCGGTGTGCGGTAGACCAGCCAGACATATCCGTCCGGCACCTCGACCTCAAGGCAGGGGCCAAGGGCTACGGCAGGCAGGCGGGAAGCCATCCAGGCCGGGACCTGCTGCTGCTTGGCCCGGCGCACACCCCCTTGGGGATCGAGCAGCACAGCTTCCAGAACGCTTGTACGAAGTAGCTCGGTCCGCGGGAGGCTGATGATGCTTGCAGCCTCAGCCCCGCGGATGGCTGCCTCGGAGCCCGTAACATCGCTGAGCCAGGGCCGGGCGGTACCGTCGCCGAGGTACCCGAGTGTCCCGGTCCCAGGAGGCAGGCGCTCGTGAAGTCCGTCGTGCAGCGTGAAGACCTGGCTGCTGTCGGCCGTACCGACACAGTGCTCTCCCTCGTCGAGGGGGATCAGGCAGAGTGGGAAGGGCACTCGGGGATCAGCGCGAAGTTTCTCAGTGCGGCCGTCGAGGACGACTTCCACTAGGCCGTCTGGAGAGTCGCTGGCCGGCAGCATGAGATCGGGAGTACCACCTCGGAGGAAGTGGCCGGCCACTCCGGCACCTGCCCGGTACTCAGGGGCGATACGCAGCCCACCGGACAACGCGGCATGATTCCGGATCTGGGGCTCGAGGACGTGCGAGTGATCTCCTCCCCGATCGAGGGCGCTTGCGAAGGCCAGTCCGTTGACGGCGCGCACCCCTTTGAACAGCTTCCACCCCGGCACCGTTGCCGGAGCCTCGCGGGCTGTACGGCCGCCGAGGGCTTCGACCATGGAGCGCACTGCGCGGACAGCAGAGTCGGCTGCCAGAATCCAGTGCTGCTCGCCGGGCTCGAAATACTCAGTACTCACCCACTCCCCTAGGTACGGGTGCAGCCGCAACAGCACGACTTCCTGTGGTGCCCACTCAAGGACTAGTTCTTCCCCCTGAAGGCGTAGTCCGTGCCCCAGTTGCTGCCAGGAGGGGTGTAGCGACTCCAGCCCGTCGTAGACGTCCCCGTAGCCCTTGTGCAGCGTGAACGAACGGCCGCCTAGCACTGCGACGCGCGCCTCGTCGATCCCGTCGCATGCTTCGGCGAGCCATTCCAGCCGCCTGCCGCGGTCCGCAACTACGAGCCTCAGTCCGATGGCACGGCGCCGGTGCTCGCGCTCCGGCTCGTGAAGGGTGCCGTCCCAGTCATCGGCGAGCCGTTTGACCAGACTGGCGATCAGAGCGTCGCCCGTATCCGGGGCACTGACGAGCTCCTCCATAAGCCGGGGCGACAGGCGCCTGTCTCGCCCTGCTGTCCATACACGCAGGCGCCGCAGCAACTCGCGGCCGGAAACCCCATGGGGATTGTGCGGCCGCAACCGGGTAGCGGCGAAGAACCGAGTGAGGATCTGCCGATCTGAGCCGCGTACTAGCGCCTGCGAGATTGGGTAGCCGATCTTCCAGTAGAACTTATCAGTGCTGACAGTGCTGGCGCCGTAGAGGCCGCCCGTCTCATCAAGCCAGGTACGGAGTTCCTCCCACATCACTGCCACGTCCCGAAACGCGTGCTCAAGCTTGTGTGCCCGAGGGCTGGAGGATTGCTCGCCCAACAGCTGGATCCACCGCCCGTAGAAGTTGGACTTGAGCATGCCGTCCGAGGAGGCCATACGGGTAGCCGCCAGCACGGACAGGGCGAGCACCGGCAGGCTCGGCGGAGGGCCCGCACTTCCGTGCTGCTCCCAGATTGCGCACTCGTGCTGGACGCGGCTGAACAGTGGTTTATCGGTGTCGCTCCAGTTGAGTTCACCGGCGACAGCCTGGGCAAGGTCCGTTCCTATGCGCTGGGCCAGCTCCTGTTCGACTTCAGCGTCGACGTACAGGACGGTGCTCCGTAGCGCATTGCCCGCACCGAAGAACTCTGCCGAGAGCACCTCATGCCACTGCTTGTACTCAGACCTCATCTAACCTTTCCAGCTCCACCGCCGCAGCCGCATGCTCGTCTACCGCTGCGAAGACATGCCCCCGCATCCCAGGCACTATCGCCTGCCCTGCTGCGTCGGGCGGCCCTGCCAATCCGACCAGTCCAGCCAACGCTACCCATAGGGATCCTCACGCGATAGGCATATGCGTATCTTTGTGGCCGTTGCAACTTACGGGCGTGTGGCTGCTCATCCTCGCCAACGGGCGCTTGAGAGTCGGCGATCTTTCTCGCATCGGAACGGTGTTCCATGCCGATCTGGATCACGGAGCACCGAAGTTGCAGGTTTCCGCCTACCGCTCAACCCTGTGCCTGGCCGAACGGGTGTCCATGTCGGGTGATCGCGGCGGGAGTGGCGGATGACGGCAGGGTCGGCCAGGTCCGCCATCTATCCGGCCAGCGCCTTGTCCAGTACGTGCCGTGACGACCCACGTTCGGGCCCCGATTCCTCGTCGACGAAGCACGTGCTGCTGGGGGCCGATGGCCCGGGCGGCCCGCCTGGCGGATCTGCCGGCTCACGGGCCAGTGGCGCGCGTTCGTCAAGCACAAGAGCCGCGCCAAGTACGCCGGGGACTGCCGCTGGTTCACGATGACCGGGTGCGGCGCAACTTCACCGCGGACGGGCTGAACCGGCTGTGACTTACGGACACGCCAAGCATGCGACCGGCGAGGGGGCAAGCTGTACCTGTGTGCGATCAAGGACGTGTATTCCGGCCACATCGTGGGCTTATGCCATCCACGCCCGGGAAGTGCCGCCTCGCGGTGGCCGCCCTGGGGTCCGTTGTCGTCCGGCGCGGTACTCATCCGGCAGGAATTGGTCTGCTCGATCGGCCGGGTCGAGGGGGCGTTGGCCAGCTTCTTCGCGCTGCTGCAGAAGAACCTCCTCAAGCCCACACCTGGGCCACCTGGCGGGAGATGCGGATGGCGATCTTGACCTGGATCGAACGCAGGCCACCAGTGTCCCCTGACCGAAATCGTCGCCTCAAAGAGCAGCGAAGGTCCCGCCAGCAAATTAGCTGATCTTCGAGCGTTGCTCAGCGAAAAGTACGTGCCGTCGGTGGTCATCCTGTCCGATGAAGCCCTGGAAATCTCCCAGACTGAACGCTACTGCGCCAGATGACCGTTCTTTGGTCCTGAGTTCGAAGTCGCGGCTGAGGTGGTTCAGGTGACGTTCGACTGTGGGCTGGCTCATGACGATGCCTCGCTGTGCGAGTTTCGAGATCATCTGTTCGACAGTGAGAGGCCGTCCATGGCTGTGGAGCAGCTTGTATACGGGATCAAGAACGACATCTGTGGTCTCGATCAGTTTGCCACGTTCACCCTCTCTCATCAGGGCGCTTCTGATGGCCTCACCGACGGCCATGGCGACCGGTGGAGGGAAGGCATTGCCAATCTGCCGGTACACGCTTGTTTTGCGGCCCTTGAAATCCCACGAGAATTTGTTGTTGTCCCAGCCTTGAAGCCGCTTGACCATATCGATGGTGAGCTTGGGGCCAGGCGCATTTCCTTTGGGTGCCCAACCGGCCATCGGTGGTTCATTGGCAATTCCCATGGCGTCGACACCAAGTTCCGCCCAGGCCCGCTTGGCGCGAGTAGGGCCCAGGTCCGCACCGCCGTGCTTCTTCGAGCCTCCGACGATCGTTGGAGCGATCCCACAGGCACGCTTTACCCAGGCTTCCAGGTTCTCGCTCTCCCAGCCATTCGAACCCATCAGGTCCCGGAG
Source organism: Streptomyces sp. CMB-StM0423 (assembly GCF_002847285.1). NCBI lineage: Bacteria > Bacillati > Actinomycetota > Actinomycetes > Kitasatosporales > Streptomycetaceae > Streptomyces > Streptomyces sp. CMB-StM0423. Next base: position 3,446,634 of record NZ_CP025407.1, on the reverse strand, counting down.
GAGTTCACCTACGGTCGGAGGCTCATGGGCCTGGGCTTCCGGCCACTTGAAGTAAGGTGCGTATTCCTCCAGGACGGCAACGAGTACGAATCGTGGCCGGAACTGCGAAACCCCGAAGTCCTTGGCATGCAGAAGCTGCCAGTCTGGGACGTAGCCGATGTCCCGAAGACGGTCGAGCGTGTGCTGGCGGTACGCGGCGAACCGGTTAGAACTGAGCCCGCGCACATTCTCCAGCATAAGAGCTTTGGGCTTGACAGTTGCGCACAATTGAATGGCCCACGCGAACAGATCTCGCTCGTCCTTTGTGCCGAGCTGTTTGCCCGCGATGCTGAACGGAGGGCACGGAACTCCGCCGGCCAGGAGATCGACTCTTCCCTCAAACTCCTTGGGGTTCCAGACATTCTCGTCTGCCACGTCGCCGACTCTGACCACTTTCTCGCCGTTGGGCAGGTTGGCGCGCAGGGTATCAGCCGCGCTGCGGTCCAGCTCAACGGCCAGAAGGTGACTGAACTCAGCCCGGTGCAGTCCCAGTGACTGACCGCCAGCGCCGGCGCAGATCTCGACAACCTGAAGCCCATTTTCAGCATCTGGTTCCGGCATGTGCTCTACCTCCAGGCGATCGGCGTCCGGCGCTTGCGCATCATAAGCAGTTCAGCCTCTTCGGCTGCAGAAGTAACTGCAGATGCTCCAGCACCTGAGCGAACAATACTCGCAGGTCGGGTGGCCTGCCGGAGAACCGGCCCAGATGCGGCGTGCCAGCGGGGCCAAGCCTTCGGCACCGGTGCGAGTGCGGCGCATCAGCGTGACAGGGAGGAGCGCACAGCGCTACGAGCATCCTCCGGCAGGCGCCGGTAGGCGCTCCAGACCCGGTCTGCGGGCGACGGCTTACGCTGCCCGCGTTCGATCCACCTGAGCAGCCGCCGCCGGTCGCTTTCGTCGAGTTCGGCGGCGGCTTGCAGGACCTCATCGGCCCGCGCGGGTACAGTGCCTCGTCCTGCCCGGCACCTCTTGCACTCCGTGACCAGAAGCGTGATCTCTGTGCCGTCAGGCATGACGGTCATTCTGCGGACTACGACGAGGGCCGCGGTCTGGTTCGAGTCGTCCAGGTACGGCTCGGCCGACGAGATGCCGCACACCGTGCACATGAATTCGTCCCGCTCAAGGGCTGCCTGCCTCTCCTTGCTCGTGACGGCGTGCTGTGCTTCAGCAGCCTTGCGCGCTGCCGGGTCCCATACTGCAACCCCCTGCTTGACGAACCGCTGTTGCTCCGAGGCGAGTCTCGCGTCATCCGTACTGGTGTGGATCACCCAGCCGTAGCCCCGCAGATCCCTGATCCGGCGGTCTGCCTGAGCTACGCCCTGGAAGGCGTCACGGACGTCTTCTTTCGTGAACGTCCCGCCTTCACCAATCTCCTGGATCAGCCACAGGGCGCCGCGGATCATCGTGCCTCTCTTGACACCTGGTTCGTTCCATGCGGGCAAGGCCATGGCGTCCTCCGTCGGGCAGGGCGGCTTCCGGCCCATTATCAAGCATGCGCCCTTGCTGCCGACGCCCCCTGGCATGATGCACCCAGTCCGGACGGCAGGTTTCGTGGGAGGGTTCCCAAATGTTCGAAGAGTTCGGTTCACCCCCTCTTGCCGAGGAGAACCGCGCAATGGTCGCGGAACGCCTGAAGCAGGCTAAAGCGGAAGAAGGGGCGAAGGTCACCGTCACCTTCCGCGGGGAGCAACGGTACCTGCACGTGATCGCGATGCCAGTGGAGATGCTGTACTTCAACCCCGATACCCACCGTGTTCGTGCCCAGCGGTCGCTCGACTCTGAGCGCAGCCGGACCCTGGACGGGCGGCCTTGGAGCGATGAGGCGCAGGAGTATCTCCACTACCTCCTCACCCGCCAGCCGTCCAACCCCGCACAGACCGACCCTGAGTACATCGAGTTGCGGGAGGAACTGGAGGATTACGGACAGCGCGAGTCTGGGATCATCACGCCTGATGGGATCCTCGTCGACGGCAACACGCGCTGTGCGGCCCTGCGGGAGCTGGGAGTCAAGGACATCCGAGTCGGCGTCCTGCCTGCGGACACTGTCTACCGGGACATCAACGACGTTGAGATGTCATTGCAGTTGCGCCATGACAAGCGCCGAGACTACTCCTACATCAACCAGCTCATAGCGATCGAGGACGAACTTGCCCGTAGTCGGCGTGAAGAGGATGTGGCGCGGGACTTCAACATCAAACTCAAGACGCTCAGGACCGACCGCCGTGTCTACCAGATGATCCTTGAGGCCATCGACCGGAGTGTCACGGCCGGTGGAGTGAAGCTGCGTCTGGTGGATTTCGAAGGACACCAGGAGAAGCTGCGTGAGCTGCAGCGGGACTACGTGACGTGCGCTGAGACTAATGCGGATGCGGCCGAGATGCTGAAGGAGTCCCGGTTGGCCATGGTGGTACTCAACTACCCCAAGACCAGCCTCCGGCTGGCTGAGGCGGACTTCCACAGCGACTTCCTTGCCCCCCGGCTGCCAGATGAACTGCGCCCGGGAACAGCAGAAGCCGCTGACAAAGCAATCCCCGGTCTGCCAGGGGTCGTCCTCCCGGCAGAGCCGGAACCGGTTCGGGCGGTCAAGGCACTCACCGACACCCTTCTGCAGGCTAAGGCGGCGCAGCAGGCTGATGGACAGTTGGAGCCGCCTCTGGTGGCCGCCGCCAACGAGAAGATTACGAAGGCGAGGGAAACTTTCGACGTCGCAGTCAGAATGGCCGGACTGAACGCGCAGCTTAAGAAGCGACGGGCAGCCGTGCCAGACCGCCTGACGGATGCGGCTGAGCATGTTAGCCAGTGCGTTCTGGAGTTTGCCGATGCCAGGGCCAAGCGCGTGCTGGACGAGGACTCCTTCGACGACGGTCTGATCGCGCTGCGTGACAGCCTGGCCAGGCTGGCCAGACTGGCAGGCCGGACCTTCGACTCCCCCGGCGACGGGGTTGCCTGGCTGCTTGATGCTACGAGGGGCAAGTGATGCAAGCCGCGGCCAGCCCCAGCCTGCAGTTGGGGTTCGGGGACAGCGCCACACAGGTGCGAATCCGGGTCCGTGACGGGTTCGAAGCGGAACTTCGGCGCATCGCTCTGCGCTTCAGCAGTGGGGTGCACGCCTCGCCGACCACGCTCGACATCAATCTGGACGATCTGCTGACGAACCTGGCGGCGCTCGCGGACTGGCCAGAGCCAAGCAGAGTCATCTGGGAACCTGAGCTGCAGACGCTGGTCACCGACACGCATAACGACGCCCGTATCGTGGCTGAGCGCCTCGGCACCGCAAGGAGTGGGCCGGCGGAGATGGACCCCGGGGATCTGGACAGCCTGCTCGGAGGGGAGTGGACCGGCAAGCTGACAGACTTCCAGCGCCGGGACACCGCCCGGCTGCTTTCCATGCACCATGGTGCCAACTTCTCCGTCCCTGGAGCAGGCAAGACCCGTGTCGGGCTGGCGGTCTTCAGCGTTCTGCGCCAAACCCGCGGGATTGAGCGGCTGCTGGTCGTCGGTCCTAAGTCATCTTTCGAGGCGTGGCAGGAGGAGAACGCCACCTGCCTGGCCAAGCCGCTGCGTATGGCCGTGGCTGCACGGGACGCAGACCCGGCAGCCGAAGCCCTGATCGTGAACTACGAGCGCCTCCGTTTCGACGGTGTCGTCAACAGCCTCGGCCAGTGGCTCGCGGCACGGCCGTCTCTGCTGCTGCTGGACGAGGCTCACCGGACGAAACTCGGTGCCCAGGGCACATACGGCTCTGCCTGCCTGGCGCTTGGCCCGCGCGCCCGCCACCGGCTGGTGCTCACGGGCACTCCCGCACCCAACGGTGTGCGCGACCTTGAGAATCTGTTCAGCTTCGTCTGGCCAGGCTACGGGCGCCAGCATGTCACTCAGGCAGTCGCCGGTGGGGACCTGGCCAAGGCGAGCCGAGTACTGCGGCCGCTGTTCGCCCGCACGACGAAGCAAGAGCTGGGCCTGCCTCCAGTGACGACGACACGGAGGCCTGTTCCTCTCCCGCCACTCCACCGGGAGGTGTACGAGGCGCTCACCGGGCGGTTCTCAGCCCGCTCTCACAATGCGGAAAGTGAATTCCAGGCGCTCGGAAGGATCGCAGTCTATCTCCTCATGGCCGCAATCAGCCCTGCGCTCCTGTCTGTTGGGACGACAAAGTACGAGCCGCTGTCGTACCAGGTACCACCGCTGGCAGTGCCAGAGGGGACGCCGCTCTTCCAGCTCATGAGGGACCTGCCAAGCTACGAGATGTCATCGAAGTACCGCGAGGTTCTCGCGATCGTCGCCCAGAACGCCGCCTTCGGCCGGAAGACGCTGGTCTGGTCGACGTTCATCCGCAGCCTCACCACACTGCGGCGCATCTTGAGTGAGTTCTCGCCCTCGATCGTTTACGGGGGCACCGAAGAACGCGAGGCAGAGATCGCCCGGTTCCGTGGCGACCCCGATTGCATGGTCCTGCTGTCCAACCCCGCTACCCTCGGTGAGGGAATCAGCTTGCACCACCACTGCCATGACGCCGTCTACGTCGACCGTGACTTTGCCGCCGGGCGGTACCTGCAGAGCCTGGACCGGATCCATCGCCTTGGTCTGGCTTCCGACGCAGAAACCCGTGTCACCGTTCTGGTCTCCGAGGGGACCATCGACGAGGTGGTGGACCAGCGTCTCGCCGACAAGCTTCTGTTCATGGGCAGCATCCTCGACGACCCGTCTGTACGTGAGCTTGCTGATCTGGATGAGGAGCCCGCCGTAGGAGCAGGTCTGGACCAGAAGGATCTGCAGGCACTGATGGGCTATCTCCGTGCCCGTACCGCCTGAACCCGTACTGAGGGGGGCCGTAAGGTGGCTGACGCACCTGACGGACTCAGGCCCAGCCCGCTGCCGGGCGCTTTTCGCGACGCACCACGCCTACAGCGATCTCACCCCCACTCAGTACGAGACGGCCTATAGCTGGCTCCGCGCCGGAGGGCTGCTGGAGAGCCCGGGCGCCGTGCAAAGACCCCAGCACAGGGTCTTGGAGCATGCGCTAACCGAGGCGACGCCGTGGTTTGCGGATATGGATGTGCTTGTCACGACGCCCGAAGAGCTTCCCGGCGACGCGCTGAGCGCGGCCCGAGCGGTTGGCCTCAGCGCCGAGGAAGCTTTTGCCTGCGTGCGTGCGGCATGGGGCAAAATTGACACGGCGCAGCGAGAGCGCATCGGGGGGGCTGGTGAACGGGCGCTTGTCCATCTGCTCTGCGAAGGCCTGCCCGAGGCGGCGGAAGTTCTGCACGTCGCAGCAGAAGCTGACTGCTTCGGTTACGACATCGCCGTGCGTGCAGTGGGACTGTGCGCCCACATCGAGGTGAAGTCGACTACCCGCCGCGGCCGACTCCCGGTGTATCTCTCACGCAACGAGTACGAGACAATGCGCAACGATGCCAGTTGGCAACTCGTTGCAGTGCGGCTGACAGAAGGGCTGAAAGCGGCCGCTGTCGCCACTGTTCCAGCCGTCTGGATAGCCACGCAGGCTCCGGCAGACCGAGGAGCCGCAGCGAGGTGGGAGTCCTGCCGGTTCGACGTTCCACGCGATGTCCTTGTCCCCGGTATCAGCGGGCTCCGGGAAATAGTTGACGAGGCCGCTTCTGCGATACTCGGCGGTGCTGTCGACTGGCCTGGCTGATTCCGGCTGCGGTGACGGCTTCCCTCCGGCAGGCTACTTCGACTCCTCCCGGCGCCTTCGCACAGTGTCGGCGATCTGGTGGGCGCATGCGACGGGATTCTCGTGCTCCCAGTAGCGGAGGACTGCCCAGCCTGCATCGGCGAGCTGTTCATCGGTGTCGCGGTCCCTGGCGACGTTCTTAGTCACTTTTTCCGACCAATAGCCCTTGTTTGTCCTGGGAGGGATGTAGTGCTCCGGGCAGCCGTGCCAGTAGCACCCATCGATGAACACTGCGACCTTTGCTGGACGGAACACCAGGTCCGCAGTCCGCCGCAGGTCCGGAAGCGGCCGTGCCGCCACTCGGTACCGGAGTCCGAGTGCATGCACCAGGCGCCGGATGGTCAGTTCCGGTTTGGTATCGCGGTTGCGGATTGCCTGCATATTTCGGCGGCGGGCAGCAGAAGAAGCCCACGACCCGTCTGGCGGGCGCCAGGACTTCTGCTCAGCATCCCCTATGTCGGGGGGATCGAGCTTTTCAGGCATCGGAGTTTCGCGTTTTCGGGAGCGTTGGCGCCGACTCGGCCGGGTCCTGGTCTCCAGCAACCGCCCACCAGTCGCCCTCCAGGTATACGCGTGGTCTTGCGTGCTGGCCATTTTGCGCCCGCGTTACGCGCACACTGACGAACTCTCCTTCTCGGGGGACCGGGACCTGCAGATCCGCTGCAACTTGCTGGTGCTTTCGGTAATCTCCCATAATGAGAATGCCGTGACGGCGGAGGCTGGATCTTGCTCCTCCGTTACCGCGGACCCTCTTCATGTAGTCCTTCTGCTGGGCGGCTGTACGGACCACGTTTCTCGTAATTCTGCGCTGCTGGACCCGCCTGAACAGTTCGTTCACGCGCGCCTGACCGCTCTTCTGCCCGAGGACAGCATGGCGATCGACTGCAGGCATGTGTAGAAGTACGTTCTCTGGGAGCTTGCCGTCGGGCATGAGCCAGTAAATCTTGTTCCTGTGCTCAGCCTTGATCGTGAGCTTCCGGTCACGATTAGACTTCTGGTTGAGGATCTCCTCTTGGATTCGGATGAGCCCGGCTCGCCACTGGCTCTTCATGTCATCCGCCCATACCACCAAACAGAGATGCCCGATAGCTTCTGGCGGTATCATCCAGGAACCGAACCTCTGCGAGAATTTGCAGTCGACTTCGATTCCGGCGATACGATAATCCATCGATTCGCCGTCGGCAAACTTGAATTCTCTTTGCAAGTTGATCTCTACCAGGCTGCCGGCATGTGTCTTCTCTGTCTTAAGCAGTGTGCCCCAGTCGTAACGGCCCGTGACCTCACCGTTCAGAAGCTGGTCGATCGTATCCCGGAGTACAAGGGAGAAGCGCTCTCCGTTGGGATCGAGCCGAATGAGATGATCCCGGACTGCGATCAGTTCGGGATCGGATGATGCTGAACTGGTCGCTGTGGCGTTCAGCGCGGCCGAGTAGTCCAACGGAAGCATTCAGCAACCTCGCGTCTGGCTTCAGAGTGTGCGCAGTTGGGTTTCGAGGGGCGTAGCGTACCGCTGCTGCCGGGCAGTGCGCTCCGCCTCCCGGCTACGCGGGCCTGCTGCCAGGCGCAGGGAAGGGGATGCGTTGCGGGGAGTGTGCAGTGCCCTGGGGTGGGGGCCAGGGGGTTGGGCGGGGTGGGTTGGTGGTGTAGGCGGCTCTGGTCAGGGCGGGTTGGGCTATGGCCTTGTTCTGCCACATCCTTGCCAGGAGGGCCTGTTCTCGGGCTGCGTAGTCCTTTGCCGGGCGGCCCTGCGTGGCCTGGGCGCGGAGCAGGGCCAGGGTGGTCGCCGCGCGTTCGTAGTCGGCTACTGCGCGGCGGGCCTCGTCGCCGTGGGCGTGGCGGGCCAGGCTGCGGGCTATCTTGCGGATGCGCAGGGAGGAGAGGGCCACCGGTTCCGCGGGGACCAGCCAGCCGGCCTGGGCGTAGGCGGGGAGCTGGGTCCGTATCGTGCGGAGTTTGCCGCCGCGGGACCAGACCGCCAGCCACACCAGCAGGCCGAACACCGGCGCCATCACGAAGGCGTACGCGCCGAGGAAGGCGTAGCCGTTCATCACCGCCGAGCCGTTCCACAGCGCGTGCATCGCGATCGCCAGCAGCAGGCCCGCCGCCGGCAGGAGCACGCGGCGTAGACGCTGACGCGCGACCGTCATGGCCGCCAGGCCGAAACCGATGCCCGCCATCGCCGTGAACAGCGGGTGCGCGAACGGGGAGAAGACGATCCGGGCGATGAACGTCACCGTCACCGTCGCCAGGGGGCCGGAGTCGCCGAAGGTCTGGTTCTCCTCGTACGCCCGGCCCAGGTACAGGATGTTCTCGGTGAACGCGAAGCCCGTGCCGATGATCCCCGCCAGCACCAGGCCGTCGACCAGGCCGGCGAAGTAGTGCCTGCGGAAGAGGAACAGCAGCAGTATTGCCGCCGCCTTCGCGCTCTCCTCCACCACCGGCGCGACGACCGCCATCCCCCACAGGTCCGCCTCGCGTGACGACGCCGTCGGCAGGCCGGTGGCCATCCAGCGGGCGGCGAAGGTGTTCGCCAGCATCGCGACGAGCGTCGCGGCGAAGGCGCCCCAGGCGAACGCGAAGATGCGGTAGCGCCACGGTCCCGGCGCCACCCGGTCCAGCCACAGGAAGCCCGCGATCAGCAGCGGCACCGGCAGCAGCGCCAGCCCGCCGCCCAGGAGCATCCCGTGCGTGCCGGTCTCCGTCCACACCAGCCACAGGATCGCCAGGCCCGCCAGCGTCAGCACGGTCGCCACCGCGCCTATTCGTACGCCCCTTCTGCGCCAGAACCGGCGGCCGGCGGGAGGGGTGTGCACAGGAGGTTCCGCCGCTTTCGGGCGCGCGTCCTCGTACTCCGGGCGCGGGCCGAATTCCTCGGGTTCCCGCGGCCGGGTCATGAGCTGAGCGCCTTCGTGCTGCACCCTTCGACCCTAGCCAGTCCTCCCGCCGCGCGCGACGGGCTATTTATCGCGGATGCGGCGGAAGAGCAGATCGTTCACGATGTGCCCCTTTCCGAGCCCCTGCCCCTCGAAGCGCGTACGCGGACGGAAGTCCGGCCGCGGCGCGTAGCCGCCGGGGTGGGTGTTCTCGAAGTACGGCGACGCCTCCAGCGTCTCCAGCATCCACGCCGCGTACGGCTCCCAGTCCGTCGCGCAGTGCAGCACCGCCCCCGGCGCCATCCGCGACGCCGCCAGCGCCAGGAACTCCGGCTGGATGAGCCGGCGCTTGTTGTGCCTCTTCTTGGGCCACGGGTCCGGGAAGTAGATCCGCATCCCCGCGAGCGCGGCGGGGCGCAGCATCTCGCGCAGCAGGATGACGGCGTCGCCGTTGCCGATGCGTACGTTCGTCAGGCCGCGCTGCTCCATGAGCCGCAGCAGGTTGCCCTGCCCCGGGGTGTGGACGTCGACGGCGAGGATGCCGGTCGCGGGGTCGGCGGCGGCCATGTCCGCGGTCGCCTCGCCCATGCCGAAGCCGATTTCGAGGACGACGGGGAGCCCGCAGAAGAGGTCGTCGAGATCGAGTACGGACGCGCCGTCGATGTCGAAGCCCCACTTCGGCCAGAGCCGCTTCAGGGCCTCGCCCTGCGCGAGGGTCACGCGGCTGCGGCGCGGCACGAAGGAGCGGATACGTCGCTCGTTGTGCGGCCCGGCGGGCGCGGGGGCGGGGCCGTCGGGGAACCTGGGCTGGGGACGATCGTGCTGATCGGAGTGGTCGGACACAGTGTCCCCATTTTACGGAGGCCCCGAGCCGGTGAAGGGGGCGGTCCCCCCATGCCCCGAGCCGGTGAAGGGGGTGGTCTCCCGCCCGTCACAGCAGGGCGAGCGTCCGGCGGGCGATCTCCCTGCCGATCGGCAGCGACGCGGTCGCGGCCGGGGACGGCGCGTTCAGTACGTGGATCGTCCGCGGCCCCTCCGCGAAGCGGAAGTCGTCCACCAGCGCCCCGTCCGGCAGCACCGCCTGCGCCCGTACCCCCGCCTGTGCCGGGCGCAGGTCCTTCTCGTCGACGGCGGGCAGCAGGCGCCGTACGTCCCGGGTGAACGCCCGGCGGGAGAGGGAGCGGCGGAGTTCGCCGGCGCCGTAGCGCCAGTGGCGGCGTGCTATGCGCCAACTGCCGGGGTACGCGACCGTGGCGGCGGCGTCGCGGGGGCTGAGGCTCGTACGGGAGTACCCCTCCCGGGCCAGCGCGGGTACGGCGTTGGGGCCGAGGTGGACGGCGCCGTCGATGCCGCGGGTGAGGTGGATGCCGAGGAACGGGAACGCGGGGTCGGGGACGGGGTAGACGAGGCCGCGGACGAGGTCGGCGGCGTGCGGGGCCAGCTCGTAGTACTCGCCGCGGAAGGGGATGATGCGCAGCCCTGGGCGATCGCCGGCGATGCGGGCGATGCGGTCGGAGTGCAGGCCGGCGCAGTTGACGAGGGCGCGGGCGCGGACGACGTCACCGGCGGCGGTGCGGACGGCGACAGCCGGGCCGGTGGCATCGGCAGGGCGGGTGGCGTCGGCGGGGCAGGTGGCGTCGGTGGGGCGGACGGAAGTACCGGGGCCGGTGGTGTCGTCGGGGTGGGTGGTGTCAGAGACGGCCGTGGGCTCAGAGGTACGCGCCCCGCCCGGGCGTCTCGCGATCGCCCGTACCTCCACCCCGTACCGCACCTCCGCCCCCGCCTCCCGCGCCAGCTCCGCCAGCGTCCGCGCCACCGCCCGGAAGTCGCACACCCCCGTCGTCGCCACGTGCAGCGCCGCCAGCCCGCGCACATGCGGCTCGTACTCCGTGATCTGCGCGGGACCCAGCTCGCGCACCGGGATGCCGTTCTCACGCCCGCGCTGCGCCAGGGCGTGCAGGCGCGGCAGCTCGTCCCGGTCCGTGGCGACGACGATCTTGCCGGTGACCGCGTGCGGCAGCCCGTGCTCGGCGCAGAAGGCGACCAGCTCGGTGGCGCCCTGCACCGCGTAGCGCGCCTTGAGCGAGCCCGGCCGGTAGTACAGGCCGCTGTGGATCACGCCGCTGTTGCGCCCGGTCTGGTGCTGGGCCGGGCCTGGCTCCTTCTCCAGGACGACGACGCGGATGCCGGGGGCGGCCCGCGTCAGCGCGTACGCCGTGGAGAGGCCGACGATGCCGGCGCCGATCACGAGTACGTCGCAGTCGTCGGCCATGGCACCTCCGGCAGGGGTCGGCCCCATCATCCCCCGACCGGCCCGGCCGCCGCCAAACCAGGGGCCGCGAAGCCCCTTACCGCGAAGCCCCTTACCGCGGGGCCCGCGAAGCGCCGGGGGCCGCGAACCTCCTACAGCGGCAGCCGCGGCGGCACCCCGCCCGCGACCGCGCGCTGCCGCGGCGCCGCGTCGCCCGTCCAGCACGACCCGCGCCGCATCAGCAGCCGCTGCAGCCACAGCTCCGTCGAGACCAGCTCCGCGAGCCCGCCCAGCGGCAGCGCCTCGCCGTCCGCCGCCGCGCGCAGCGCCTTGCGTACGACCCGGCCCTCCACCAGACCCGCGTCCGCCAGCAGCGGCCGGTGGAAGAGGTCGGCCAGCTCCGTTGAGGCGCGGCGCAGCCCGATGCGCTCCGCCGACGCGGCGGCCGCCGCGGGGCCGGTCGTCGCGCCCCAGCCCGGCGGCAGCCCGCGGATGCCCGCGCCGTCGAGTACGGCGCCGAGCACCGCTGCCCGCGCGCCCGGCTGTACGCGCAGCGCCTCGGGCAGGGCGCGGCAGGCCCGTACGACCTGGTTGTCGAGGAAGGGGGCGTGCAGCCGCTGGAACCTGACCTCCGCGGCCTGCTCGAAGACGCGGTAGTCGGCGCCCAGTTGCGCCAGTGCCGCGGCGGCGCGGCGCTCGCCGGGGCGGCCGGTGCCGTCGCCGTTCGCCGTGCCCGCGGAGCCCCGGAGCCGTACCGCCACCTCGGCCAGCGCCTCGCCCGTCAGCCACCGCGCCGCAGGCCCCGGCCGGCACCAGCTCAGCGCGGCCAGCGACGCGTCGAGCGCGCCCCGGCTGCGCCCGGGCGCTCCGCCGGGCACGCCCGCGGGGTCGTCGAGGAGCGCCTCGGCGCCTTCGGAGATGCCTTCCCAGTACGACGTACGGGCCAGCCGGCGGGCCGCGCGGTAGACGGTCAGCGGTGCCAGCACCGAGCCCTCCGCGCGCGCCAGCGCCGTCACGGGCCGGAACAGCGAGCGCCGTCTGCGGTCCAGCAGCAGGTCCGCGAGCCGCGCCGGGTGCGCGTCGAGGACCTCGCGGGCGCCGACGCCCACGAGGTGGTCGGCGCTGCCCGCAGTCAGCCTGCGCCGGTGCCGGGCGGCGGCGACCAGGGAGGGCCCAGGCTCGTCCGTCAGCGGCATGCTCTCCAGGTCCGCGTACGGCAGTGCCGCCTCGCCGGCGGCCACCACCACGTGGTGCAGTCGCGGGTTGGCGGCGATGGTGCGGGCCCGCTCCAGCTCGGCCTCGTCGGCGCGCGCCGTCAGGTCGTTGAACGTCACGGCCACCAGGCGCTCGCCCTGTCCGGGGCCCAGCCCCGGCGGTGTGCCGGGCGCGCCCGGCAGCCCGGCGGCGAGCAGCGCGAGGGTGCCGGAGGCGATGCCGCCGGACAGGTCGGCGCCGATGCCGGGCGCGGGACCGCGCGAGGCGCGGCGGTCGGCCGGGCCCATGCCGGGTACGGGGCCGGGGTCGAGGCCGCCGTAGCCGGGTTCCGGCGCGTGGCGCGGGGCGGCGAGCCGGGCGCGTACGGACTCCACCAGCGCGTCGCGTACGCCCGCCACTGCCGGTTCGGTGTCCAGCGAAGGGGCGGCGACGGCGAGGGAGGCGCGCGGCTCGTAGCCGGTGATCTCCTTGGCGCCCTCGCGGAGGATGAGCGCGTGGCCGGGAGGCACGCGGCGCACGCCGGCGTACGGCGTGCCGTCGCCGAGCGCCTCCGGCACGTCGGGGCAGGCGAGTTGGGCGGCGAGGTGGGGGACGTCCAGCTCGGCCTCGATCAGGTCGGCGAGCGGCAGCGCGGCGGTCGCGTACGCGGTGCCGCCGTCCCAGGCGGCGTGGAAGACGGGGCGCGCGCCGGCGAGGTCGCCGAGGACGGTGGTGCGGCGGCCGACCTGCGCGACGGCCGTGTACCCGCCGGACCAGGCGGTCAGGTGCCGTACGGCGCCGCCGCGGGCGGACAGCAGGCCCACGCGCAACTGGTCGCCGCTCGCGCCGCAGGTGCCGAAGACCGCCAGCCGGATCAGCGGGGCGACGTCGACGACGCGGATCTCGTCCGGCCGCCAGTCGCCGACCGCCCACAGCGGATCGGAGCCGCCCCAGACGAGCTGGGCGCCGACGGGGTGGAGGTCGTAGTCGTCGGCGGACTGGGCACCGTCGAGGAACGAGGGCGCGGCGGCGGCACTGCTCCACCCCACCAACCACCGCATGCGCGCCTCCTCGTGGGCAACTGGGGACGTATCGGCATATGCCAAGCGAGCCAGGCGAGCCGGGCGATCGGCATCAACTCCGCCACGCTCAGGGCGTACTGCCGCTTCGTCAGGACCAATGCTGCCACGAGAGGGGCGCATGTGAGTGGATGCGGTCGTGCGGGAGTCTGCCCGTCACGGCCGGAAGCGCCCCCGGAGGCCGCCGCGCGGGCGCGCTCACGGCAGTTGGGCGGCCCGGCGGGCCCTGCATGAGGAAGAGGATCAACAGGCGGTACGAACCGGCCCCCCGGCGCGCCGTCCGGAACGCGGTACGGACACCCGGGCGGTGCCCGGACTCCGGTGCGGGCGTCCCGTACGCCCGGATCTACACCCCCCGTGAGGGGCGTCATTCAGCCATTCTCTACACGGCGCAATCCCGGCCATCCAAGCCCGTCTTCCGGGCTTGTGTGGTCCGGGAAGCGTCCCGCGCTCCCCGGACCGTGAGCCGCCGCCCGCGGGGATGAATGACGGCGGAGTTCCCCAGGCCCGCCGCTTTCCCAGGCGCGGCGAGCCCACCCACGGACAACCAGCCAAGCGTGCACGGCCCTTTGCGGGCAGAGCGCACGTACGGCGCACCGCCACACGACCCCGGAGCACGCGCGCTGCAATCCCGCCATCCGGAAACATTCCTCTTAACGGTCGGGATCCGGCGAACTACGCTGGGTGCATATGCGACCCGGCCGGATCCCCACCTGCCGGACGGGAGCCGTCGGTGGTCGAGGGGTGTGCATGTCCAGGACGCCACGCGGGCCGAACGAGAAGCTGGGCCACATGCTCGCGCTCGCCGGGATCAGCAACGCCGGACTCGCCCGCCGGGTCAATGACCTCGGCGCGCAGCGCGGCATGACGCTTCGGTACGACAAGACGTCCGTCGCCCGCTGGGTGACGAAGGGGATGGTGCCCCAGGGCGCCGCGCCCCACCTCATCGCCACCGCCATCGCCGGCAAGCTCGGCCGCCCCGTGCCGCTGCACGAGATAGGGCTGGCCGACACCGACCCGGCGCCCGAAGTGGGCCTGGCGTTCCCGCGGGACGTGGGCGAGGCGGTGCGCTCGGCCACCGAGCTGTACCGGCTCGACCTCGCCGGGCGGCGCGCGGGCAGCGGCGGCATCTGGCAGAGCCTCGCCGGCTCCTTCGCCGTCAGCGCGTACGCGACGCCCGCCTCCCGCTGGCTGATCACGCCGGCCGACGGCTCGGTCGCCCGCGGCCTCGACGGCGTCGACCCGCAGCACGCGCCCGCCGCCGACGGCCCGGGGCCGCGGCGCGTGGGGCACAGCGACGTCGCCAAGCTGCGCGACGCGGCGGACGAGGCGCGGCGCTGGGACTCCAAGTACGGGGGCGGCGACTGGCGGGCGTCGATGGTGCCGGAGTGCCTGCGGGTGGACGCGACGCCGCTGCTGCTCGGCGCGTACACCGACGAGGTCGGGCGCTCGCTCTTCGGCGCGACTTCCGAACTCACCCGGCTCGCCGGGTGGATGGCCTTCGACACGGGGCAGCAGGAGGCGGCCCAGCGGTACTACATCCAGGCGCTGCGGCTCGCGCGGGCGGCGGCGGACGTGCCGCTCGGCGGGTACGTCCTGGCGTCGATGTCGCTCCAGGCGACGTACCGCGGCTTCGCCGACGAGGGCGTGGACCTCGCGCAGGCGGCGATCGAGCGCAACAGGGGGTTGGCGACGGCGCGTGCGATGAGCTTCTTCCACCTCGTCGAGGCGCGGGCGCACGCCCGCGCACAGGACGAAGCGTCGTGCGGCACGGCCCTGGCGGCGGCGGAGAGCTGGCTGGAGCGCGCCCGTGCGGGCGACCCCGACCCGGCCTGGCTCGACTTCTACGCCTACGACCGGCTGGCCGCGGACGCCGCCGAGTGCTATCGCGACCTGCGGGTGCCGCGGCAGGTGCGGCGGTTCACCGAACAGGCGCTGGCGCGGCCGACGGAGGCGTTCGTACGCTCGCACGGGCTGCGGCTGATCGTGGCGGCGGTGGCGGAGCTGGAGTCGGGGAACCTCGACGCGGCGTGCGCGCAGGGCACGCGGGCGGTGGAGGTCGCGGGCCGGATCTCGTCGGCGCGGACGACGGAGTACGTGAAGGACCTGCTGGCCCGGCTGGAGCCGTACGGCGACGAGCCGATGGTGGCGGAACTGCGCGAGCGCGCCCGCCCGTTGCTGGTCGCGCCGGCGTAGGGGGTACGCGCCGGGGCGTGCCCGGCGGCGCAGTGCGCCGGGGCGTACGGGCTCGCGCGCGGCCTCCGGCAGCGGCGGACGAGGCGCCCGGCTGGGGCGGCGTTCAGCGGCAGTCGATGACTGAGTCCGCCCAGCCCGTCAGCAGCGCGGTGTGGATGGGGTGCTGCGGTTCCGCTTCCAGCCGGATGGTCTCGGTGCCGGACGGCAGACCCACGTCGACCACCGCCGCCTGCTCGCCCGCCTCGACCCAGTCCGAGCGCCAGAGCCGGGCGTCGTCGCCGTAGACGGTGAATCTGGCCGCGCCCAGGCGGTCCATCATGTCGTCGATGCCGGCCGCCGCCCGGTAGCGGGTGCAGGACCGGTTCAGCTCGATGACCAGCGATGACTTGGCGGACACCGTGACGCCGTGGGCGTAGGTCGTGCCGCCGACGTCCAAGTCCTCGCGCTGCCACCACCAGCCGCTGCGGCTCGCGACGATCTCCGGGGCCGTGCCGTCGCCGAGGACGTCGGCGTCGAGGCCGGCGACGCGGTACGGCTCGGCGGGGGGCGGCGGTGGCGGTGGGGGCGGCGGCTTCGGCGTCTGGGTGGGTGTCGGGGTCGGCGTGGGCGTGGGCGTGGGGGTCGGCGTGGGGCTGGGGGAGGGAGGCTCCGGGGTCGGGGTGGGCGTCGGCGTCGGGGTGGGCTCCGCCGGCTCGGGGGCGGGGGGCGGGGGAGTGGGCTCCGGCTTCTTCTCGGCCGGGGGCGCCGGGGGCGGCGCCGGGGCCGAGGTGGCGGGCGGGTTGGCGACCGGCTCCTTCCCGCCGTCGCCGCCGGAGAGTACGAGCGCCAGCGCCGCTGCCGCCGCGGCCACGACGATGCCCGCCGCGGCCGCGACCTTGACCGGCGCACCGACCCCCTCGCCCGCCGCCGCACCGGCACCGCCGGCCGCACCCGAGCCCGCCCCGCCGCCGATGCCGCCGACGCCGCTCGCCGCCGCCGCGGCCCCCGCTCCGGTGGCACCCGCCGCCCCGGCACCCGCGCCGACGCCCGCGAACCCGGCGGCCTTCGCCGCCGCGGCCGACGCGAACCAGCCGACGACCGCGACCGGAAGCAGCGTGCTGAGCCGGGAGTTGACGTCCGCGACCTCGACCGCCGCCATGCGGCACCGCGTGCAGTCGTCCAGATGCTTGCGCAGCCCCCGCTCGGCGCGCATCCGCAGCCCGCCGCGGGCGTACGCGCCGAGCCGGTCCGCGTACCGGGCACAGTCGCCGCCCGCGGTGAGCGCGGTCGAGACATGCGCCTGGAGGTACGCCTGCTTCAGCCCCTCGCGGGCGCGGTGCGCCAGTACGGCGGTGGCGTTGGCGGTGAGCCCGAGCAGCGGCGCGACCTGGCTGGGGGACTCGTCCTCCACCGTCGTGTGCCACAGCACGGTCTGCCAGCGCTCGGGCAGGCTGCGGAACGCCTGCACCGCCATCGACTGCTCGGCCTCGTGCATGGCCCGTACGTCGGCGCCCAGGTCGAGGGTGTCGTCGTCGGAGACCGGCCGCGCGGCCTGGGTGGCGAAGACGGCGAAGTCGTCGACGAGTTGCTCGCGCTTGGCGGTCTTCGTCCAGGCGGCGGCGACCCGCCGCACGGTGGTCAGCAGATACGCCCGTACCGCGGTCTCGGGACCGGCGCCGCCGCGGACCGCCTGGAGCGTGCGGGCGAACACCTCGGCGGTGAGGTCGTCGGCGGTGTGCGAGTCGCGGCAGCAGGTGCGCGCGTACCGGCGGACCGCCGGGGCGTGCCGCTGGTACAGCTCCTCGTACGCGCTGTCGTCGCCCGTACGCATCCGGCCGACCAACTCCGTGTCGGAGGGCAGGGGTCCCGTGACCCCCTCGTCCCGCCGCTCACGCTGCTTGGGGATGGCCCCCACGGCCTCGTCGGAACCGCCTGAGGTCCCGCCGTCCATGGCATGCCCGCGATCGTCCCGATCGTCAACTGCCATGCCGCAAGCTCCCGTAGAGCTCGTCCCGCCCGTTCATCGGGTGAGCGTGTCACAACGGGCCGTGGCCGCCGTCCGCGTTGAACGGTCAACCACCCGTTGGGGGGTTTTCCCGCTCGCGGCGCACTACCGGTCACGCTTTCGGGGTAGACGGCGGCCTCGCTTGACGAACGGCCGCTACGCCGGCCGCCAAAGCCGGCGCCCGGCGAGAGGCACCCTGACGGGCGACGCCGTCAACACGAACCACCGCCGGCGGGGACACCCGTCAAGGGGAACCCCATGGGGCCCGTCAGGGCACGCCGAGGCACACCCCGGCGCACCCCTGGCGGGCACGGCCCGGGGCTCAGCCCTCCGCGTGCGGCCGCAGCCCGTCGAGCAGGATGTCCAGCAGCCGCGCGGACGCGACCGCCTGCTGCTCCGGGTCCGGCAGGGACGGCGCCGCGGTGGCTATCACCAGCAGCACGTCCGACACCGATACGTCGGCGCGCAGCGACCCCGCGTCCCGGGCGCGCGCGACCAACTGCCCGACCACGTCGAGCAGCGCCGCCGCGTCCGTACCGCCGACGCTCGCGCCCTCCGCACCCGGGCCCTCACCCGCGACCGCACCGCCGGCCTGCGGCGCCGTGCCGTCCGGCGAGGGCCGCTGCTGCGGCACCCGCGGCTCGCCCTCCGGCGCCTGCGCCGTCACGCCCAGCACCTGCGGCGGCAGCAGCCGCCCGGCACCGGAGTCGACGGACGCGCGGAGGAAGCGGGCCAGCGCGGCCCACGGCTCTTCCTCCTGCTGCAGTGCCGCACGGGCCTGCTCGGTGAGCCGCGCGGTCTCCGCCTCGGCGATGCGCTTGACCAGCACTTCCTTGCTCGGGAAGCGGCGGTACACCGTGCCTACGCCGACCCTGGCGCGGCGGGCGACGTCCTCCATCGGGGCGCCGTAACCCAGCTCCCCGAAGACCTCGCGCGCGGCGCGCAGGACGTGCTCCAGATTGCGCTGCGCGTCGACCCGCAGCGCCGACCGGCCATTCGTCGGCAGTTCGCCGGAAGTGTCCGGTCCCGACATGTTTGCTGACAGACGACTGCTCTGAACCTGCATCTCTGTTTCCCCCGGTTATGACAGTCTCCCCCCGGAGACTCCCCACCCTGCTTACCGGAGTGCATCTGGTCGGGCCACTCCGGCTCGTACGAACATAGTTCAGCAGAAGTCAAGAGAGAAGGGGCTGTGGATAAGGATCGGCCGCGGGTCGGACACCTCGGGCGCCGGAAATCCTTCCCCCGCCTGTGGACAAAAGTCCGCACGCGGTGCGTCATGGGTGTTCCGAGGTCGCCGTCGGCGGCCTCGTCCCGGGCCCACCGCCGCCGGCGGCGTGCGGCGAGGCCGGGCCCCAGGCGGGACCCCAGGCAGGAGGTTGCCCATGACGGATCCGACGCGGGTACTCGTCGTCGGTGGCGGCAACGTCGGGATGGCCGCGGCGATGCGGCTGCAGAAGCACCTCGGCAAGCAGCTCAGAAGAGGCGCGGCGCAGATCACCGTGGTCGCCCCCGACCCGTACATGACCTATCAGCCCTTCCTCGCCGAGGCCGCCGCCGGCTCCGTCCAGCCGCGCCACGTCGTGGTGCCGCTGCGCCGCGTCCTGCCCCGCTGCCGCGTGGTCGCCGGCCGCGTGACGTCCGTCGACCACGCCGAGCGCACCGCACGCGTCTCGACGCTCGCCACCGACGAGACCGGCGAACCGCCGCTGGAGCTGGCGTACGACCAGCTCGTGATGGTGCCCGGATCCGTCTCCCGGGTGCTGCCGGTGCCCGGGCTCGCCGAGTACGGCATCGGCTTCACCTCGATCGAAGAGGCCATCGGCCTCCGCAACCACGTGCTCGAACAACTCGACATCGCCTCCTCCACCCGCGACGCCGCCGTCCGCGAGGCCGCGCTGACGTTCGTGTTCGTGGGGGGCGGCTACGCCGGCGTGGAAGCCCTCGCCGAGCTCGAAGACATGGCGCGTTACGCCACCCGCTACTACACCGGCGTACGCCCCGCGGACATGCGCTGGGTCCTCGTCGAGGCGAGCGACCGCATCCTGCCGGAGGTTGGCGAGCGGCTCGGCGAGTACGCCGTACGCCGCCTGCGCGAACGCGGCATCGATGTACGCCTGGAGACCCGCCTGTCGAGCTGTACGGACCGCGTCGCCCAACTCGACGACGGCGCCCGCTTCCCCACCCGCACCCTCGTGTGGACCGCCGGCGTCCGCCCCAACCCCGTGCTCGCCGCCACCGGTCTGCCCCGCGACGACCGCGGCCGCCTGCGGTGCACCCCCGACCTGCGCGTCGAGGGCGAGGACGCCGTCTGGTCCGCCGGCGACGCGGCCGCCGTACCGGACCTCACCGCCGACGAGCCCGGCGCACTCTGCGCCTCCAACGCCCAGCACGCCGTCCGCCAGGCCCGCGTCCTCGCCGACAACCTGGCCGCAGCCCTGCGCGGCGACCCCCTGCGCGACTACCGGCACCGCTACGCCGGCTCCGTCGCTTCCCTCGGCCTCCACAAAGGCATCGCCTATGTGTACGGCCACCGGCTGAAGGGCTACCCTGCCTGGCTCATGCACCGTGCGTACCACCTCGGCAAGCTCCCCACCGTGGGCCGTAAGGCCCATGTGCTCGCCGAGTGGACCCTTGCCGGACTGTTCAGGCGGGAGATCGTCGCCCTCGGCTCGCTGGAACACCCCCGGGCGGAATTCGAACTCGCCACCCGGTCGGGTCGCGGCCCTGACGGCGACTGAGGCGGGGCATGTGACCATGGACGGGCACGAAACGGCACGGAGCGAAACGAACGACCAACGAGTGGACCTGGGACTGGCACGCTTGAACTTCACGCGCTGGAGCCCCCGGCTCCCCGGATCCCCGCGCCGCACCGCCGCCGCGCGGGGCTTCCGCGGTGCCGTCCCCTCCGCCCGCGCCGGACGGCAGGGCCGCCGCGCTGCGGCGGAACCGCCCCCCGGCGCCGAGCCGGACGCCGACCCCGGCGGCGGTACGGCGAGCGGCGGCGGCGACACGGGCCCGGAACCCGATACGGAACACGACGTCGACCCCGGCATCGAGCTGCCCGTCAGCGCCACCCTCGGCCGGCTGCCGGCACCCGTCGCGGTCGTCCACGGCCCCGACCACCGCATCGCCTACGTCAACGACGCCTACGCCGCCGTCTTCGGCGCCCGCGCCCCGGGCCTCCCGGCACGCGACGCGCTGCCCGAACTCGCCGAGCTGGGGCTGCTGCCGCTGATGGACCAGGTGCTGCGCAGCGGCACCCCGCGCACCGTCAAGGCCCGCCGCGCCCCCGACTCCCGCTCGTACACGTTCACCTGCAGCCCCATCGACGTCGGCGAGAGCGGCGGCGTGCTCGTCTCCGCCGCCGACGTCACCGACCAGGTGGAGGCCGCCGAGCGGCTGCGCGCCGGCGAGCGCATGCAGCGCGAGGCCGCGGTGGCGCTGCAGCGCAGCCTGCTGCCGGAGAAACTGGAGCACCCGGACGACCTGCGGGTCGCGGCCAAGTACCAGCCCGGCGGCACGGACGCCGCCGTCGGCGGCGACTGGTACGACGTCATCACCCTCGGCGCCGGCCGCACGGCCATGGTCATCGGCGACGTCATGGGCCGCGGCGTCCGCGCCGCCGCCGTCATGGGCCAGTTGCGCACCGCGGTACGCGCGTACGCCCGCCTGGACCTGCCGCCGCACGAGGTGCTCCAGCTCCTCGACGGCCTCGCCGCCGAGATCGACCCCAACCAGATCGCCACGTGCGCGTACGCCGTCCACGACCCGCACGAGGGCCGCCTGGTGCACGCCTCGGCCGGCCACCTGCCGATCCTCATCCGCGACGCGGACGGCACCGTGCGCCGCGTCGACGAACCCACGGGACCGCCCCTCGGCACCGGCGGCTGGGTGCACAGCTCCGCCGAACTGCCCTTCCCGCCCGGCTCGACCGCCGTCCTCTACACCGACGGCCTCATCGAGCGCCGCGGCCAGGACATCGAGGAGGGCGTGAACGCGCTCGTGAGCGCGTTCGCCGGCGCCACCGGCGCACCCGGCGTCGTCTGCGACCGCCTCATCCGCTCCCTGGGCGTCACCGCCGAGCACGACGACGACGTCGCCGTGCTCGTCCTTGAGCACCCGCTGCGCGACGACGGGGAGGCCGAACTTTTCCGCGGCGCGGCGCTCGACCTCCTCGGCGGCGTGGAGGCGGCCCCGCGCGCCCGCGCCTTCGCCGACGGCGTCCTGGCGAGCTGGCGCTTCCCGGCGGAGCTGCGCGAGCTGGGCGTGCTGGCGGCCAGCGAACTCGTCGCCAACTCCCTGCAGCACGGCTCCCCGCCGATGCGGCTGCGCCTGCGGCGTACGGACCGGAGGCTCATCGTCGAGGTCACCGACGGCGACGACCGCCTGCCGCGCCGCCGCCGGGCGGAGCCCGGCGACGAGAACGGCCGCGGCATCTCCATCGTCGCCACGATCGCCTCGACCTGGGGCTCACGCCGCACGCTGGGCGGCGGCAAGGCGGTGTGGTGCGAGTTCGCCCTGCCGGGCGAGCACGGCCACTGAGGCCGCGTACGGAAGGGGCGGGCTCGCGCAGGCAGGAGCCCGCGGGGCCCGCGCCTAGGCCGCCTGCACGGGTGCCGGCTCCGCCTCGGCCGCCGCCGGCTTGTGGGCCGCGACCTGCACGGTGCCCGCGAGCCGCGGGCAGTCCTGCACCGGCGTCAGCCGGCGGCCAAGCAGACGCCCCATCACCGTGATGCCCAGCGAGCACACGACGAGCATCGAGATGTACGCCCCGTACGCCCCGGCCCCCGCCAGCAGCCCGCCGACGGCCGGCCCGATCGCCAGCGCCAACTGCTTGACCAGCGCGAACACCGAGTTGTAGTGCCCGATGTGCGACCCCGGCGCCAGATCCGCCACAAGAGGCGCCACGGTCGGCGACAGCATCGCCTCGCCGAGGCCGAAGAGCGCGTACGTGGAGATGATCGCCGCCGTCGCCATCGCCTGTCCGCCGGCGACCCACCCGGAGGCGGCGGCGACCAGCCACGCGAACGTCCATATGAGCCCGACCGCGGCGATGACCCGGCTGCGCCGCCGCCGCTCCACGAGCCGCAGCACGGCGAACTGCGCCACGACGATCACCGCGGTGTTCGCCGCCAGCGCCACCCCGAGCGTCGACGGGGATATCCCCGACACCTCGACCGCGAACGCCGACAGCCCCGACTCGAACTGCCCGTAGCAGGCGAAGAACATCACGAAGCCCAGCACGCAGAGCCACACCATCGCCCGGTCCGCGAGCAGGATCCGCCACCGCCCCCGGGCCCCCTCGCCCGCCGGCACGGCGTGCGCGGCGCGCGTCCCGCGCGGCAGCCGCACCGTCGCGACCACGGCGCCGAGCACCAGGAACATCACCGACTCGATGGCGAAGAGCCGCACGAACGACCCCGCGTGCTCCTCGTCCACGAGCAGCCCGCCCAGCAGACCGCCGACACCGAGCCCGAGGTTGTTCAGGAAGAACTGCGTCGCGAACGCCCGCGACCGCGTCACCGTGGTCGAGCACCACACGATCATCGTCGCCAGCGCCGGCTGGATGACCGCCATCCCGGCGCCCATGACCAGCGTCGACGCGAGCACCATCGGCGCCGTCGAGGCCAGCCCCAGCGACAGGGCCCCGGTCGCGGCCGCGACCGTACCGGCAAGGGCCACGGGCAGCGGCCCGCGCCGGTCGATGAACCGCCCGGTGAAGGGCAGCACGAGCAGCGCGGCCATGGCGAACCCGGCGAGCGCGACACCCGCCGTCGTCGAGCCCAGATCCCGCACCCGCGATACGTACAA
Organism: Streptomyces sp. CMB-StM0423; assembly: GCF_002847285.1. Lineage (NCBI taxonomy): Bacteria > Bacillati > Actinomycetota > Actinomycetes > Kitasatosporales > Streptomycetaceae > Streptomyces > Streptomyces sp. CMB-StM0423. Next base: position 3,423,509 of record NZ_CP025407.1, on the reverse strand, counting down.
GAACGTGTACGGCACCGTGAAGCCGCTGCCGAAGGCACTCAGCGCGTTCCCCATCTGGATCCTGCGGAGGGCCGCGGTGCCGGTCTCCCGTGTCACTACTCACCACCCATACACACGTGCGTCCCGGAGCCGACGAGCTACCGGGTCGAAGACTTCGATGCTAAAGTTCAGACCTAAAGAGTACATGACTGAGAAGTTCGACGCGAACGAGATTGGTGGAATACTGCGCGCCATGTCCGACAGCGACGCCCCGGCCCCCGATGCCGAACGGCCGCCCACGCAGGAGCTGCGCTCGCTCGACGAGCAGATCGCGCTCTACCAGCGGGAGTTCCAGGACCTCGACCCCCAGGTCGAGCAGATCGTCTCGGCCCTCAGCCGCCTCAACCGCCGCATGACCGTCGCCTACGGCCGCCACCTCTCCGACATCGGCATCAACGGCGCCGAGTGGGAGGTGCTCAAGGCCCTCGTCCTCGCCGGCGCCCCGTACCAGCTCGGCCCAGGCGAGCTGGCCAAGCGCCTCGGCCTCACCCCCGCCGCGATGACCCACCGCATCGACCGCATGGTCACCGAGGGCCTGGTCACCCGCGAACGCGACGAGGCCAACCGCGTCCGCGTCATCGTCGGCATCACCGGGCTGGGCCGCGAGAAGTGGTTCGCGACCATGCGCATGGGCACCGACTGGGAGGAAGACCTGCTCCAGGACCTCACCCCGACCGAACGCACCCTGCTCGGCGAGCTGCTGACCCGCCTCCTCCGCCGTGTGGAGGACGCCCAGCCCGACGCGAGCGGCCGACTGTCCGATTTGGACTAGCCCTTGATCGCGCTTGACACCGGTCAGGCCGCTCCGTAAGGTTCTTCGGGTTGCCACGGGGCCGTTCGGGTTCTGGAGTGCGACGGTGGCCGTCCCTGTGGGGCGGCTCGTCCCATCTTCTCGTTGTGTGATCGACTCCCTTTCGTCGGGGTTGAATCGGCATGCCCGGTTCTTTTCGGCGGGCGGCCGGATTTTGCG